>CAYRFN010000294.1:0-4143 GCA_964423495.1 uncultured Desulfobacteraceae bacterium
AATAATTTAGATTTTTTTCTATGGGAATGAGGATGTTCTCGGACAGCCTCCTAGGCTCTGAACTGATCGTCATAGATCCCAGAAAGACGTGGCTCGCGTCAAGGGCCAAGATATGGATGCAGATCAGACCGGGAACGGATGCGGCTCTGGCCTTAGGCATGCTGAATGTTATTATTAATGATCAGTTATACGACAGGGAGTTTGTCGAAAACTGGACTTATGGATTCGATGAACTAAAGAAAAGGGTTCAGGAATACCCCCCTGATAAGGTCTCAGAGATTACCTGGATCCCGAAGGAGCAAATCGTACAGGCCGCCAGAATGTATTCTACCTTTAAACCGGCGGCTGTCCAGTGGGGAGTTGCCCTGGATCAGAGCAAGGAGTGCATGGGAACGATCCACGGCATTATAGCCCTGTGGGGAGTGACGGGAAATATTGACATCCCAGGAGGCAATATTTTCGGCAGGCGACTCTTTGATATGGACCGATTTATGGGGTGGGGTATTCCCGATATGGGGGAAGATCAGTTGAGAAAAAAGATAGGCGCGGGGATTTATCCCCTCATTGACTGGCTTGGGAAGGTCCCCGGTCCCGGAGGCGCTTTCATCGATCAGATGTTGTCAGGTGACCCATACCCCATCAAGGGCGCCTGGATACAGACCACGAATACCTTCGCGTGCGGCACGGCTGATCCGAAAAGGACATACGAGGCATTTAAAAAACTTGACTTTACGGTGGTGGTTGATCTTTTCATGACGCCCACGGCAGTGGCCTTTGCCGATATAGTGCTGCCGGCAACCACTTACGTTGAAAGAGACGGGATACATATACCTTTGGGAGCCACGACCTATATCTCAACCATTAACAAGGCCATAGAACCCATAGGCGATTGTAAGTCCGACATGGATATCAATCTTGAACTGGGAAGAAGGCTTAATCCTGAAGCGTGGCCCTGGAATAATGTCCACGAGATATTTAACGAAATGCTTGAACCCATGGGCATGACCTTTGAGGAACTAAGGGAAAAGAGTTTCGCCTTTGATGATTTCACGTATCGAAAATACGAGAAGGGATGGTTGCGTCCGGATAAGAGCCCGGGGTTCAACACGCCGACGGGGAAGGTTGAGCTTTACTCCACGGTCTTTGAGAAATGCGGATTGGACCCGTTGCCACATTTTGAGGAACCCCCTGAGAGCCCCTATAGCACACCGGAAATTACGAAAAAATACCCGCTGGTCCTGACAACCGGCGCCAGGACACGGGGCAGCTTTCATTCCGAGCATCGACAGATTTCTTCCCTGCGTCGGATGAACCCGGACCCCATAACGGAAATCCATCCTGAAACCGCGAAAAAATTGGGGATCTCGGACGGCGACTGGATATACGTTGAAAGCGGACACGGGAGGTGCAAGCAGAGGGCAGAGCTGACGAAAAAAATCGATCCCAGAGTAGTCCATGCCCAACATGGGTGGTGGTTCCCTGAGAAGGCCGGGGCTGAGCCGAGCCTGTTCGGGGTATGGGAATCGAATATCAATCTCCTGCTCCCTTCCGAATGGACCGGGCGGTCGGGGCTAGGATACCCTTTCAAGACGCAGATGGTGCGAATCTACAAAGCGGAGAATGAATAGATGCCCAAATATGGTATTCTAATAGATTACGAATTTTGCGTCGGCTGCCGTGTTTGCGAGATGGCCTGCCGAATGGAGCACAACCGATCGGAGGAGAAAGCGGGGATCCATGTAAAAGAGCTGGCGTCCGAGATATCCGGGGGAAAGCAGTATTTTATCCCCGTTCCCACGGATTATTGTAACCTGTGCGGCAGGCGAATAGCCCGGGGCCTTGATCCGGCCTGCGTGCAAAACTGCTGGGCCGATGTCATGAAATTTGGAAAAATCCCAGACCTCGCCCGGCATTTGGCAGATGAACCCAGGAAGGTGCTCTGGGCGCTCCGCTGAATAGAATCAAGACCAGCTAAAGAAATATCAAATAGAATATGGGAGACAGGACCGTTAGCAGTAAGAACGGCAAAGGAGGCGATGGTCAGGGGTGTGAGTCTGGGCTTAGAGGAAGGTATTTTAGCTTTTGCCGAAAAAAGAAAGCCTGATTTCGAAGGAAAATAAAAGATGATGACTAAGAGGGTGGAGCAACATGACCTGGCGCCATAGGAAAATGGTTACAGAAATTATTAAATAGTCCACTAAGTGAAGTTTAAAATAGGGGGAGTTAAAAAGAATGACTAAATACCATTCAGGGAGTTCTAGTATATTATCAGAAATGCGTCCGTTTTTCTACCCCCGTTCCATTGCCGTCGTGGGGGTCTCCAAAAACCCGGCAGGTGTCGGGACCAGCATGGTCATGGCCCTCCGGCGCTTTGGCTTCAGCGGCGAAATCTATCCAGTAAACCCGCGCCTTACCGAGTTGTTGGGCCTGCGGGTCTACCCTTCCATATCCGCTATCCCCGGAGAGGTGGACTTTGCAAAGGTTTACGTTCCTACCGCCGCCGTTCTCGATGTTATGAAGGAGTGCCGTCAAAAAGGGGTCCCGGCAGTGGAAGTCTTTACTGGGGGTTTCAGCGAGATCAATACGGCGGAGGGGAGAAAGCTGGAGTCGGAACTGACTGCCCTTGCGGGCGGCGGCATGCGCATCATCGGCCCGAACTGCTTCGGCGTCTATTCACCCGGCGGCGGAGTGACGCAGATTCCCGGCGTGAATTACCCATCCGAGAGCGGTTCAATGGGGTTCCTGTCCCAGAGCGGAGGATTGTCCGAGGATGTCTTTCGTTACGCTGGGGATTACGGGCTCAGGTTCACCCATGGCATAAGCTACGGCAATGCTTGTGATATAAATGAGGTTGATTTACTGAAATACTTTGAGGCCGACCCGAATACAGGTATCATCGGCGCTTATCTTGAGGGGGTGAAGAGCGGGATTGAATTTCTGGGCGTGGTGCGGCGTCTGGCGTTGAAAAAGCCCCTGGTGATCTGGAAAGGGGGGCTTACCCCGAGCGGCGCGCGGGTGGCGGCCAGCCACACCGGGTCACTGGCCGGCGATGCGAAAATATGGTCGGCAATATTTCGCCAAACAGGCGCGGTTCAGGTCCATAGCGTTGAGGAACTCCTGGATACCGCATCTGCATTCTATCACCTCCCGCCGCAGGCTGACCCGCGGGTAGCTGCGGTGTGTGGAGGGGGCGGTGTCGGTGTGGCCTTTAGTGATGCGTGTTATCGCGAGGGATTAACCATGGCGGAACTGAGCAGGGAAGTGCAGGATAAAATAGCCGCTTTTCTGGCTCCCCTGGGGACCAGCGCCCACAATCCGGTTGATGTCGGTCCGCCCTTCCCTCCCGGAGAGGCGCTTGAAGGTATCATGGAGAACTTGGCCGCCTCGGGGCAGGCCGGCAGTATTATCCTTGATAAGGTCACCCCATCCATCGAGCTGCGCGAGGTCATGGGATATGCCGAGCAGATTCCTTGGGAAGAAAAACCGTGGCTTTCTGAAATACCCGTGAGAATAACGAAAAAGTACGGAATTCCCGTCATCGTGGTTATGCGCGAGGGAGGCGACAGGCCGGGCGGCATGTCATGCGAGGCTGAGAGACGCCGACTTCGCCGCTTTTATCAGGATCAAGGTATTGCTGTTTACCCGACCATAGAGAGAGCGATGAATTCCTTAAGACGAATGATAACGTATTATCGCGCACAGGCATTAAGTGAATAGACCGTGTCTATATCAACCCTATCGTTGCATAAAAATCATGGCAGGATGTATTAAAAGCAGGAATTCCAAGGGTTTTTTCTTATCCTCAGTTCACGAAAAAAAGACCTCTTATCAACAAAAGGAACCTGTCATCACCAAAGGCTATCATTAGCGCCATCACTATCAAGTCACAAACGAGGAAGGGAATAGCCGCTGAAAAGATATCCCCTATTTTCGTACCTGGTGGTGCCACCTCTTTCATTACAAACAGATTAAGGCCATAGGGCGGCGATGTCGATGCCATCTCAATATTAAGAAGAAGCAACAATCCGAACCATACGGGTTCAAATCCCAAGGCCTCAATAATTGGAAACATTATTGGAATAGTGATCATTATATATCCTTGCATAAATAAAGCGACATGCATCTTTCTTATTGATAGGGCCG
>CAYRFN010000295.1:0-4033 GCA_964423495.1 uncultured Desulfobacteraceae bacterium
TTTACGCTGAAAATTTACCAGGCTTTCTTCAACTAATTCGGAGAAGAACCTAAAAAAATAACTCCGCGATATATAGGTTATTTAGTTTCTTATGGAAGTCCCCCTTTATCCCCTCTTATTAAGACTCTTCCTCCTCTATGTTATTGACACCCTCCTGCTTGACAATTGAAGTTGAGAAGAATAGAAATGGGTCTATTTACTACTATCGGCGTATTGCTATGTAATGTTTTTCTGTTAAAATTTGACATTAGAGTAGAATAGGCATCTAAAGTATTAGTAACAGAAAGGCAGGACATGGGGCTCTCTTTTCAGAAAACGAAAAATTGGCTGCTGGTTATTTGAGTTAAGTTGCTTCTCAGGCGGGCGGCAACTTACTGAGGTTGATGCCATAGCCACCATAAAGGCAAGGTACTGACTAAACCCTCCGCCCGCCGTAGCGCAGTGATGTCCCTTCGGTCTTGCGGTTGACGTCTCGTTTTTGAAAAGAGAGTCCCATGCCCTTCTTAAAGAAATCGAAAGGCACATAAACCTTTTAAGTATAAACTGAATGTAAACACTTTTGAACATTACCAAGGTTTTGGTATAAGATTATGAAGTTGCACGAATTTCAGGCCAAAGATATTTTTAGGAAGTCGGGAATTCCTGTTCCAAATGGTCAACTTGTAACGACTCCTGTCCAGGCCACCAATGTGGCTCAGACTATAAACGGCCCTCCCTGGATGATAAAGGCACAGGTCCTTGCGGGTGGAAGAGGCAAGGGTGGGGGTATTAAAATGGCCAATTCTATAGATGAGGTGGTTGCTTTCGTAGAGGCCCTTCTTCATAAACCTCTGGTGACTAAACAGACAGGACCTGATGGTGTAATTGTCAACCAGGTCCTTATCGAGGAAGGCATTAGAATTGACCGAGAGTTTTATCTTAGTATGGTGGTTGATAGATCAACTGCCATGCCAGCCATGATTTTTAGTCAGGCCGGAGGTATGGACATCGAAGAGGTTGCCGCTAAAACTCCTGAACTTATATTGAAAGAATACATTGAACCATCCGTTGGATTGATGCCATACAAGGCAAGGAATCTGATCTATGGACTGGACCCGTTTCCATCTTTAGAGGCTATAAAAGGCCTAATGTCTGTCATGGCTGATGTTTACAAGATCTTTATGGCTTGCGATTGTTCCCTTGTAGAGATTAATCCCCTTGTTATTACAAAGGATATGAGAGTCATTGCAGTGGATGCCAAGATCAGTATTGATGAAAATGCCCTTTTTAGACAAAAGGAGCTATCGGAACTTGATGATCCCGGAGAAAAAGATCCCCTTGAATTGATGGCAGAAGAATACCACCTTAATTATATCCGATTAGACGGTAATATTGGTGCTATAGTAAATGGTGCCGGTCTGGCTATGGCTACTATGGATGTCATAAAGTTGGCAGGGGCCGAACCAGCTAATTTTTTAGATGTTGGTGGGGGAGCCAGCGAGGAGATGATCGCGAGAGGCCTTGAAATCATTCTAAAAGATAAAAGGGTTAAAGCGATTCTTATCAATATTTTGGGGGGAATACTGAGGTGCGATGTCTTAGCAAGAGGTGTCTTTGCAGCGGCTAAGAAGACATCTATCAAGGTTCCCTTGATTGTGAGGTTAGAGGGAACTAATGTGGAGGAAGGGAGAGAAATTTTAAAAAAATCGGAGTTAGAGTTTCTGCTGGCGAGAGATTTTGCTGAAGCAGCGGAACTGGTCGCAAAGCAGGTCTCGTAAACGAAATTTATGAGTATACTTGTAGATAAAAATACAAGAGTCGTTATACAGGGTATTACAGGGCGGGAAGGCACCTTTCATACGAAGCAGATGCTCGATTACGGGACGGTTGTGGTCGCTGGAGTTACACCAGGTAAAGGTGGTCAAAAACAGGATGGAGTGCCGGTTTTTAATACGGTCAAACAGGCTGTGGAAAAAGAGGGTGCAAATGCCTCGTGTATTTTTGTTCCTCCCGCATTAGCGTCAGATGCCATTGTGGATGCGGCCTCTAATGGGCTGGAAATTGTTGTATGCATTACTGAAGGGATTCCAGTGCTCGACATGGTCAAAGTGGCCGCTTTCTTAAGGGACAAAAAAACGGTTCTTATTGGTCCCAATTGCCCCGGGATTATCTCCCCAGGGAAGACAAAGGTTGGGATAATGCCCGGGGTCATACACAGCCCGGGTGACATCGGAGTAATCTCAAGGAGCGGCACGCTGACCTATGAGGTGGTCGATCAATTGACCAGGGCTGGCTTAGGCCAATCCACCTGTATTGGTATTGGAGGAGATGCCATCATTGGTACCACCTTTATAGATCATCTCAAGAGATTTAAAGATGATCCGGATACAAAAGGAGTCGTTGTCATTGGAGAAATCGGCGGCACTGCTGAAGAAGAGGCGGCTGTATACATTCAAAAAGAATTTACCAAACCAGTAATCGCATTCATTGCCGGACAAACAGCTCCACCCGGGAGACGCATGGGTCATGCTGGAGCAATAATATCAGGCGGTGAGGGAAAGGCGGAAGACAAGATAACAGCACTTAAGGATGCGGGAATCAATGTCGTCCTTAACCTTCCGATACTTGGGAAAACCGCCCTTGAAATTATGGGAAGAAGCGGTTCGATTTGAACATTTCTTGACTCTGGATATTTTTAGCCTTAAAATCTTTAAAGATTAATAAAATTGGTCACCAAATCCGTTGTTTTTAATCCTAAAGGTATTTTGAAGAAAGTTGAGGTCTAATGAATAACGTCCTTAACATTACTGACAGGCTCAAGGAGAAAAGGAAAAAACAGCGCTTAGAAGCCCATCGTCACAAAATTGAGACGATTCAAAGGTTTGTCCAGTGCTCTTCATGCAATCATAGATGTGCCATGTGCGGTCACTATTTAGAAACAACTGATTCTGCTTGTCCATCGGAATTAACTCCCCCTGATCTTAATCTTTGTGAAGGCTGCCATGCTGAATTTGAAGATTTCAAGAAGATTTTAAGAGGAAAGAAGGATCACGATGTTTTCTGGCATAACAAGGAATGGATTAAACTATGGTCTGCCTGGTTGGATTACAATAAGGCAATCAAAGAGTTCAAAAAGTCTAACGAATTCAAACGATTAATCAAACCATCACTTATTGAAGATTAACTATAGGGTTTGCACGCTTGATGACTTTCGATCCCAAATCGCCAATCGAAAATTGTCAATTATAAATAAAAGCGGAGGTATATAAATGTTTGGTATTGGTATGCCAGAATTGATCATAATATTGATCATCATTCTGATAATATTTGGGGCTGGCAAACTTCCTGAGATAGGCAGCGGAATAGGCAAGGGAATCAAGAACTTCAAAAAAGCTACTCACGAACCTCCAGAGAAAATTGATTCTTCTAAAAAAGAAAATGATCAGTCTGCGAAATAAGGACAAGATCTGAAAAAGGACAGAGTTTAAAAAGGAATGTCATCTTCTGGCACGGTTATAGGTTCTTCTACAGGGAAACTCTCATCTACAGTTTCTGCCCTTCCCTCTTTATCTGCTGAACCTAACATCTGCATGTTCTGAGCAATCACTTCTGTAGTGTACCGCTTGTTGCCATCACGGTCTTCCCATGCCCTTGTTTGTAATCTCCCCTCGATGTAAATTTGACTACCCTTATGAAGATATTCACCACAAATTTCTCCAAGACGTTTCCATGCCACAATTCTATGCCATTCGGTACGTTCTTGCTTTTCGCCATCCTTATTACTCCATTGTTCTGAGGTGGCAATGCTGAAATTGGCGACTGCTGTGCCACTTGGCGTGTATCTTACTTCCGGATCTCTTCCCAATCTTCCGATTAGTATCACCTTATTCACACCTGACATCTTTTTTTCTCCTTGTTATCGTTAGAAATTTTTTCAAAGATTAAGGTACCCTAACAATTTGGTAACATTCAAAAGTTTCGCACCCGGCAGGACATGGGGCTCTCTTTTCAGAAAACGAAAAATTGGTTGCTGGTTATTTGAGTTAAGTTGCTT
>CAYRFN010000296.1:0-3948 GCA_964423495.1 uncultured Desulfobacteraceae bacterium
GTTTCTCTACTGATTTTTTTCTACGAATCGATTCCAGTTCCTTGCGGAGCGCTTCATTTACAACCTTGCTTCTCTTTCCCGCAGGCACTAACATTTCCAAATCCTGGCAAAGCCCTTCCTCGATTAGGAAATTGAGTTTTTTAGAAGTTCTTCCCATTTTCTACCTCTTTTAAGTTCGCCCTATTTTTATTTATAAAGAATACTTCTAAGGAATAGAGATGTCAATGAATATTTGAAATATTTTTCCATTGAGAAAAGGGGGACGTCCATTTGTAAATCAGTAACTCATTCGCGCAAAGCGGGCAAGAGATTTATTATGTATGTATCTGCTTAGCAGAGGCTCCCAATTCAGCACTTTTATCATATTGGTAATAAAGGAAATATGGCCCCTCCATTCGTATCTTTTATAGGGTGGTCCCAAATTTATATTTGCAAGACCATAGGTTAGGGGAATGTTGTTTTCAGCAGCGTCCTGGTAGCACCTATTTACAACGGACGAAAAAACTCTTTTTCCCTGGTATTCCGGGTGTGTGGCAGCATCACAGCTAAATGATCCGGTCAAATAGGTGTTTCCTATTATCTTGTTATCGTGTTCTGCCAACCAAATTATTGGAGATCCCGCTGGGTTCTGTTTGTACCACCATTTCCGATATGCTAACCCTCTCCACTTTCTGAATACAGTATTTAACAAATCAACTATGGATAGTTCGTCTCCTTCCCTATATTTGCGTAGATTCCATGAGAAATCCGTTTTGTTTTTATCTGGCAAATTAATACTCTTTAGACAGGATTTACAAGATAAACAAGATTATTGTTGCATTTGGCAACCTTGGGGACGTATTTGTGGGGAAGTTATTGACTAAGTTGAACAAGTTGTCGTCATTTTTGTTACCCCAGTTAAATGGCCTTCGCCCCAGAGGAATAGGCTTCTCATTCCACGGGGTAAACCACAGTTAAATACGCTTTGCTGTCCTTTAGAATTTAACGGGTTAAACATTTCATAGGGTGAAAATTGAACGGGGCATAGCGGATTGCACTTTTTTGTTTCGGAAATCATTTACCTAAAAATTTAACCTTCGAGATGTTTGCCAAGAGGATTAGCAGTTGTTCAGCGGCTTTCTTACGGCCTGTTTTATTGAGATGGCCTCCATCATAGGTATAGTCAGGTACCATAGTGTAAAAGGAATTCCGAAGCTTTTAAAATCTTTATTCCAGCATATTTTTTAAGATTCAATAGATGCCTATCCCCGGAGACAATGTAGTCTGCATTGCAAGAAATAGCACACTCAATGAACTTGTCGTCATCGGGATCATCATGTATTGCCCGAATTCGCTTCGTGACCTTAACCGGTATGGTAAAGGTTGAAAAATCTAAAAGAATGCGCTTTACGTCTTCCTCATCAAGTTTGAATTTAATCCTCAGCTTTTGAGCGATTTCTTGCTGTATATAAAATGAAGTATAAATAAGGATATTTTCATCTCGCCCTAAATCCAGTACTTCTCTCGGATTCCCACCCCAAAAGATAGCCGAAACATAAATATTGGTATCAATCACAACCTTAGGAAGCAAGAAATTTAGTCTCCTTCAATTCCTTTTGTGAAGAAAGGTATCGAGCTGTTCTTCGCTCATTTTGGGTATGTCATACTTTTTCGCTAACCCTTCAGTATAAGCATAGAGATTTTTTTTGTATCCTCTTTCTCTAATAAGCTCCTTTATTAGAGTCATCTTTTTTTCAAACTCAAGCTGAAGGACTAATTCCCGGATTTGATCATAATTTATATCAACCTCTTTCAATTTTGGCATAGCTAACTCCTTATGTTAATGGGACTTGTCTTTGCGGAAAGGGCGGAACGTCCATTTGTAAATCAGTAACTCATTCGCGCAAAGCGGGCAAGAGATTTATTATATATGTATCTTCTTAGTAGAGGCTCCCAATTCAGCACTTTTATCGTATTTGAATGAATGGGGACATCCTATATTGCCCCTGTCCCTCCAATCCGCCACAAAGACGGCGGACAAGAAAGACGGCGGGCAGGCAAGAAAAAAGTAGATAGCGATAAATTGTAGTAAATTCAAAGGGATAAAAATCAGTGTTTTTTTGGATATAGTTCCCCCATTAAGCCCTTAGCGGACTGAGATCTTTGAATTTTTCACTAAAAACTAAAACAAAAAGAATGTTCTCTCACAGGGCACACAAAGGACACAGAGTTTTTTCAGTTATCTTTCTCAGGCAAAGGAGCATTGGTGATTCTGGTAATGCCATGTTTCAATAGAACTTCATTGAAATTTATCAGAAGACAGAGATCCTTTTTGGCAAGGCGAAGATAGGTTAACAATTGTTTTTTGAGGGCAAAGTCCTGGACGACCATATAAATAAGTAAATAATTTGTTATAGCAACTGATATTTATGCCCTTTTGCAATCTTTTCTCCTCCTGTTTACAGCATATCCTACCCCAGTGAGAGCTGATTGGTGTCGCCTTGATTAGTGATTAAGGTGATCTAAGGCGATCTTTTTCATTGGCAAAGGGCACTATTAGGGATTATGGACTAACGTAATTCTTATCTTCCCCATTTTGATTCTTCAAGGTTTAGATCCTCTCTCCGAGATTTCAATAATTTTTCAGTCAAATTTGAACCCTTTGCGCAACCCTTTAAAGCTCTGATTGGATCGATTTCCAATCCAAGGTCAGTATCCGTAATAAGTTCATCAAGGAAAGTGAT
Organism: uncultured Desulfobacteraceae bacterium; assembly: GCA_964423495.1. Lineage (GTDB taxonomy): Bacteria > Desulfobacterota > DSM-4660 > Desulfatiglandales > Desulfatiglandaceae > CAYRFN01. Next base: position 2,724 of record CAYRFN010000296.1, read on the forward strand.
AATTACCCTTCTTTTTCCCTTAATCGGAACTTTCTTTATCAACTCGATCTTCCCTTTGTCATATACCCCATTTATCGCTAACATCTTATACCTCCTATCTTTCGATATTTGCTGTGGTTCTTGGAGACGTCCATTTGCAAATAAGTATCTCAAAGGAAAACATAGAGGTCAACCATAATCCAGCGCCTAAAGGAAGTGGGGCTTTCGGGACGTTCAGTGCGCCGGGATAAACCGGCATAGAGTAGGGGATGAAAGAGCTCTACATGAGGTAATTTAGAACCTCCAACCCATTAAAATTCAACCCATTTTCAACCCCAGTACCATCTTCTGGAGCTACCCCAGTTAAATATAAAGAAAAAGGCATTTAACGGGGTAAACGGGGCAGGCCCACGATTTTTCATTTCAACCCCAATGAAATCCCTGAACGGGTCTGCTACGCAGAATTTCATAGGGTAAACCCATTATTTGGCCTATTTCCTGGCCAAATTTCCCCTGCCGATTTTTTCACTTTTCTTCATCCCGGTTAAATTTCCCAAAGGGAGCCCTATTTAACGGGATAAATTTTTTGCTGGCGTCGGCGATCCTGTTCTGATATAGAATGATAATGTTGCTCTCAGGTATATGCTTTACGAGCATTAAGCTAGCTCACAGGGTCTATGTCTTTGAAAAAATTTCACTATCGAAGATAAAAATGCACTGCTAAAATCCTTAAATACCAATCTTATCGATTGCTTGCATTCAAAATCGTTATTCCTACAATTTGATCTCCATCTGTTCGAATCAAAACATCATCCTCTTCAACTGTACTCTTAGCCCTCTGAGGTTTCCGAAAACTTAAATATAAAACATCAGCTACTTTATCATAATCAACCCAAATATGTTTAACTGATAATTTTACCAATTCTGATGATAATCCTAAACACGTTTGAATCATTTCATTTTTAACTATCTGCGTCGCCATATCACCTCTCCTTTCGGTCTTTTATCAAGGAAATATGCTGTAATGAGATGTTACGGCGTTCGATTCCCCGAGCCATTACATGTTGTAAAAGGCCAGGGGCATCTAATCTGGGTTGGCGGGGCATAATTTATCTTTTTGGCTCGGATTCGCCTGCCATGCAAGGCATGATGCAATGCACGAGCGGGCAGGTTTCACGGTTTTCACGGTTCTTTTGTTGTTGGAAGCAGGATGCTGTGGAGACTTATCTCTTGGTGCAGGCATATC
>CAYRFN010000297.1:0-3944 GCA_964423495.1 uncultured Desulfobacteraceae bacterium
GATCTGCCCGGATTCCTCGGCGTACTCCATACCTGGGGACGGCAATTGGTATACAATCCTCACATACATTATGTCGTCCCCGGCGGAGCTTATTAAAAAAAAGATGGCCGCTGGCATCCTACACGAATCGACTTCTATCTACCCGTGAAGGCCATGTCCAAAATCTTCAGGGCCAAGTTCCGAGATGAAATGACAAAGAGCAGTCTCGATTCAAACATCCCTCAAGAGGTTTGGAATCAAGAGTGGGTGGTTAATTGTCAGGCCGTCGGCACCAGTACTCACAGTGTAAAATACCTCGCACCATATGTCTTCAAAGTGGCTATTTCAAATAGTCGTATCATCAAAGTTAAAGATCACAAGGTCTTGTTCAAATATAAAAAACCTCAAAGCAACCGCTGGCGGACCATGAAATTGGATGTCATGGAGTTTATGCGACGTTTTCTACAGCATGTATTGCCGACCGGTCTCATGAAGGTCCGCTATTACGGCTTTTTAAGCCCAGGCTCATCCGTTCCCCTGGAAAAAATCGGAGCCCTTATTGAGTTATCTTTCGGTTTTCAGATCACTACCTCAGAAATGGAAATAAAACCCTATGATCCGCCTAAATGCATTCTCTGCGGAGGAAAACTTAAATTTGTCTTCTCGATTCCATATTGTAAACCAATTCGAGGTGGGCCAGGATAAAAACTGATTTAAAGATCAAAAATACGATAAACGAAACAAGCCGTATCCAAATACCAGAACGGCACAGGACCGCTATGTTCAGATGAGATTAAAGAAGGAGTCGGAATGATTTAAAACCCATTTCTCATTGGAAACAACGTAGATTTTAAGGCGCCCCTCCTTTATTTTTACTATCGGATCCCTGATTTTTTCATGTCCCTTAATTGATTCCCTTGCCAACAGCCAGTCTTTACCCTATACATAGAATATTCCAAAACCGGGCTTCTTGAACAACTGATAGAGTCCGACCTTATCAGGATCGGCTCTATCCTTTAAGGTTGGGCCAGTCATGACTACCCGGGCTCATTCCCGGCCCCAATTTGCACGACGGCACATCCTCTTCAGGAAAGCCTCTGGGTGTTCATTGGCCTCCATCCATTTCTCAAAGTCGGTGCCAATTATCCAGACGATTTCGGGCACACCTGGCTTGCCCCAACTTCTTTTCATGCTATTGACCGCTTCTTCTGAAAAGCCAGTCATGCTTACAAAGAAGCCAAGACGAGCACAGCAAGCTGATGCCTTGCCTATGAATTCATTTATGTCCCTTACAGGGGATTTGTCTCGGTGGTTCTTGCATTCTACGAAGAAGTCAGAGGGCCAACGGCCCCAAAAAGCGTTGATCTCTCTGGGTTCACAAATCAAGTCAATCTCTCCGAAATCGGTAAGGCGGTCCTTGCTAACAACGTGGAAGACGTGCGAAAAGGCCGCCTCAACGAAATCCTCGAGGTACCTGCCCTTCTGTTGGGGATTACTTGCCCGCTTGCACTTTTGCCACAGGGAGGATAGTTCGCCGGTCTGCGCTGTTGATTCGGTCGGACCCCGCAAGGCAGAATCAGGCAACCCAAGGCCTTCACCAATCCGCTTGAGGAGGTAGAATCGCTCGCCTTCTCTTTCCGGGGGTAAAGCGCGAACGATCTTGAACGCAATGTCTAGGTGCCCCCGATTCACAAGTTCCGCAATCAAGTTTTCTATCCGATTTGACAAGTTCGCGACGAACTCAAGTAGGGCAGTCGAAGACGATTCACAAAGGATGGCGGCGGCCTTCGGTGCGGCCTCAGAAGTCAAAGCCAGCGCTGCGAAATACTCTTGAAAAGACTTATGTGAAAATGCAAAACGATTCGGCTCCTGTTGGACAAAAACCGCCGTTCTGAGGAGGCTCATGGCACCGGCCGCCGATTCCTTGTCCTTGATATGGTCCGAACCCAGAACTGCCGAGATGTCTTTAGAATCAACTGTATCGGAGTTCGACACCCACATTCGGAGGGCCAATTCGGATAAGAAGTTCCTGACCATCTCAGGCGAGGCCTGCTGGTCCGCTATCGGAATTGCGCGTGCTTTGTCCCACGACCTCAGCAAAATGTCCACGCAACTTGAGTAAAGCTCCGTACGGCTTGACGGGAGTGTGCCGACTTCCTCAGAAAGGCGGCTGATCATTTCAAGAAGAAGAGGGTTCTGGGCGAGTGTCTGAAGAGTTGGCCAATCACGGAGCCTAGCCAGTGTTGCATTTGAGACGTTTGTGTGTTGCCGCTTTCTTAGGTACTCATGAACCTGTGAGTCATCAAGCGACTGTAACTTGGCAATGACAAAGCCCTCGGGGACAAGGTCAGCAACATGTGGCCGTGTAGATAGAAGCCAGGACGCCCTCGGGCATTCCCCCTTCCATCTTGATATGGCTCCTTTGAACTGCTCGCGGCAGGACGCTAGCATTTCATCCAGGCCGTCGAGCATCACCACCGCTGAGCCATGGTGCTGATGATCAAGTTCGTATAGTAGCTCGTCGGGAGGAGCCAGGGACGCACATTCCGCGATAAAGGAACGTGCAGACAGCCCGGAGAGCTCCGTTGGCGCTTTCCTCATAGGGATCAGTATTGGTGCAGGGCGATCCGAGGATTCAGCCAACAGGGCGGACAAATAGCGGAACTGTGTGGTTTTTCCAGAACCAGCCCAGCCCAAAAGACACAGGTTACCGGAGTCCAAGAGGGCAGTGCTGGCATCTCGCAAACTGCCAGCGATGGAGACCTTTAAAGGGATGTAGACAGGACGAATATCGTCAATGGAGTGGCCTATTCGGTCTCGGTACTGCTTGATCGGGTTCTTATTGTCTTTCATGGCTAATCACTCCTGGTCTACGGCCCAACGTGGGTTTGGGGACGTCCATAAGAAACTAACTAAATCTGGCTAAATGTTATATTTTTAGTCTTTTATGGACGTCCCGCTCCCCATGAAGAAGTGGAAGAATCCGCAGAAGTTTCAGCGGATCATGATAAAATCAGGCTTCAAGCCCCAGGAGGCTCAAAGCGTATGGATCAGGATGAACAAATGGCAATCGGTGAACAGGAAAGAGGTCCGCTTCGTCATGAACCTCAAATGGTTCAAAGAGCAAGCAGGGTCTTATCTCTCTGCATGACTTCACTCAGTACACTTCTGAACCCTTGTTGTTCAGTCGCTAATCGAGGAGCGGCTTACCTGGCCGGTACGAGCCGTTCTGTCGGGAGGGGGTGGCCGCAAAGGCCACCTCCTACCCCGGATTTACTTTCTTACCAGCGTCCCCCTTGATGCTGCCGTGTTGTTACGGCATATGACGTCATCACCATGTAGATTACCAGCAAAACAATATTGCAAAAGAGACCGATGAAGTCGCCAATTTCCCACTTCGACAGTCGCGTAACTGCAATAAGTGCGACGACAATCGCTGCAATTATAACGCCTGAATACTCCCATATGACATATTTATTGCTTCTCTGTTTGGCGACAAATAATTGATATTTCCAAAAACGATCACTCCCTATTGAATGTATGATCGTAGGCTTTAATTCGCTTTCCAAATATCTGATGATCTTGTTTTCTTCATAGAATAACTGGGCCGAGATAATTCCTATAACTTGCATTCCAAACAGTATTCCCCATCTGAAGACAAAAATTGGTTCATGATTCCAGGAGACCAGCAGGCCACCGGTCACCCAAATTACTACCGCTGTTAATAGCACATTTTGAATGTTGGTAAAATAAGTACATCTTGTCGTCAAAGCATTGTATTCTGCCAGATGCAATTGAATCTCTATCTCTTTGTACCGAGCGGTACTGTCATTATCATGCTCTTTGACATTTATGATTTTTTCACTCGGTTTTTTCATAACGCTTCCTCATTTGTAGTTAATACGCACTGATAACGGGGCGAGCTGAGCAGAATCTGTATAACGCCAGGATGCCGAAGGCATCAC
>CAYRFN010000298.1:0-3938 GCA_964423495.1 uncultured Desulfobacteraceae bacterium
TGTTGTTTGCGGCGCCCGCAAATCGGTTCACGCAGCCTATCAAGCCAGCAAAGAGAACATTTGCGTATCGGTTACCTCGCTTTACAATAAGCTCAATGGCATAGAGGTCAAGACTTCGGCAGAATTGGTTCGATATGCCGCAGGAGAAACCAAAGAGATTATCGAGAAACTTAGAGGAGCTAAGGCCCCGATATTACCCGGGCTTAGGGTTAAGCTACTCGATGGAAATTGCATTGAAGCCAGCGAGCATTGTATCAAGGAGCTCCGATCATTGGCCTCCGGGGCACTGCCTGGGAAATCACTGGTTGTTCTTGATCCTTCTTTGAGAATGCCCATTGATGTGTTTCCTTGCGAAGATGGACATGCCCAGGAACGTTCCTTACTGAGTGATGTGTTACCTACGGTGGAAGCATCGGATGTATGGATAGGGGACCGCAATTTTTGCACACACGGCTTTTTGCTTGGGATTAAGCAACGGGGCGCCTTTTTCGTTATCCGTGAGCATAAAAACCTTCCGTGGAACCCCTTAACCAAGGAAAAATTTATCGGTCGAATCGAGACTGGAAAGGTTTTTGAGCAGTACATTATTATCACCGATGAATTCGGAAATGAACATAAATTCAGGCGGGTACATGTTCGTCTGAAAAAGGCAACTCGGGATGGGGACATGGATATATACATCATAACCAATCTGTCAAAAGGAGCTGCAAACTCCAAGGAAGTAGCTCAGTTATACCGTGGCCGATGGACCATCGAGAGGGCCTTTCAGGAACTTGAGGCATATCTAAATTCTGAGATCAACACGCTGGGCTATCCTCCGGCAGCGCTATTTGGTTTTTGTATCGCCCTAATAGCCTATATGGTCCTCGCGGTCATCAAGGCCGCTCTGGCCAGTGTTCATGGCACGGATACGGTGGAAAATAAAATCTCAGGATATTACCTCGCTGATGAAATTTCCGGCACCTATCGCGGTATGATGATCGCGATTCCAAACGAGGATTGGATAGTGTTTCGGCAATATCCAAATTCTAAGTTAGTAAAGGTATTGAAGCGGTTGGCAGCCAACGTACGGCTCTCCGCTTTTCTCAAACATCCACGTGGACCGAAAAAGAAAGTAACAAAACGTCCAACTGAGTCTTCAAGTCCTCATGTATCCACAGCAAAAATCATTGCACAGAGAAAGTCATGAACATTATCACCTTGAAAGGGCTGGTTCCAGTCACCTGATTTCGACTTTCGTGGGAAGAAGGGATCAGCCACTAGTGCTCTGCCTAATCCAACCATATCTGCCTTCTTTTCAACTATCACCTCCTCTGCAATCTCGGGTGAGCCGATCTTACCCACCCCAATAACAGGGACTTCCACAACCTTTTTTATACCTTCGGCTAAGTGTATATTCACTGCATCAGGCATATCCTGGTTTGGATGTCCTCTCAGCGACGAAAAGCTTATAAGCCCCCTATTCTCCATCCTGTTACCTGCCGAAACATGTATGGCATTGGCACCGTTATCAACCAATATCCTAGCTATCAGTCTGGTATCTTTTAAGGTGTTCCCCCCCAGCACATACTCATCTCCGCTGATCCTACAAATTATCGGGAACTTTTGTCCTATCTCTTCTCTGGTCTTGTTTAATATATCTACTGCTAGCTGGGTCCTTGTTTCAATGCTCATTCTTCCATACTTATCGGTCCTGTCATTTCATGACAAAGAAAGGAAATCTGCCAATGTGTACCAGTGAGCCATATGAAACTCCACCGCGTCAAAGCCCGCCTTCTTCGCCCTCGCCGCTGCTCGGGCAAAATTTTCAATGATGACTTCTATTTCCTGTAGGCTTAAATCAGAGGGCTTAGTGCCCACAACTTTAAGTTCCACTATGCTCAAAGCATGGACCAGCTGCATGGCTATCTTACAATCCAAGTCGTGAACCATGGAGGTCAGTTCCTTTAAAGGCTCGATAAACCTATCTTCATAGATGCCCAAGTTGTTCTTTGAGAGCCGGTGCCGAACGTCTATACTAGTTCCTTCGGTTATGATTAGGCCCACCCCCCCTTCTGCTCTTTTTCTGTAGTGTTCCTTAAGTTCACTTGTGACTTCACCATTGTTTGTTGCCAAATTGGCCAAAAGGGGTGCCATCACCACTTTGTTCTTAAGCTTGAGTTCTTCTATTGATATTGGTTCAAATATCTTCATTTTTTGATTTGTCTTATTATCTAACCGATGCTTTTGAATACTTGTATAATTCTGCCTGGTGATACCTCAGATTGGGCGCTACAGAGAAGGTAAATATGACCTTTGTCGCTACCGATTGCTTCAATTTCAATGGCAAAACGATCAGTATATATTAATCTAAAGGTTGAAATTTTGGCTCTCGTTTATCCAAAAATGACCTTATGCCCTCAACAGAATCAGGATGATTTCTATATGCTTTAGCTATCGCCAATTCAAACCTAAATGCAGAATACATCCCTGATTCTAAAGCCAAATTAACTCCTTCCTTTATCTTGCTGACAACAATAGGGGAATGTTTGCATATGATTTTCGCCATATTTATTGTCTTATCAAGCAATTCGCTCTCAGAAAACATTGCGCTGGCGAATCCAAGCTTCACGGAATCCTCCGCGCCTAAAGGTTCGTTTGTCAATAGCATTTCCATAGCTTTCCCAATCGGCATAGCAAAAGGCAATTTTGCCGACTGTCCTCCTATTACCATAAGACCGAAGCGGGGACCGGTAATACAAAACCGAGCATTAGGGCTAACGACACGAATATCGGAATTGAGTGCGAGCTGGAATCCTGCCGCGTAAGCTATACCATTAACCGCGGCAAGAACAGGCTTCTTAAGATAAGCAGCTCTCCAGAACGCCGAATCTGCCTTTTCATTTATAAAACTGCCTGGATCTTCGAGGTATTCATTTACGTCGTGACCACTACTAAAAGCTTTATTCCCAGATCCCGTAATTATCAAGCATCGTATGGCCCTATCAGCTTCAGCCTGGTCATAGATTTTGTGTAGATCAAAACACATCGCCTTTGTGAATGCATTTCGCTTTTCTTCATTATGTATCGTTATCAAGCCAATATTATCTATGGTTTCAAACTTGACCTCACCCATTGCTAGCCTCGACTCTTTCTTATGAAATTCAAATTCAATGCATTATATGATACGTCAATTTAACTACCACCCCTAAACGGTAAGATCTCCTGCCACATTTCGCGTTGTTCCATGCAGTAGTCTTCTTCCAATCGCAAATCTGAGTGTCTCCAGGTGTGCTCCACATCACCGTTTGCGGTACCCCATATCTCCTGACATAAGAGCGGTCATACACATAACTCTTCTTCAGTCACCGATCCCTATCGAAAACCTCAGAAGCGCATTTTCCCCTTACGAAGCGAATCTTCCGGATACGCAAGTCCTCTCGCCGCTCGACTATGGCTATGTGCTCGCTTTTTGGAAGATGATTCAGCCCGCATTTTTCAGCTTCTTCCACTTTGGACAACCACCACGCTACCCGCTTAGCATAGCTGGGACCCACCACTAAAAAATGCTGGATTATGGTTTTTATTTAAGTCCCCAAAAACGGGCCTAATACCAAGCGGCTACTTTCCTTTGATAAAGTCGATCAACCCAATTCTGCCATCCTTTATTTACCACATCAGCACTCTTTCGGCCTGTTCCTTATCATTATTGTTATCGTAATTACATCTACCGATACCTCTAAGAGTCAATCTTAACCCGAAAGGGGCAGTACAATTTCCCTCAGATATACACCCTATCCTCCATTACCATCCGCTCAGTCCGTCCACCGACCTATCAAAACAGTCTCTGTAACGCTCAGCCAGAAAGGCTCTTAAACTGCCTCCACGTAATGGAAATTCAATAGGGTGCGGCTCTTTTAGAACGACCTTGAGCAGCAGTTTTTGTCATATGTTTACCA
>CAYRFN010000299.1:0-3923 GCA_964423495.1 uncultured Desulfobacteraceae bacterium
CAACTGCAAGGCCGAAGGGACATCACTGCGCTACGGCGGGCGGAGGGTTAAGTCAATACTTTGCCTTTATGGTGGCTATGGCATAAACCTCAGTAAATTGCCGCCCGCCTGAGAAGCAACTTAACTCAAATAACCAGCAACCAATTTTTCGTTTTTGAAAAGAGAACCCCATGTTCTGCCAAGGCTAAACTGCGACTTTTTAAAAAGAGATCCCAACGGGCATATCTAATAGCTAATGTTTTTTTCAAAGTGCTAACCTGTTATAAACATCTTAAAATGATTATAGGACAGAGAGTTCGAATGGGTCAACCAGAATCAGGAGATATTATTCTTGAAAAAATATTATTAATTAAGTTATACGAGTAAGCTAAAAAGAATAAAAAGGAGAAATTCGTGAAGATTGCTGTAAGTGGCAAAGGGGGAGTAGGCAAGACTACATTGGCCGCTTTTATGATTAGGGCGCTCGCAGATGATGGGAAAAAAGTATTGGCAATTGATGCTGATCCTGATGCAAACCTGGCCCAGGCACTTGGGGTCAAAAACAGTGACAAAATCGTTCCCATTTCACGAATGAATGAGCTGATCGAGGAAAGAACCGAGGCAAAGGTGGGGTCCATGGGGTCATTTTTTAAGCTAAACCCCAAAGTTAGTGATCTGCCTGAAAAACTCTCCATAGAGGTTGATGGCGTTAAACTCATGGTCATGGGAGGGGTCAAGAAGGGTGGGGCAGGTTGCATATGTCCGGAAAGCACCCTCCTTAAACATTTAGTAAGTCACATTGTCTTGGCCCGGGACGAGGCGGTTGTTTTGGATATGGAAGCCGGTTTGGAGCATTTAGGCCGCGCAACGGCAATGGCCGTTGATCACCTGTTGGTTGTAGTTGAGCCAGGCAGACGTAGTGTAGAGACAGCATTTCAGGTCCAAAAACTGGCTGGGGATATTGGAATCAAAAAACTGGGTTTTGTAGGCAATAAGATCAGGTCAGACAAAGATAAAGACTTTCTGTTGGAGCAAATGCCCAATTTCAAATTTTTGGGTTTTATTCCATACCGAACCGATATTATTGAAGCGGACCTTAAAGGTAGACCACCGTTTGAAACGGATAAAAAAACACTGCAGGTTGTCAAAGAAATGCTCAAAGAACTCCACTGAACCTCTGTGTTTAAAAAAACGTAACTTTTTAGCTCTTTTAAAACAAGGCAGGAAGGCTTTCATATGCGGTTGCAATTAGCCACACATAAAACGGCAAATATCACCTGTGAAGGAGATTATACTATGGGAAAAAGAATAAATAACTTTAACGCTGGCCCGGCCGCCTTGCCTTTGCCCGTGTTAGAGGAAATTCAGGGGGAACTCTTAGATTTTAAGGGCTCCGGGATGTCCATCTTGGAGGTGAGTCATCGTTCCAAGTGGTTTGATGATGTCATAAATAGTGCAGTTGAAAGAACCAAGAGGCTTCTCAAACTCGATGATGACTTCCATGTACTTTTTGTCCAGGGCGGCGCAAGCTTTCAGTTTTGCATGGCGCCCATGAATTTAGCATTAGAGGGAAAGCCAGTGGATTACATCAATACCGGGACATGGTCCACCAAGGCCATAAAAGAGGCGAAAATCCAGGGAAAGGATGTCCAAGTAATTGCCTCGTCGGAGGACAAGGATTTCTCTTATATTCCTAAAGATTTTGAGGTAAGCCAAGATGCAGCTTATCTGCACTTCACATCAAACAACACGATTAAAGGAACTCAATGGGCTCAATTTCCCGAAAGTGGAGATGTGCCTCTTATAAGTGATATGTCTTCTGATATCATGAGTCGTCCATTTGACATCAAGCCTTTTGGATTAATTTATGCAGGCGCACAAAAAAATATAGGGCCTTCAGGTACGGCATTAGTGATTATTAGGAAGGATATGTTAGATAGAGTGCCGGATAACCTGCCAACCATGTTAAAATATACCACGTTCGTAGAAAAGAACTCCTTGTTCAATACACCAGCCTGCTTTTCAATCTATACCATTGACTTGGTCCTAAAGTGGATTGAGGAGAAAGTTGGAGGATTGGAGGAGATGGAGCGAATCAATAATAAAAAGGCCGCTATTCTCTATGATTTCATAGATCAATCCAACTTTTATCATGGAACTGCGGTTAAGGACAGCCGGTCCTTGATGAATGTGACCTTCAGGCTTCTAACTGAGGAACTAGAAACAAAATTTGTAGCCGATGCATTAAAGTCAGACTTGGGAGGGCTCAAAGGACATCGCTCGGTAGGTGGCTGCCGCGCCTCAATCTATAACGCAACAGGAATTGAGGCGGTGAAATCCTTAGTGGATTTTATGGCTGAATTTGAAAAAAAAGAAGGGTAACTATAGTGATGTCCCTTCGGCCTTGCGGTTGACGTCTCGTTTTTAAAAAGAGAGCCCCATGCTCTGCCATGGCTAAACCGCGACTTTCTTAATAGAGATCCCAACGGCCATGTTTAATCGCTAATGATTTTTTTAAAGCACTAAATTGTTACAAAATATGTAATTTATGATAGGTCATCCATTTTGAAACGAACCAGGATTGCTGAAATACTCTCTTCAGGAGAGGTTGGGACTAAATTCACTGTAATGGGTTGGGTCAGGACAAGAAGAGACTCAAAGGGTGGGTTCTCTTTCATTGAAGTTAATGACGGATCATGTGTGAATGGTATCCAAATTATAGCCGACAACAAACTGCCAAATTATAAAGGCGAAATTCTTAAGTTACAGACAGGCTGTTCAATCAAGGCAGTAGGGACCCTGGCGTCCTCTCCCGGCAAGGGGCAAAAATTGGAACTTCATGCTGAGGAAATCGAGGTCTTTGGATGGGCGGACCCAGAAGTTTACCCGCTGCAAAAAAAACGTCATTCCTTTGAATTTTTGCGTTCGATTGCCCATCTTAGACCCAGAACCAACACCTTTGGGGCAGTTACAAGGATAAGAAATGCAGTGAGCCTCGCCATTCATACATTTTTTCAAGAAAGAGGTTTTATTTATTTACATACTCCGATTATCACAGGAAGCGACTGCGAGGGTGCAGGCGAGATGTTCAAGGTAACTGCTTTTGACCTTGAACAGATCCCAAAAAAAGAAGGGCGAGTCGATTTTACCAAGGACTTCTTTGGACGTCTGGCCAACCTTACTGTCAGTGGACAGCTCGAAGCAGAGATCTTTGCACTTTCAATGGGAGACGTATACACATTTGGCCCCACCTTCAGAGCGGAAAATTCAAATACATCCCGTCACCTCTCTGAATTCTGGATGGTTGAGCCGGAGATGGCCTTCTGTGATCTCGAGGGTAACATAGAATTAGCAGTTGATTTTCTTAAATATATCTTTTCATACGTGTTGGAGAACTGTAAAGAGGATATTGAATTTTTTAACCGCTTTATTGATTCTTCTGTAATTAAGACCCTGGAAAACCTGATTTTAGAGGACTTTGAATCCCTGACCTATACAGACAGTATAGAAATACTTTCAAGGGCCAAGGAGAATTTCGAATTCCCCGTCAGCTGGGGTTGTGACCTACAGTCGGAACATGAAAGGTATCTTTGCGAAAAGGTAGTAAAAAAGCCGGTAGTTTTGGTAGACTACCCCAAAGAAATCAAATCCTTTTACATGAAAGTAAACGATGACGGAAAAACAGTGCGAGCAATGGACGTGCTTGTGCCCAAAGTCGGGGAAATCATCGGGGGCAGTCAACGTGAAGATGATTATGATGTCCTTTTTGAAAGGATCAAGGAGGCGGGACTCAACCCCGATGATTACTGGTGGTACCTGGAGCTAAGGAAATTCGGGTCCGCTCCCCACTCCGGATTTGGTCTCGGATTTGAAAGACTCATTCAGTTTGTAACCGGTCTTGCCAATATCAGGGATGTAATTCCTTTTCCAAGAACACCTGGAAA
>CAYRFN010000300.1:0-3917 GCA_964423495.1 uncultured Desulfobacteraceae bacterium
TAGCGCAGTGATGTCCCTTCGGCCTTGCAGTTGACGTCTCGTTTTTGAAAAGAGAACCCCATGTTCTGCCATGGCTAAACTGCGGATTTCTTATAAGTACAAACTGAATGTAAATACTCTTGAACGTTACCAATTAATTACATTAGATCTATCTCAAGCGGAGGAATAATGATTCCAACTATTGAATGGGATGGAATGCATGTTAGGATGGTAGACCAGAGAAAGATACCGTCCAAAATTGATTGGTATATATGTAGGGGGTATAAAGATGTCATAAAGGCCATTGAAAAGATGGTAATCCGTGGAGCCCCTGCTATAGGCGTGGCTGGTGCAATGGGTTTAGCCCTTGGTGCATACTCCATCAGATCAAAATCCAAGGCAATCTTCATAAGTAGATTTAAAGAGATGTCTGATAAAATGCTCCTTGCCCGGCCTACTGCTGTTAACCTCAAGTGGGCTATTGAAAGAATGGAAAGCCTGGTGAGAAAGATGGCAGAGAAACCGGTGTATGAGATTAAATCTGCCCTAAAACTGGAATCTGAAAATATCCTTGCTGAGGACATTGAGATCAATCGAATGATTGGAAAGAATGGACAGAGCCTTATCCCCGATAAAGCAACAATCCTCACCCACTGCAACGCAGGAGCTTTGGCAACAGGTGGTTATGGTACGGCCCTGGGGGTGATACGCGCAGCCTTTGAAAACGGTAAAGACATAGAAGTTATTGCTGACGAGACCAGACCATGGCTTCAAGGGCTAAGGTTAACGGCATTTGAATTAATGGAAGAAGGAATTCCAGTATCCGTTATTGCTGATAATGCGGCAGGATTCTTGATGCGGCAGAAAATGATTGATCTGATTATTACTGGTGCTGACAGAATCGCTGCAAACGGAGATGTGGCCAATAAAATAGGCACATATCAGGTGGCTGTGCTGGCCAAAACGAACAGGATTCCCTTTTACGTAGCAGCTCCGATCTCAACTATAGATCCTACTATCAAAAAAGGCGATATTATTCCTATTGAAGAAAGAAGTCCCGAAGAAATTATCAAATTTGGGAAACTTAAAATCGGTCCTTCAGGGGTCCGTGCTCTAAATCCTGCCTTTGACATTACCCCAGCTAAATATGTTTCTGCTATTATCACCGAAAAAGGAATTATCAGACCGCCTTTCACAAAGCGGATCAAAGAATTATTGGCCGTTTATCAAAAGTGAACTTTAAGATCTTTTTAGTATCAGGAGTCACCTTAAAACGATCATCAATCCTTAGACCGCAAATCCAAATTATGGTTTTTTCGTGAGCCAAAATCGGGATACGCTTTCTGGCCTCAGAGGAGATCTTGAGGTCTATAAAAAAGTCCTTTAGTTTTTTGTGACCTGTCATGCCGAGAGGGATAAACCTGTCTCCAGGGAGGAAATTTCTTACAACCAGAGGGTATATGATGTGATCTGCATTTAGAAATGCGGTCCAGGAGGATTTATATTTTGGTAGTGCCGGCTCTTCGATTTCTTCCAGAGAAATGGTACATGCCAAGGCTTCCAGGTTAAATGAGCCTAACCCATCCAGAGAATAACGAAAACCCTTAGGCTCCCTTTTTCCCGCCGCACTGAAGACCATCTTGTTATACACTCTATTAACAATCAACCTGTTCGGCAGATTGATTTGAGCCTGTGGTTTTTTCCCAACTGACATCTGGTTGATAGCTTCTATGTGGCGCAACCTTACCCGACGCAAATCCCCTCCTGTCATCTTAATGGCATGCCTGAGAATACGGTTTTTTAAAGAATAAGGAAGCTTGATAAATGAAGACAAAGGAATGAGAATTTCACTCTCTGTTCTTTTTTCAGCCTTTGCTTTTAGCCAATCCGCAGCCTTTGTCTCGACCCATGCCTCATCATTTCTCATGATCTCAGCAGTCTTTCCTAAGATTTCCACAATTCTCGGCTGGTATTTTTCGAGCTGGGGTAGAAGTTCCAAACGTATTTTATTCCTCAAATAACGTGTTTCAAGATTGGAAGAGTCTGTCATAAACATCAAGTTTCGTTGATCAAGATAGGCCTCAATCTCTTTCCGGCCTATCTCAATTAATGGTCTTATTATTTCATTATCCCTACATGGGGGTATTCCAGCAAGTCCCGAGGGGCCACTTCCACGAAAAAGCCTCATTAGTACCGTTTCTGCCTGATCATTAAGGTTATGGGCAACAGCGATTTTCTGTGCATCCAACCTATCTTTCACTTCTTCAAGAAATACATATCTGGCATGTCTGGCAATTTCCTCAAAGGAACTGTTTCCAGTTTCTATGCTTGGATGAGCCTTTTTTGACTCAAAGAGGAAATTATAGGAGAGGGCCAAAGATTCAACAAACCGTCCCTCGGCCTCATCTTCGCTTGGTCTGAGCCCATGATCGAAATGAGCTACCACAAGTTCGATCCCTAAATCATCTTTGAGTTCATGGAGTATGTCCAAGAGACAAACAGAATCCGCCCCACCTGATACAGCCACAATCACAAGATCACTCTTATTGATCATATTGTATTTGGTAATGGTGCGCCTGACTTTCTTTAATGTTTCTATTTCAGTTTTCAAATCCGACTCTAAAATATTTTCTTCAATTGCCTGTGTGAAAAGTAACACTGTTCTGCAATATACTCAATCCATCCGAGCATTTTCCCTTTTTACGCTATAACATAATCCCCTACCGAGAGTGGAGCAAAAACCATAGCCTATCTATCGCAATACGGTTTAATGCTGCATGTATTGAGCTTAAACATACAAGAAAAACAATTTCTCATATAAAATGCCTAAATAAAAAATCATCAAAAAACAACAAAATTCAAAGAAAATATAAGATTTTGTCTAACGATGAATTTGTTCACATGAAAACATATTTAGAAAAGTCATTGGATTTATTATTATTTCTATACACAAAATTTTTCCTTTTATAGCGGCATTTTGCAACTTTCCTAAATAATATTATAAATATTTTTAAATGGTTAGCGTCTATTAAAAAGATACATTGAATTCATAATAAAATATACATTCTTGCATTTTGACAGACCTAATGACTTGCTGTTATAGAAATATTATATACACTAAGTTGATTATCTTCTCCCCTAAATCTGTAAATAACTTATACTCAATATAGTGTTCTTTTTTATTAATAATACAATATTTTGCTGACAAACCCTATTTTTATTGGATATCAAGTTTTTGATTGGATTAAAGAAGAGATGTGCTTTTTTGTATTAGATAAAATATTTAGGTGTGGAGTTAAGTAATGTATAATGTATTAGTAATTGATGATGATACAATGGTATCTGATATGCTTCAGATGGCTTTAACTCGATTTGGGTTTAGTGTAGAAAGTGCTGCAGGAGGCAAGGAAGGCCTCCAAATGTATGAGAACGGGGATTTTCATTTGGTCATAACAGATATTCGCATGCCTAATATTGATGGTCACGATATTGTGCGATATATCCGAAACTCTGATAGACCACGTACGCCAATAATTGGCATCTCTGGGACCCCATGGTTACTGGATGGTGACGGATTCGATTATACTCTGTCAAAGCCCTTTAGTATTCAAACCCTTATTAATGTCGCTGATGCATTAACATCGAATCACAAAGATTTCGATAAGGGCTATTTGCATACCTTCCAATAATCCACAGCTATACTGCTTTATTCTAATCTATTGGTAACGTTCAAAAGGCTTCGCATTTAGAAGGACATGGGGCTCTCTTTTAAGAAATCCGCAACAAGAATTCTTACATGCTTATGGAACACCCCCGGTATGTTAACCATGGATCAGGAACAGAAAGGCAGAGCATGGGGTTCTCTTTTCAGAAAACGAAAAACTGGTTGCTGGTTGTTTGAGTTAAGTTGCTTCTCAGGCGGGCGGCAAATTACTGAG
>CAYRFN010000301.1:0-3881 GCA_964423495.1 uncultured Desulfobacteraceae bacterium
AACACCTCTTCGGGGCATCATGTTCTGCGTTTTAATCTATGTTTGTTAAAACAAGAAAACAGCATTGAAGACAGAAGCTGTCGTCTCACAATAGCAGTTCGCTGAGAGACAGATAATGCTCCCCTCAGTTGTCTCTGAACGAACCCCCCTTGAATTTTATTTGATTCCCAAATACCATCCTGTTTTTAATAAAGGATTACGGATAGGAAAGAGAATTAATTTTTCTCAAACAAAGTTTGAAGTAGTCTGATAGGCGGTTCTGTAAGCTACATTTTCTTCAACTCGCCCACTTGAGGGTTATAAGTCTCTGATTGGCATAACAGTAGTATTAATGTCCATCCGACCCAATTCAGGCGTCAAAATACTATTCATAGGTTTCAGGGAATCTCAAAGAAAAGAGAAATATGCTGTAGCTATAGGATAAAGAAATCCAAAAAATGTATTGACAGGACTGAAATCTTAAGGCAAAATTGAAAAAATTTTGTAAACGTATACAAAAACATTTAAATGAAATCGAATAAACAATATCAGAAACATCCAACAATGAGAAATGTGGCAAAGATAGCGAAAGTATCTGTTGCTACTGTGTCAAGAGCAATAAATATGCCTGAGATGTTAAAATCTGAAACATTACAAAAGGTTCGAAAAGCTATTAGAACGTTAGCTTATTCTCCAAATAGTATTGCGCGAAGTTTGAAGATTAATAAAAGTTGTCTAGTTGGAATCATTATCCCTGACATTCTCAATCCTTTCTTTGCTAAAATAGTAAGAAGTGCCCAAACTATTCTTAATGATTACAATTTTACAGCAATAATTTGTGATACAGAGGAAAATTCTAAGAAAGAGGATAAATTTTTATGTAATCTTTTTGAAAAGAGAGTAGACGGTCTAATTGTAATACCTTCAAAAGAAGATAGCAAAATGCCGAATCTCATTCTGGAAAAAGGTATTCCTACGGTATTTGTTGACAGATATTTCAGTAATGCATTTGATTCCATAAAAGGTAATAATTACAGTGGTATAGCTCTTCTAGTTTCACATCTTACTACTAGAGGCTATAAAAAAATAGGAATAATAAATGGCCCTATGGAAACTTTACCGGGAAGGGAAAGATATGATGCTTTCTTAAAAGCTTTATCAATTCACAAGTTAGATAAAATAAACGACTATATTAAAACGAGTGATTGGACAATAGAAGACGGATATAGACTTATGAAGGAGATTATTTCTTTAAAATCTTTGCCTGATGGTATCGTTATTACGAGTAATCTCTTAAGCGTCGGTGCTCTTAGGGCTATAAAGGAAAAAGGATTAAAAATTCCAGATGACATTGGAATTGCGGTATTTGACGAAGTATATTTGGCCGATTTAGCAAACCCACCACTGACAGTAGTAGTTCAACCAGCAGAGGAGATGGGTAAAGAAGCAGCTAGAATACTGATAGAGAGAATTAGTGGAAATACATCAATGCCAAAAAGAGAAATTGTATTTGAGCCTAGATTGATAATAAGGGAATCAACCCGTTAAGGATACTTTTATTTAAGTCAATGGTAAGAAATTTGTGCGAAAACTAAAAAATAAAACCAGTTAATTGTTTAGGAGGGAGTGTTAAATGTCAGAAAAAATAAGGGTTCTTTTCGCAGGGGAAACTTGGATTACTTACGAGACTCATATCAAAGGGCTTGATTCTTTTACAGTAGGGAAATATGGCGAGGGAACAAGATGGTTAAAAACTGCTCTCCAGAATAATGATATGGTCGTTGATCACATACCTAATCACCTGGCTCCTCGTCATTTTCCAACTATAATGGAGGGATTAAAAGGGTATAATGTTGTTATTTTGAGTGATATTGGAAGCAATACTCTCACCCTTCATCCAGATACAGTTGATTTTTCAAGGGCTACGCCGAATAGATTGGAATTGTTAAGAGATTTTGTGAGTCAGGGTGGAGGACTCATCATGTTTGGTGGTTGGATGTCGTTTCAGGGAATCGAAGGGAAGGCACATTATAAAAATACTCCAATTGAGGAAATACTACCTGTGGAGTTACTTCAGGGAGATGATCGAGTCGAGGTACCACAAGGTATTTACCCCGAATGTGCTGCTGATCATGCGATAACAAGAGATATACCTACAAAATGGCCTATGCTTCTCTCTTATAATAGGATTATAGCCAAAGAAAACGCTACAGTCCTGGCAAGATATGGAAATGACCCCATGCTGGTTTTATGGGACTATGAGCAAGGGAGAACAGCAGCGTTTGCCGCGGATTGTGCACCTCACGGTGCTTCTTCTGAGTTTCTTGAATGGGGATACTACCCAAAATTATGGTCAAGAGTGATCCAGTGGCTTGCAAAAAGGTTATGATTTCATTTCGGTTTATTAGGATTTGTGGTATTAAAAGCACGAGGGAGAGAAGAGTTTTGAAAAAATGTATTGACAAAATCTAAATGGTAGGGCAAAATGGAGTGAAATTTTTGTAAACGTATACAAAAATCTGGTTTTTTTTCAGTTTGTTAACTAACAATGACTTAACAGCTTACAAGATTTTTAAAATTAAATTTTTTGAAGGAGGTCACAATGAGGAAGCTATTAGTCGTATCTCTTGTTTTATTCTTGGGTGTTTCCATGATTTTGTTTGGGGAAGCAAAAAAGGAAAAAGAAAAACCTGTTACATTAGTTATGTGGTGGTGGGGTGAGCAAGATGAACCAGGACTTGAAAAATTTATAAATGAAACAGTTGAGCTTTATGAAAAGGCCCACCCTAATATAAAGATTGAGGCTGTCTTGCAAGCGACCGACCAGCTAATTCCGGCTTTTCAAACTGCGGCAGATTCCAAAAGTGGTCCCGACATACAGTTTTTTTGGGCAGGTGGCTACACTATGGAAAACGCTTTTCTTGGACATTTAGCTCCGGTCTCAGATTATTGGTCGGAAGGGGAGCTGAATAAATACATAGCTGAAGCACAGGAACTCACATTCGAAGGGAAGATATGGACTCCCAGTTTTTATTCCACGATAGCTTCTTGGGCGTACAACAAAGATATATTCAAAGAAGCTGGCCTAGATCCAGAGAATCCACCTACACGATGGGATGATTTTTTAGATGCATGTGAAAAGATAAAAGCTGCTGGGTATATTCCTTTAGCTCTCGGAAATAAATCCCCTGGTGGTGGTCATTTTGCTTGGTTGGAAGGGCCGCTGGGGGGGCAAAACCTAGATAGTCTTAAAGACTATTTGGCACAATTTGTTGGGCTAGCAAATCCGAGAGACACGAAATATACAGAATGGTTGTATAAGCTTGAAGACCTCTGGAAGAGGGGTTACATAAATAGTGATGTAAATACTCTTGAATTTTACCAAATGTGGGAAGATTATTTTGCAACAGAAAAAGCAGCAATAACTATCATTCCTGGCGGAGCCTATAGAAGCTATATAGAAGATCTAGGTCTGAATCTAGGAGTCATGAAGGTTCCTGTTTTTGGAACTGGCAAGTCTGCGGGAAAAGCAAATGTATGGCGAAAAAATCTTGGAATAACCTCGTGGTCGAAAAACAAAGAAGTGGCTGCGGATTTTCTTAAATTCATGGCTAGTGAAGAGCGCGCAAACGCAATGTACAAAACCTGTGGAGCATTTTCTGGCAGCAAGCTTCTTGATCCCTCTATTATTACAGATGAAATAGGCCGGGATCTATATGAGAATCTACAATATACTTGGGATGGGGTGTCGAATGCGGTTACGCCTCCTTATATCGATTATGAAGGTTACTGGACCGCAACCCAGAAAATTTTCTCTAACGAGTATACAGCGGAACAGGCTGTCGATCATATAGTAGATGTTATTCAAAGATGGCAAAAGAATAATCCAGAGCTCTTTGAAA
>CAYRFN010000302.1:0-3873 GCA_964423495.1 uncultured Desulfobacteraceae bacterium
AGAGAACCATCAAATGCCCCCTGTAATAATCAACTATAGGCCTCTTAAATCGCCTCAAAAAACCATTAGTGAATTATAGTGTCGTGGAGGACTTTCAGGTTATTGCCCTATTTTCAAGTTCTAAACAGTTACAGAGATATTGATTTGCTCCAATTAGTAAGAATCAATACGTTGTGGAATCTCCGTTATGATTGAACAAAGAATATATTTCAAGGCAGGCATCATCAATTGTAAAGATATCGGATCGAATATCGGTTCCCATCTGGCGTAATTTCCACATCAGTTCGGTGGCCTTGGGTATTTCTAAACCAAGATCCTTTAGTAATTCAAATTTAGTGAAGACACTTTTTGGTGTTTCATTAAGGAGGATTCTATGGTTATTTATTACGATGACCTTATTTACATTAACTACTTCATCCATGTCGTGAGTAACGTGAATTATGGTGATCCCCTTTTTGTTAAGTGTTTTTGTAACGTCAAGAATATTTTGCCGTCCAGATGGATCAAGAAAAGCAGTAGGTTCGTCAAGAACAATATATGATGGGTTCATGGACAATACGCCTGCTACTGCTACAAGTCGTTTTTCTCCACTGGAAAGATCATAAGGAACTCTTTTGGCGAGTCTTTCTATTCCTACAAGGGTAAGCGAATTTTTGACCCTTTTTTGTATTTCTGAAGGCGGCAATCTCAGATTTCCGGGACCAAAAGATACATCCTCTTCGACAGTCATTCCAACGATCTGGTTGTCTGGATTCTGAAACACCATTCCAACCTTTTGCCTAATCTCCGAAATGGTAACTGAATCTTTGGTGTTCATATTATCTACCCATACATCACCTTTTGTAGGAGATAAGAGCCCATTGAAATGTTTTATAAGGGTTGTCTTTCCACAACCGTTTGGCCCTATAATAGCAACATACTCCCCCTTTTTTATCTCTATGTTTATGTCTTTAAGGACTGGCTCTTGATTTTTGTCGTATTTATAGAAGAGATTTTCCACCTTGATCATTATGGTACCCTTATATTCGAACTTTGTCGCGAATCTTTAGAGTTATTAATGCCGCTAGGATTAGTTTAAGAGCATCCCCTATCAGGAAAGGAAGTACTCCCACTGAAATGGATTTGTTGATAGAGAATTTTGCAATAAAAGATAGCTGAATGACACCCAATAAATAAACTACGATAAGTCCGACTGCCATTGAGAATATAATCCAGATAAGGCCGGATCTTTTCTTTGCTCGAGTTAATTTTCCTATTACATAGGCCCCAACGATAAATCCAATTAGATAACCTCCAGTAGGTCCGAATAGAACGCCAATTCCGGCCTTGCCACCAGCAAAAACTGGTAGTCCAATGATGCCAAGAAGTATATAAACAACCTGACTTAATGCACCAAGTTTTGCGCCCAGAAGTGCACTAGCCAGAAATAAAAATAGAGTTTGAAGTGTTATTGGTACGGGTGATAAGGGTATTATGATATAGGCCCCTACGGCTGTAAATGCACCGAACATACACGCATAAATCATACCTTTTAATGATATTTTATTTTTTTTCATATTAATCTTTACATAAAGGTAACATCACCAGATGATATTCTATGATGTTTCCCGCTATTATCTTTGAGAATCAAAACCCCCTCGCTATCAATATCCTGGACTTCTCCAATGTATTTCTTATCAATCATCTCAACTATGATCTTTCGTCCCATAATATTTGTGAGTTCCTTCCATCGTTTTAAGATAGGCTCAAACCCTGTTCTTTTAAAAGTCTCATAATAATCTTCATACCTTTTCAGGTATTCCTTGATAAGTTTTATCCTTGGGAAATGCTTTCCTGTTTCAATTAAAACCGAAGTGGCTTTCACCTGGATATCATCAGGAAAATGGGGTGTGTTAATATTTATGCCCAAACCTACAATAATATAATCTATTGCATCCATTTCTGTGCTGATTTCTGTAAGAATACCTGCTATCTTTTTTTCATTGATAAGAATATCATTTGGCCACTTGATATTGGCATTTAATTGCGTCAGGGAATGCAGGGTTTCAGCAACTGCAACCGCTGTTAATAGGGTCATCTTTGGTGCTTCATTTGGAGGTATCCTTGGCCTCAGAATGAGGGACGTGTAAATTCCCCCTTGTGATGGGGAAAACCAATTTCTTCCTTTTCTTCCTCTTCCTTTTGTCTGCTTCTCAGATACAACCAGGGTTCCTTCCGGTGCCCCTTTGGTTGCTAAATCTTTTGCCCTTGTATTGGTAGAATCTATTTCTTTGAAATATACAATTTTTTTCTTGCCAAAGACTCTGGTTTGAAGGCCCTCGCGGATTTCATCAGGTAGAAGCATGTCGGGTGATTTTTGGAATAGATATCCTTTTTTTGGTGAGGACTTAATAACATATCCATCTTCTCTCAATTTGCAAATCTGTTTCCATACGGCTGATCGGCTTACAGATATCTTATTACTCAATGATTCACCTGAAACCCAGCTTCCATTACTCTCTTTTAGATATGATAGTAATTGGTTTTTTGTAGACATGGTTTAGTAAACTTGTCGAAAAGGATGCAAAAAATAGCAACTATCTTTGTTATTGTCAAACGAAAAATATATTATGGTTGACATTTATTTTTGTTATGCACTTGAAATTGGAAAATAGCTTTTTCTCTTTTTAAATGCAGGGGATAATCCTCTTGGTTCATATTCGATACCTTGTAACAGCTTAGATTTTTAAAAATATTGTCAGACAAGGACATAGGGGTCTCTTTTAAGAACCGAGAAATTGGTTGCTTGATTGTGAACATTCATGCTGCCTGAGGCGGGCGGAGTGGGTGTTATACTTGATGCCCGGAGCTTTGCACAGGGCAAAAATTAAGAAAGTCCGCGTAGAATTTTGGGTAGTTTATCAATTCTCTATTTTAAACTCATACCTGACGGTTGTGTTATGAACCGGTTCTGAATTAAAGGTTCTCTCAATAAAGGTGACATAATTGTTTTGGTCAATGAACAATAAAGTGGAAGATCGTGTGCCGTAGGTTGGACTGATAATGAATGGTGGAGAGAGTATCCTTTCCCACTCAAGCCCTACCCCTGTATCAGGAAGTAGTTTGTCATCAGGAATCGAACGGTCGAGAAGAATTTCAAAAAGGGTCTCCGGTTTCGGTGCCTTTTGCTCAGAGAGGAGGCGTTCCATGGCATCTCTGCCACGGATGACTTTCGGCCATGGGGTGTTCAGCAAGTGATTGCTCAAACCATATATGCCGGGTGAAAGGTTGCAAGGTCTACCACCACGATTTGAATACCAGTAGAGTGCGTCTTTCTCCCCAACAACGAGGCTGAAACCATTATACTCATCCGCATTTGGGTCCAGCCTTTCAAGGTAATCAATCGGGGTTTCTTGACCTAAAAGGAAGTTGCTCACCAGTTTTCCTCTGGAAGGCGCATGGTTTTTGATCGATGACGGATCTCGGTAATTGGTAATGGCTGCAATCCTTCCTTTTCTTGTGATACCTAACCATGTCCCCCCAGCTCTTAAATCTCTTCCTGCAATAAGATCAGATCTTTCCTCCCAGAAAGTTGCTTGAGCTGTAGGTCGGTCGAAGTATTCATCACGGTTGGCTGCAATGATTAGTTTATAAGCCGGATGTGATTTAAACGACAGAAGTATCAGACACATGGTCTTCCTCGAAATAGATTCATCACATGATAAATCCATTTTAAATGATATTCAATGATGTTTCAAAACCTGTAACATTTTAGCTATTTGAAAATAAGGCAGGAAGGCGCATGGGAGGTCTCTTTTAAGAAAGTCGCAGTTTAGCCATGGCAGAACATGGGGTTCTCTTTTCAAAAACGAGACGTCAACCGCAAGGCCGAAG
>CAYRFN010000303.1:0-3853 GCA_964423495.1 uncultured Desulfobacteraceae bacterium
TGCAAGGCCAAAGGGACATCACTGCGCTATGGCGGGCGGAGGGTTAAGTCAGTACCTTGCCTGTATGGTGGCTATGGCATCAACCTCCGTAATTTGCCGCCCGCCTGAGAAGCAACTTAACTCAAATAACCAGCAACCAATTTTTCGTTTTCTGAAAAGAGAGCCCCATGTCCTGCCTTTCTGTTCTTGATCTATGGTTAACACCCAGGGGTTTTTGATCCAGTCATAGGAGGGACGAATTTCTTAAAAGAGGACCCCATGACCCTATTTCATCATCGAGACCCAAGGACCATGTATAATCGCTAATTATTTTTTTCAAAGAGCTAAATTGTTACGAATCTAAAATTATCTTAGACAAGGTATGATATCTTGTCAATTGTGTTCGATTATGATGTTAAGGATCCTGCGTATCGGCTCTGCAGCACCCCACAAAAGCTGATCCCCCACAGTGAAAGCTGTAATAAATTTTGGACCCATGAGCATCTTTCTCAATCTGCCCACAGGAACTGTCAGGGTACCGTTTACTGCTGCAGGGGTCAGGTTGGTGAGGGTTGATTCCCTGTCATTTTTGACCAGTTTAACCCACTGGTTTCCATTTTCGATAATCTCAGAGACTTCATCAATTGGAATATCTTTAGTGAGTTTTATGGTAAAGGCCTGGCTATGGCATCGCATAGCGCCAACTCGAACACACACACCATCCACCGGGATTGGATTTACTGTCTGCAGGATTTTGTTTGTTTCTACGGACCCCTTCCATTCTTCTCTGGTCTGACCTGTTTCCATAGGGGAGTCAATCCATGGAATTAGACTCCCTGCGAGGGGAACACTGAAATTGTCAACAGGGAAGTTCTTGCTTCTCATTTGATTTGTCAGCACATCATCAATGGCAATGGCAGTGGATGAAGGGTTATCGACCAAAGCCCTTGAAGCATCACCAAGAACCTTCATTTGGGCAATCAACTCTTTCATGTGCTTAGCGCCTGCACCAGAGGCCGCCTGATAGGTCATGGAAGACATCCATTCAACAATACCTTCGGAAAATAGACCTGAAAGCGCCATAAGCATCAGGCTGACCGTACAATTGCCTCCTATGTATGTCTTGATACCGGAGGATAGCCCGGAGTCGATGACTGATCTGTTAACAGGATCAAGAACAATAATGCTGTCATCATTCATCCTAAGGGTGGATGCAGAATCAATCCAATATCCTTTCCACCCCTGATTGCGGACTTCAGGATATACCTTCTTTGTATAGTCACCGCCCTGACACGAAACAATAATGTCAAATGAGGAAAGAAAACCAATGTCATATGCATCCTTGAGCGGAGGAATTTCAAGTCCTACATCAGGCCCTTTTCCACCGACATTTGATGTGCTGAAAAAGGTAGGTTCAAACCCCTTAAAGTCCTGCTCATCCCTCATCCTTCCCATAAGAACTGAGCCAACCATTCCTCTCCATCCAACAAATCCAATTCGCAACATGACTTTCTCCTTAAAATTTTTCTCTTGATCCCTGACACCTTTATAGATGTTTATGTACTATCTGAATTTTGCAAGCGCCGAGTTTGCCGATCGTAAGATCCCGGCCCTTCGGGGAGATACAAGGCATCAAGTGTGCAGCTGTAGTACTTTACCGCAAGCGCTTGATAACGCAGTAGATTCGGTAAAATCGGCGCTCCCGAAGGGTAAATAATCTTGAATATTTAGTGCTAAGTTTATAAGTACTCAATTGGTATTTCTCGTTATCTATAAAATATCGTATAAGTTACTGATTTTTAGTCGTTTTAAAACCCATTCAAGATTGTTTATGCAAGATTCAGGTACTAATCATCTGTCCCAAGGCCTTGGATACAGATTCGTGTATTACCAGATCAGCATCGGAATCAATGGGGGTTTCATCACGATTTATGATAATAAGTTTTGCACCGTTTTGAACAGCACGGACCGGTACGGAAGCCGCAGGATAAACCACAAGCGAAGAGCCCAAAACAATACATAGGTCGCATTCACTGGCACATTTATTTGCCTGTGCAACTTTATCTTCAGGCATGGCCTGGCCAAAGGATATGGTATCAGGTTTAAGAATGCCGGAGCAATCGTCGCAATAGGGTACCCTCACGCCGGAATTTATCCGTTCTTGAATTTTATCCCTGTCATACTTTTTCCCGCAACTCAGACAGGAAACCGAGAATGCCATGCCGTGTAGTTCAATAATCTTGTCCGGCGAATTTCCTGCTTTAAAATGCAGATGATCAATGTTTTGAGTGACAACGGCCAAGAGCTTTCCTATATCTTCAAGGGTTTTGATAGCAAGATGGGCGGGGTTAGGAGCAGCGTCTTTCATGGTATCATAGAATTCTGTGCTCATCCGCCAATATTTTTCCCTTGATTTTTCATTAGATATGAAATTTTGAAAATAGAAATCCGATGGGTCATACTTGTCCCAAACGCCGCCAGGGCTTCTGAAATCAGGGATACCGGATTCCGTGCTCAGACCTGCCCCTGTAAACACCAATATCTTTTGAGCTTCCTTTATCATCTCAGCGCCTTTTGCAATCAAGTCATCCATTGTGTATCTCCATTTTATACCCTTGGCATTTTATACGCCTTTTGGATTTATTTTATCGTTAAAGTTATTGTACTTAAAGAACCTTAAATTCTTAATAAAATCATTAAAAAATATACACTTGAATCCTTGGCCACTTCCTCCCAACTAATTGGGAGAAGAACCTAAAATTATAGCGCTTTTATCAAAATTATGTTATATTAATATATGTTCAAGATCAAGAATTAATAGCTCAATATTGGTGATTTCCATAAGGATTCAGGGGATCGAGGGGTCAAGGATTCTAGTGAAATGCTTAAGAATTACAAGGATCTGAAAGTTTGGCAAAAGTCATACAGCCTTTTAGGAAATGATTACTTTCATAAGAATTATCCAGTATTCTGTAAAAAATTCAATTTGTGGAGTTATACAGTTTAGAAAATTTATGAGATCTGTATTTTTTTCTTCAAGGATTCTATATCTGAAAGATTATATAGGAACTATCTACTAACTGGTTAGCGGCAACATGTCGAATAAAAATGACAAAGGAAATTACAAAAATATCCGATCCATTGACTGCCTCACTTGAGAATTTGTTGGTGGTGTCGTTTCCAAAAAGTACGTCAAAGTCATATCCACTGGCTGTTAATATTGCTAAAGGCGCAAATTACTATGATGAAATTATCGTAGGCAACAAACCTGTGCATTTTGTTGTTTTCGGGAAAACACGAGAAGAAGCTGGCAGAGCCCAGGCTCTAATGAATTATGTTTCTGGATGGAAAGGAGTGCAGATATATTCTGGAGGAAAAATAATCCAAAATATATGGGAAGCGACAATGGTTATTGGCTGTTATTTAGAAGCATCTGCATGCAAGGATTGGAGAGCTCATTGCCACATTGTTATTGACGATCCATATGCAGAAATACCAACTACCGGTGGATTATCATTTGCAATCCGTATTAATGACAAGCCTTCTATGCCTAAGCAAGCAATTGAGCTTGGAAGGTATATCTTTCCATGTAGTTACTTAAAGCCATATGTGAACTTTCAAAAAGAACACCCCTCAAGTCAAGAAGATCAAATTCAAGCTGCAGCAGTAGAAAAAGGTTGCGATTGGTGTCCACTATTTGACCCTAAGCATTATAAAAAAGTTAGTGTTCGTATTATTGAAAAAAATTTTTTTGAATAAACATCTAACAAATAAAGGATTAGTCCCGAGTCGAGGAACGAGACTCGGGACTAATCCATGGTTCAAGAAGCCCGCTTAAATGTTTGGCACAGGATTTGCTATAGGGGGATTGCTT
>CAYRFN010000304.1:0-3788 GCA_964423495.1 uncultured Desulfobacteraceae bacterium
TCATCCTCTGTTATATCAATAAGTTAACTAATTATGCAGGGGTGAACATCTGTTTCAGGGATTAGAGAACTGAGAGCTGCATCACGATATCTCTCCTAAAATCTACTGACTTTATTTGATTTTTGACCCATAATATACCTCACTCTGACTAAGTAACCCATATATCTCTCCGCTAAGCCGTAATGAGTTTGATTAACTTGATCAAGACGATAGGTATAAAGTATGGATAGAACGATATCTCATGATCGCAAAGAAGAAAATATCGAAGCAAAAGCCCAATGGTTCAAATCCCTGTCCATTTCAGAAAGGATGGAGATGCTTTGCTCTTTTACGGACTTGGCTCTGACGTTGAATCCAAAATTGTCAGATAAAAAAGATGCTCAACTTTATTGAACAATATCATGTATCCAAGAGCCTATATGATTCGAAGCAGTTAATAATATTGAAAGATGTTTTTCTCTTTCCACAATTTTTATAAAAGATTTTGGATTATTCTCTTTAACAAAAGAGGTAACTTTAACTGCATCCAATAATTCATCTTCTTTTCCAATCCATACTGCTAAAGGTAGGTTCAGATCTTGAAGTTGCTTTGCTGGTGAAGTTGGAGTGATAGCATTTGCCATATTCACAGTAATTGCAGTAATTAATTTTGAATCTTTTTTCAAAATCTCTTCAGGATAATTAAAAAATACTGCCTTAGAATTTTCATGCGTTCCAAACCTTACGTTTTCTACAAAAAGGTTGGTTTTTACAGTGGCAAAGGGGTTCGGGTTATTCTCCCTTTCAGTTTTGGAGCGAAAGCCAAGTTGAGGAGAAAGGAATAGATACCCTTGTACTTTTTCTCGTATCTTGATATTTGAATAATTCAATATTAATCCGGCGCCCGATGAATGGCCCCCAAGGAATAAAGCTTTTCCGGGGTACTTCATTCTTATATGTCGAATGAAAACTCCAACATCATTAAAAACTTGCTCCGGGCTTGGAGCGTCTCCCTTTTCTCCACCTGAATCACCGTGTCCCCTAATATCCGGGGTAAATACAGCGATATTAAAACGATTACTCAATCCATTTCCAATATGCTCATAACCACTGGCAGCACCACTATGTGCGCCCCCACCATGATAAAAAAGCAGTACAGCCGTAATTTATTTTGGTACATATTCTCTATATGCGAGCTTTGTATTGTCACTGGCTTCTATATATTGCAATGATGGTGTAAAGACTTTTTCAGCGGATAATAATTCTTCAAAAGAAAAAGGATAGCTTTTCATATTATCTTTTGAACTAGCTGACGATACACAACTGATAAAGATGAGAATGCTTATAGTCAAAGTCAAAGTTTTCATAATCGTTCCTCATTAAGTTAGGGTTTGATACAGATAATGTGGAGTTGAGTCGTAGGTGACGCGAAAGAAATAGTTGTCAGGTCTCAACAATCAACATTCTTATTTCTTGTGTATGTCAAATGTTGAGACCTGACACTTTGGTTCATGTATAGGATGACAATATATTTGGAACCGGCGCGTGAAGGCGGGATGGGCAGTTACTCAGGGCGTCTTGTGCAACACGATAAGTCCGCCCACCGATCTAAACTCATAGTCGCCCTCGAGCCGCAATTTGCCGTCTCTTTCTTTAAGTTTCAGCTTGATCCAATTGCCACCTTTCCAATGTGCCACAAGCTTATCGCCCTCGATACGGCCCCTAAAGGAATACGATTTGCTTTCATTCTCACTCAGCAGGAGTGTAAACTTGCCTCTCAGCCCAGGATTGTATATTTCAAGTTCGGCCGATGGACGGTAGGTGCTTTGGTGGCCGGTTTCGTGGTAACGGGAAACAGTCATCGGGCCCCGCCATTTTCCCACCAGATCTGAAACATCAATCCGGCTAACGGGCGCCGTGACACATCCGATCAGGAAAGTAGCCAAAACAACAACTAGCACTACACATCTCTTCATCTCGCGGGATCTCCTTTCAGTAAAACTCATAAATGTTTATTTGTGTATTTCAAATTAATAAGGACCGTGAGAAAGATTATCAAAATGCTTTACTTCAGTAAATAACCACCAAAACGAGCTTGTTTCAGTACAATAACAGGTTATAAAATTAATACCGTAATGTCAATGTTATCATTTCATAGGCGAGTAAGGCTTTCATTTTTGGGTACGGAGATTCCAAAATACCTTGACAGCCTTTTGTGGCGAGGATAAGATTCACTTATGCTCATCAAAACAAGATTTAGAATTTTAAGGGCCTACTTCCTTTATCAACCCGTCTTCTATAAATTCCTCTTTGGGAGAAAAAATATTCCCTCGTGGCTTGCCAATAGTTGCTACAATCTTTGTTTTGAGTAGTTGTTTAGTTTTAACTATTTCGAGGTTTTTCTTAATATCTCGTTCATAAGAATACATCTCAATTTCCCCCTTCAGTGTCTTTTGGGACATTCTTGAATTTGATGAACTAAACTACTTCACTGCTAAGCATTTTAAATAAGGTACAAACACCAACGTGCCTCGCAACTTCTAAAATGTCTCTATCAAGATCATAATATTTCATCAAATTCAAAAATGTCCCAAAAACACACAAGAGTCAACGGCAGACTTGACCCCTTTACTTTTTTCTTGACAGGGGCAATATAGGATGTCCCTAAAACATACACGGTAAGGCAGTTCAAAACATCATCCAATTGTAGACGTCGTTCCACAACGATAGACAGGCATTCCCGGACACTAGAACCTGAATCTCATGCCCAGGCTGAAGCGACACTGATCATGCAGGTTGCCCAACTCGCCAATTTCGGAACGGGCTTCAAGGAAAAGCGTGCTATTAAAGCTGTTCGGTTTCCCATACACGAGGAAGCCCAGGTTTGCTATCAGATCCATCTGGCCGTCGTTGCCGGACCAGTACCCGGCACCCAATCCGAAGGATAGTCTGTTCCACCAATGGTAATCCAGTATGGCATCGGCGATGAAAGCGCTTCCACCATCCTTACCGTGGATGCGAAAGGAACCGCCCACGAATGCTATCAGGCTGAGCTTGTCGTATAGGGGTATTTCATTGCCCACACGGGCAAACAGATAGCTGGCAGGGTCAAACTGGTAGGAGAAGCCGGCATCCGCTACGGGACCCCCTGGAAATTTGGCGGTGGACATTGAGGCCGCAGAACCAGCCGCTGTTTTTTCCGGGGTGGCGGGCATCGGTGCAGGAGGTACAGCTGCTGCTTTTTCCGGGGTGACGGGCATCGGTGCAGGAATCTCGGTAATGTTTTTTAGCGCAAAGTTGCCGCATGCATTAAGGACGGCAAACTCATACCGCTTACCTTTGCTGTTGATGTAAAAACGGTAGGCGTACAATGGTCCGGCGCCTCCCCAGGTCGCGTCTTTGGTAACGATGACCGGCCCGCTACCCTTCTTTCTGAATAACATCCACCTGAAGGTTTCCCCGGGGGAGACTTTGATGGAATCGATTGTTGCGGAGAGAAATTGCTCAGAAAAAGCTCGGTATAGATTGGGATAACCTGCCTTGGCAAAGCCTGTTCTTATATGGGTGATTCGGCTTTTTACAAGCGCTCTAAGGTCGGCCTCGGAAGTCAAAGGTGGACGGTAAAAAGGATTTACACCGACTCGCTTGAAGGTGCTGGCTGCAAAGGCGGATGATACAAAGCTCCCAAGCAAGCACACAATTAGAACAAAAAACAGCTTCCTTTTCATCATTATGTTCTCCTTTTTTCATTT
Source organism: uncultured Desulfobacteraceae bacterium (assembly GCA_964423495.1). Lineage (GTDB taxonomy): Bacteria > Desulfobacterota > DSM-4660 > Desulfatiglandales > Desulfatiglandaceae > CAYRFN01. The sequence continues at coordinate 3,732 of CAYRFN010000304.1, forward strand.
GAAATCTTTTTTTGTCATTCTATTGCAGTGCGAAAAGGGTCATGTAGCAAAAAACAC
>CAYRFN010000305.1:0-3770 GCA_964423495.1 uncultured Desulfobacteraceae bacterium
GAAAGGCACATAAACTGTCTAAGTACAAACTGAATGTAAACACTTTTGAACGTTATCAAACAGTTACAAACTTTCTTTATTCAAAACATCTGCTATTTTGTCTATACGCTGCGAGATATCTTCCTCTGTCCAAGACAGCTTGATTTGCATGGAGATCACCCTTCCCATAATACGATCTGTTTGAGGTAGGTATATGGCCTCGTAGTCAGGCATATTCTCCATGAGTTCTATAGGAAGTTTTGCTGCTGCTTCAAGTTTCTTTAGATGCTGCCACTGGCGGATGTAATGCCAGTTGTTGTCATACCAGTAAAAACAGCCATCTACACCAGTCTCACCAAGACTATGCGCCACATTTTTTGTTCTCTCTTCATCAGGAAGGAAAAAAGATAGGAAGGTCGCCGAATCTCCGCCTGGATCAGGTATCCTCCGAAATGACACCTCCGAAAACTGTGAAAAGGCCTCTTTGAGGATCTCTTTATTTTCCCTCTGGGTTTTCAAAATTGTGTCGAGTTTTCTTAGCTGAGCCAGTCCCACGGCCGCATTCAGTTCACTTATCCGGAAATTGGTTCCAAGGATCGGATGCCCCTCCAGCCCGCGATCATTTCCAATATGATCGTGACCGTGATCAGCATATTGATCACTGCGCCTATAATAAGTTTCTTTATTAGTAACAACCGCTCCCCCTTCCCCACAGGTAATAGTCTTGACCGGATCGAACGAAAAGCATCCCATCTGCCCAAACGTGCCTAAAGCCTGCCCCTTGTAAGAAGCCCCTAAGGACTGGCACACATCTTCGATCAGCATTAGCCCATTTTCCTCACAAAGCTGTTTAAGCACGTTGATCTGGGCCATGGATCCACACATGTGAACAGGGAGAACCGCCCGGGTCCTTGAAGTGATGGCCGCCTTAACCGCATCAGGATCCAAGCAGAGGGTCTCGTCGATCTCAGCAAAGACCGGTATAGCACCTGCCGCGAGTACGCTCTCTATGGTGGCGATAAAGGTAAAGGGCGGAACGATTACTTCGTCTCCAGCGCCGATTCCACATGCTGCCAGTGCAATACTCAGAGCAGCCGTACCACTGGAACAGAGATGGCAGTATTTAACTGAAAGCCTTTTTGCCAGCTCAGCCTCAAAAGTTCTTGCCTTCCAGTGATCATTGCGTGCCTGATCAAACCCATAGCGGAAAAGGACCCCAGTCTTTAGGACATCCTGTACCTCTTTTCTCTCTTCTGCTCCAAAGATTTCAAAACCCGGCATAGCTGCCTCCTTCTGTGTTCTTACATATAGGTTTAGGATATAATCCTAAGTCTCAAATATCAAGCAGATTGGTTCAAAACATTGCAACCGGAACTGTTCTTTATTTTTTTTGCTTTATTAGGTAAATATAGGATTGTCCTTATTTCACAGTTGTTCTTCGTAGGTTTCCTGGATGGCCTGGACAAGGTTGGTCAGTGTATGGTTCACAGGGGCAGAGGTTCCCAGGACCTCAGCTTCCCGTACAATGGCGCCATTTATATATTCGACTTCGGTAGCCCTCTTCTTTAGTACATCCTGGAGCATCGAGGCAACATTGTCGGCCGTTGCATGACACACTTGAAGAACCCTCTCATATGGATCCGGATAAGGAAGGCAAACACCTTTTAATTGGGCAACGTTCACAGCCTCTTTGACCGATTGCTCCATAATTTTTTTGGTTCCCTCTATATCAGGCAGGAGGCCGTTTTTAAGCCTGGTGATTGCAGTCAATGCATTGATACCTACATTGATCACCAATTTCCCCCAGATTATATCATTTACCTCCTTTACGGTTTTTGTATCAAAACCGGCGGCATTAAAGACAGAAGCGATTTTTGCTACTGGGCCTTCGTGGGATCCTTCAGGGCCAATAATTGTTTCTCCTTTTCCAGCATGTCTGACATTGCCAGGCCCCAAGAGTGTGGCTCCCTCAGAGGTCACACCACCTAAGATCCTGTTATTTCCCAATACCTCCCCAAGTATCTCCACATTTCCTAAGCCGTTTTGAAGCGTAAGGACGCTGGCTTCATTACCTATCCAGCTCCGGAGGTCTTCCGCTGTTTTACGGGTTTGGTTGGCCTTAACGCATATTAGGACCACTTCCGTTGTTATGGAAACCTCACCCGTGACCGCGGGGACATGGACACTGTATTCACCGGTTACGCCTTCCACTCTGATCCCTTGCTTATTGATAAAATCGGATCTATCCTGCCTGTAATCAAGCAGGGTCGCATCATGACCTGCCTTTTTCAGAAGTGCCGCAAAAAGACACCCCATAGCACCCGGACCTACGATTAAAAAATTCATCCGATTTCTCCATTATATCAGGCTGTTAAATATTCATTTGCCGAATGCCAACTTCTCGTTGGCTGAGGGCTGACAGTTCATTTATATCTTTTCCGCCTCTTCCGCTTTCATTGCAAAACTATGCTCTGGTCCCGGAAAGGCCCCTGCTTCCACCTCTTCTCTGTATTGAATAAGCGCCTCCCGTATTTTTGGGCCAAGATTGATATATTGTTTTACAAATTTTGGAGTAAAACGCTCAAAAAGGCCTACCAGATCGTGATAAACCAGGACCTGCCCATCGCAGTCTTTGCCCGCGCCAATGCCAATAGTGGGAATACTCAACTCCGTAGTAATCTTGGCAGCCAGGAGGTCCGGTATACACTCCATTACAATCATAAAGGCACCGGCTTCTTCCAAATCCTTTGCCGATTTGATCATTTTCTTGGCGCTTTCCGCATCTTTGCCCTGGACCTTAAACCCACTCAACTTCGTAGCAGTCTGCGGGGTGAGCCCAATATGGGCACAGACAGGAATGCCAGCATTAACGATGGCCTTGACCACATAGGACATTTCGCTCCCGCCTTCCAGTTTTATACAGTCACATCCGGCTTCCTTTATAAAACGACCGGCATTTTCTATGGCCTTCTCAATATTGACCTGATAAGACATGAAAGGCATGTCGCCTATTATAAAACTGAATTCCGCTCCCCGGCAAACCGCCTTACAATGATGTATCATTTCGTCCATTGTCACAGGGACTGTGGAATCATAGCCAAGCATTACCATTCCCAAAGAATCCCCCACCAGTATAGTATCAATGCCGGCCTGATCCACAAAGCTGGCGGTAGGATAATCATAGGCCGTCATCATTGTAATTTTTCGACCTGCTTCTTTCTTCTGCTGCAAATCAGCGATAGTGACTTTCTTTCTATCCATCTTATCCTCCTTTCTCTACGTCAAATAGTTCTTTCAAAATGAAAAGGTCCTTCGGTGGAACCAAAGGACCTGTTTACATACTCACATATACATATTTCATTAGAAGACCTACAACTTGGCCTTCCTTTACTTATGAAAATCCTGAATACCGAGACCGTCCCGGTCAGCCAGTTAAACAACGATCCAGGCGGTGCCACACGAAAAGAATACCTTACTCCATCTATTTTAAAGAACAATCACTGGTTAGGTGTCCTCAACGACCAAGGATCATCTTACCTTTTGGGTTATTGTTGGGACATTAGCTAATGGGATTCCGGTTGTCAACAAAAAGCCTCACCCTCTATCGTCTTCCAGCTTTTTTCTTCAGTTCTGCCACCTGATCCTTTGAACCAGAGAAATGTTTTGGTAACGTTCAAAAGGCTTCGCATTTTGAAGGACATGGGACCTTCTTTTAAGAAATTCGCAGTTTAGCTATGGCAGGACATGGGGCTCTCTTTTCAGAAAACGAAATATTGGTTGCTGGTTATTTG
>CAYRFN010000306.1:0-3767 GCA_964423495.1 uncultured Desulfobacteraceae bacterium
TTCCCGCCTCAACAATTATTTCAGTGAAAAGACGGATAAAGCCATCCATTTGAGCACCGCCAGTCACCGCACTTCTCAACCCTGCATCAGATACCCCACTCCTCTTTTGCTTGTCCTTTTGTGCTTTTCGAGTAAGCCAATAATAAGATACAGCCTGAGCAACATGTTTCTCGATATCATCAAAATTTTTCTGCATTTTTTAATCCTATACCCACTTCTCTGTATAATTGCTATTTAAAAGCCAACCATTGATTATCACGCCGATATGCCCTGATAAGTTGATATTGGATGAATTTTCTGGTAAATTTGCCCTTCCTCTATTAGCAATCTATTACGTTAGTATGGTAACCTACGGAAGAAATATATGTCAAGATCAATAAACCGTAAATTGCTGGATAAAACAAGTGAAATTATGCGGTTGCGCCACTACTCGATCCACACGGAGTGGGCATACTGCGAATGGATTAAAAGATATGTGCGATATCACGGAATGACCTGCGGGATGATTTGAAGGATGGTGAAGCCAATATTGTGTTCGCTGGTAAAAAAATAAAAAATTAGTAAATCACATTTTTGCCGGCCACTCCTCCCTGTTAGAATAGTAATTCAGTTAGTATATATTTACTTGTTTATCATCGTCCCCTTGGTTCACAGTTTGTCTTCAAATATCTTTCGTTTCTCATTCCCTCTGGCGATAATGTGATGCAGGGCTCCCGGGGCATCTATTCGCGATTGTCTTGGCATATTATACAAATAACATAACCAAAAGTAATTCCCCTTTTATAAAATCGACTTCCTTGGCTTTACCTTCAAGGGAACCAAGATTCGGTGGTCTGAAAAGGCCTTCCGAGAATTCAAGCGGAGACTGAAGAAGTTGACCGGGAGAAGCTGGTTCGTCACTATGAGCTATAGGATGGAAAAGCTCGCCGAGCACCTTCGCAGCTGGATGAACTATTTCGGCATCTCGGAGTATTACAGACCGATCCCGGAGATAGATCACTGGTTACGAAGGCGAGTGCGGATGTGTTACTGGAAACAGTGGCGCAGGTTTCGCACCAGGGTGCGCAATCTCCTCAAGCTCGGTACACACCCTGGAGTGGCCATTCCCATGTGCTTTAGCCGGAAAGGTCCTTGGCGGTGTGCACGAATCTTGGCTACCCAGACCGGCATGACCAATCAATGGCTTATCGAGCAAGGGCTTCTATCTGTCAAAGAACTGTGGGTGAACATTCACTACCCGACTACGGTCCGGTAGGTTCTATCATTCGTTGTCCCTATCATCCCTTTTATGCTCTGTAACGATTCGCTCGGCTTCACGGTCATAAGATTGCGACAGGCTTCTGAGCATTACAGCGAAGCGCTGATATCCTGCATTCTCGACCTCATCGGCCAATGTTCTGTACTTTTCAGCAAGTTCCCGTTCCGGCTTTCCAGTAGGATCAACGGAATGCACTCCGCGTGAGTTAAAAATTCCTGTTCTGAATCCATCCCGTATATCCTCTGCATCTCGAGCATTTAGTGCATCGGCTACCATGCAATTGATCCACAACCCATTTTTGTCAGTAGGGCAATGAATAAGCACCTGTCCAATTTGTATAAGTGCGACTTCTAGATGTCCCGACTCGGCGCAAATCTCTTTCACACGATTTAGCCAATTGGAAAATTCTTCATCATTGAAGCTGCCATCAGCTTGCGTTCCCGGTGGTGTTCGCCACTCATGGAGCAAACGCCATGCATTCGTTGCAATCGTTTTCATCTTTTCGGATGGTTCATTGGCGTTGCCATCGCTTTTCTTCGACCGATAAATCAATCGGATGACTTCGCAGAAGAATTCAGGGTCGCTAGCAAGGCGATTCTCTATCAGTCTTGGGGAAGCGCCACGATGGCGATCCAGTAACGGAAGGTAAGCCCACTCAACACGGAAAAGATCATCCGGATTTACCCCGGAGTTGTCTTGCAGAGCCTTGATGAGCTCTACAATGTGATTCGCATCCATTGAATAGGATGGCTCTTTTGAGGATAGGGCCGACATAAGGGCATTTACGCTTCGGGTCACATCGATGGGATGCTTGTCGTGGCGCATTCTATCTATACAGTCGATCGCAGCATGGGGCCTACCATGCTCAATCAACCTGTCTATGGCGATGCCCATGTCACCGTCTGTCTGGTATGGGTTTGCATTGGTTTTTACCCAATATTCACCTTCCGATTCCCCCAGCCATTCCGCAGCGCGATCCCAAGCCTCCTTTGTGAACGGTAGATAGCTTAGAAATTGGCCAATTTGAGCGGGGCTCCAGCTCGCTTTGTCTAACCCATCTGCCCATGACCAGCCATTGGAGGTATAGTGACGGCTCCAGATATACCCGCTTGCGAAGTATGAGAGCTTCCGGTTTTCGGAACTAAGATATGTTGGCAGTAGAACCTTATCGATTTCTGAATTAGCGATACACCCGAGAGAATGCCCAACTTGAACAGGCGCTTTGACAGCCTCGGCGAATCCGATTAACGAATCGATTCCACCATGATCCAAAATTTCACGTACAGCTTTTTGGCGTCGCTCATCAAGTTTCTTTCTTTGCTCCTCCCAGTTCCCTTTTTCTTCATATAGGTCAAAGTCGCGATCAGAGAATAAATGTTGATATAGATTCAAAGGGTTCGATGGGGCAAGCTTGTTTGAGACATTCTCAATGGCAGATAGCAGGACCGGGTCCAGTGCCCATTTTGCATCAGGAAAACGCCTGTGCTTAGAGGTGAATTTCGTGAGTCTGTCCCAAAGATTTAAACGCTCATCTTCGGGCAGGCTGGTAACTGCATCCGACGACAATATCTCAAGCAACTTATCAAAAGATGGCTTGGGAAGTTTATCGAAATGTTCAACAAGTTCACTGAGCTTGGCAATATCCTGAGTTGGCATTGAAACAGCGAGTTCGGCATAAAACGAGACTTGCTCCCAATATTCCTCCTGAGTAACACCTTTTTCCCAATCATCCGGTATGGTTTTGCGCCATGACGGCTTATGTGAACCCGTTGACATCTGATGCTGATTGGGCAACAGGCTGATGATAAGTCTCCAAGCGATATCTGGCAGCTCTCTGTGGAGCGTCTGAACTGCAACCTTGCGCTTTTCAATTGGCGCTATGGTTTGCGGGAGCCATGGCAGCAAGATAGTTGATAGCGAGTTTGCAGGTCGGTTTGCCCATTTACCGCCAGGATCATGGCTGGCGAGTTCTCCAAGAACAAGACAAACACGGACCAGGTATTTCTCGTCCCATGCGAGCCCTTCCAGCGCCCAAAGCAGGCCGGTCATATAGTTACTGCCAGTGATGCCATCACCTTCCTGGGAGAAAAGCTCATCAAATGGGCAAGGAGATAAACGCAACGCACTTTCTGCTGCATTGAGAAATTCATTCGGTGCGGCCTCTGCCAATATGGGAAGCATGCTGTTCAAGCTGCCCCACAGTAACCAATCTGCATTAGTGAAGATTTCACGGATAGCGAGAACAGCCGTGGCTTCTGCCTTGCCCTGTGAGCAGTTGATTAACTCGCCAGGTCTGCTGCCGAGTAAGGCTAGACCTTCAGTCATGCCTTTTCGCAGAGATGGCGAGTGGGTCATCACTTTTCCATGAATGCTCGCCGCATAGCGTTCTTCAGCGGGGAGATCAAAAGAGGGATCACGTTCGGTCAGTACAGCAACAATAGATTCTTTGAAGGTATCTAGTACTACAACGTTACTTAAGTTATAAGCCGCAGTCTCTTTTTACGATGAG
>CAYRFN010000307.1:0-3755 GCA_964423495.1 uncultured Desulfobacteraceae bacterium
CCGCCTGTAGTGTAATGATTTCTTAGTTTGAGACATTGTATCAGAAACGCGTCGGCATCTTTAACCTTCTGTCTGAATCGGCCATTCTCCCCTCTCCTTGAGTACGTCCCGGTAAATCGAAAGAGCTTGATTAACAGCGGGCATCCCTGCATAGGTAGCAACTTGGAAAAATATTTCCGCAAGTTTTTTTGGGTCACAACCCACATTCAAGGCTGCATTTACATGGAGCTTCAGCTCATCGCTGGCATGGGTCGCTGCAAGTATGGCGCACGTAACCATCTGCCTCTCTGTTAGCGTAAGGACAGTTCGGGAATAGAGATTACCAGTTATAAACTTCGAGAAATCATTAGCCAAATCCCTGTCGAATTCCTTCCACATCAGATATGGGGGGTCCATCTGGATACCTTTTCCAAAAAGTTTCTTTGCAGTTTCCTTAGTCCTTTTCTTTATTTCTTCTTCACTCACAATCTACATCCTCCTACTGTACCTGTTGCCCAAAGGCCCCTTATTTTGTCAAACAACAAACCCATCTTCCGGGATCCGCTTCCATACACCCGATGCCCCCAATAGAGATATCAGTATAGCTTATACCGATATCAAGGTTAGGACAGTATCCGGGGAAAGGTCCTCGCTGCTAAAGAATTGTCCGTCTTCCGTTGTACCTCATGATATCGTAATGCCTGTCGATATCTACCAACCTAAGCTTGTCGATTACCTCCTTGAGCGGGACTGATGTGATCCCTCCTTGTAAGAAACTTGCCATCCTTCCAAAATCCTCGTTCAGAATCATGTCAACCGCAGCAATTCCGAACCACCTCGCCATGAGACGGTCTTGGGCGGAAGGTGATCCTCCTCTCTGGAGATGACTCAGAATGACATAACGGGCCTCGAATCCCGTTTGCTTTTCTATCTCATCTGCGATATATGCAGCGATGCCCCCGAGAGACCCGTGCCCGAAATCATCGAGTTTATCATCTTTGTAAAATTCTTTTTTTCCGACAGGCCTTGCACCTTCAGAAACAACAACGATGCTGTACTGAACCTCCCTGCCCTTCCGTTCAAGTAACAGTTCACAGACACGGTCCATGTCAAATGGGTGCTCAGGTATGAGGATAATATATGCACCACTGCATTCCCCGCCTTGCAAGGCAAGCCAGCCGGCATGCCTGCCCATGGTCTCCACAACGAAGATCCTGTTGTGGGCTCCTGCCGTGGTACGCAATCGATCAATCTCCTCCATGATAATATTAACTGCAGAATCAAACCCAAGGGAATAGTCAGTACCGACAAGATCGGCATCAATGGTCTTGGGAATTCCAATTGTCTTTATTCCCTGCTTGTGTAATTTATGTGCAACCCCGAGGGTGTCTTCACCGCCGATGGCAACGATGACTTCAATCCCGATTTTTTTTATATTTTCGATTAATTTTTCCGAGCGATCATTCTTGGGATTAAAGGGGTTGGTTCTTGATGTCCCGATATTTGTCCCTCCAGAACGATCCCAAGCTCTTACGACCTCCTCGTCAAGATGCTTTATGTGCTTATTGTAACTATTGGGATCATCCGGGTTGACCTCAATCAAGCCCTTCCATCCTTCTCGTATTCCCATCACTTCGAATTTTATAGATCGTTTCTTTTCCATAAGAGGATCCAGGGCCGTTTTTGTAACCCATTTGATCGCTCCGTTCAGACCTGGACAGTCTCCACCACCCGTTAAAATCGCTATTTTAACTGACATGGATTACCCCTTTTATTTTTATCAATGATCCTTTTTTTATTAAAAAAAATCTATGCAAGAAAAGTGAAAAGATTTAATAAAACTGGCTTTCATACGGCATTATCTAAATAACATGGAGTTTTCTGTCAAAAAAGAGTTGTCAGAGTCTCCGGCTTCTATTGATATTTTTTCAAATGAAACATCTTCTTATCATGCATTGCGGTGATATGGTAAAATTTGTCCTGTGGGATATGAATATATGGCACATCTTCATCCCTTCTGTAGAGGAAATGAGCGAGGATTAATCTATTAGCTGCACGGTGACCAATGATCATGATGTTTGCCGAGTCTCTGTTTAAGTAGAATGCCTTTTTTATACCTCTTTCTATCCGCTCTTTCATAGTGGCATAACTTTCGCCTTTGGGATAGACATAATTGTACTTGTCCTCCTTGCGTGCGAAATAAACCTGGGGCATTTTTTCTCGTATTTCTTCGTAAGTCATACACTCACAGATTCCGGCATTGATCTCATTAAATTCTTTGAGCGGAACGATCATGCAGTCATTCAAGTCCTCGCATATGTGCTGAGCTGTCTGAATAGTTCGCTTCATCTCACAGGTAAAGATCAAGGCGATCTTTTTCTTCTTAAAGAATCGTCCCAGGGCCTCTGCCTGGAGCTTACCTGTCTCCGTAAGCTCGGGGTCACCGCCGATACGGTCTTCCAAGTTAAAATAAGTCTCAGTATGGCGGATTAGGTATAGATTCTTTACGATATCGGATACCAAGAAGTCCCTAATAAGCGAGTAATGTTCAATAGGCCTACTCAAATTTTCCCCAAGTATCTTATTATTGAGAGAGTCTACTTTTATGAAATTCTTTTCCTCTTGGATCGGATGATAAATCATCTCATAATACTTGATTCTTTGCTTGAAGTTCTCCACCGCAGTATCAGTATCGAGATGATAAAACTCAGGCAATTTTGTCTTTTGCACAATGCTTAACTCAAGGATTTCTTTGTCATTGTTGATGCATTCAATATACAGGATAGGGTGATCATTAAGGGTCTCTTCGATCAGAGTTCTTCTCTCCTGGCTGGCATTGGTGGCATCGATGATTGCTACCTCTCCCTGGGATCCAAGAAAATTCTTTGCTCTCTGCATATTTATTAGCGCAATTTGCTTTCTTAATTCCATGGCCGAACTATTCTCAGGGTTATAGAAGGTATGGTTTGAAGTGTCCTTGACGGGGAGATACTTTCTCCTCAATTCTCCGTTGTTATAAATCTGAGTTCTTATAGAATACTTTTTAAATACCTCACGAAGCCCGACTGAGATCGTAGACTTTCCCCTTGCAGGAAGCCCTACCATGAGATGTATAATTTTTTGTCCTCCATCCCGGCTCACTTGCGTATGCGATCTCATCAACATGAATGCTTCAAAACCCAGACCTCAGGCTCATTATTAGGACACTTACTCAATTGTAATCCCTTGATCTTTAAGCAATTTTTTTATTCCGGCCCCAACAAGTGCAGGATTGGTAAAAAGTTTATGTTTTTTTGGTCCTCTGGCATCCACAAAAGTGCTATCAAAGGTTAATTCGGTCTTTTTCAAAAAACTTAAGCCTTTGTCGGTAAGAATAATATGGAAATTCATTATGCCAAAAAGGGCGGCAGCCAGGATAATAATGATTAATAATTTTTTCATAGGGTTCCTCCAAAAGGTAAAACTTTATTTGACAATTACAATATGTTGATATTTATCCATCAGCTTAAAATCATCAAGTAAATATTGTCAATAAAATCACGATTTAACTATGAGCAGGTGGGCTAATGTTAACCGATGATAGGCCCAACATATTCTGAATGGCGCATGGGTTTTAAAATGAAAAACTTTTGGAAAATTAATAAGATGAAGAAGCTAAATATTTGGTAACGTTCAAAAGGCTTCGCATTTAGAAGGACATGGGACTCTCTTTTAAGAAATACGCAGTTTAGCCATGGCAGAACATGGGGTTCTCTTTTCAAAAACGAGACGTCAAC
>CAYRFN010000308.1:0-3717 GCA_964423495.1 uncultured Desulfobacteraceae bacterium
TCATGGTCCATTTTCCAATCCCTGCTCTTGGGGCACTTCCTCATCCCTGTCAATAGGAGAGCATCATGAAAAAGGTTTCGGCGGGTATCATCGTGTCACTATTGAGTTTTGTTTCGTGCAGCGATGACAGTTCAATGCCTACGGGGCCTGAGGTTCTTGGAAAAGTGGATCAGACATTCAACTATCCGGATGGCTTTGTCCTTTTTAGCGGTCCTTACCATGACGGCGACAAGGGCATTGAAGCGGCCATTCAAGCCGACGGCAGAATCATTATTGTGGGATAAACCTATGATGGCGCCAAGAACCACGTCCTGCTTCTGAGATACAACACGGACGGAACCCTCGAGGACGGTTTCGGATCCGGGGGTGTGGCGATCTACCAGGGACAACCCGCTGTTCTTGATTATGTGTTCGGTGTTGCAATACAGCAAGACGGCAAGCTCGTCGTCGCCGGGACAAGCAACAACGGTGCAAATGACGATGCAATAGTTCTCAGGTATGACAGTCACGGGGTTCTGGACACGGGTTTTGCTCAAAATGGCGTCTTCACCTTTAACGGTCTGGCGGATAGCGAAGATCGGGCTCACGGCATCGCCATACAACCGGGTAGGAAAATTGTCATCACCGCTTATTCACATAGCGGTGAAGATGATGATGTCTTGACGTTCAGACTGAGGTAACGTGACACAGCCGAAAATTTGAGGCGGAGACATATGACCTTTAGACTGATTGTGGATAGGGAAAACCTGCCCCCTCCCCAGAAAGAAATCTTCAGAAAAACAACCTTAAGAAACAAGAGCCGAATCATTTTTAGGGTCGATCCCGCCTCTTGCAGTATTGTCTCAATACAGTCAAATAGTCCCTAATCCTGCCGAAAGAATTATCAAAATGGCTCAAAACCAAGCGAGGCATCGCCAGGAGCTTCAGAAGAGTGTGATTGATTAGATATAAAGAACAGTCGGCTAGGATTGCACTACGGATTGATTATTGGTCTTGTTGCTGTCCTCGGAGGTGTCGCCCGCATATATACGGGACATGAAGTAGGTGGAAGCATCGTTGGCGGCACTGGCCTAACAGGGTTGGTGGGGGTTATTGTATAGCGATTCCCAACTACAAATATTGCCATGGGAGGGCCATAATCGACTCTGTAAGCTTCGCCGGGCGAGGGCACCGGCAGATGGCATACCCCTTCTTTGCCCTGGGATTTTCTCTTAGGAAATAGGCTAGATGGGTCATGTCCCAAAAACAGCGTCTCTTAAGGAATTCATATGTTCTTCGCTTGGCGGCCTAAGATCAGGGTATCGATACTTCTTCCCCAATGTGTGATATTTGGGTTCGCCAAACCCGTGGTAGGGAAGAAGTTCATAATTCGTAGGTCTTGCTATTTCGTTGAGAAAATCCACTATGACCTTGATATCTTCTATGGAATCACTAAATCCTGGAATAACTGGCGTTCGAACGACGATAGAAATTTCCGAGAATGTTCTGCATAGTTTTTGGAAATTCTCCAATATCAACTCATTTGTGACACCAGTATAAGTCTTATGCTTATATGAATCCATTGATTTGATATCAAAAAAAATCTGATTTGCAAAGCGACAAACGATTTCTAAGTCTTTCCAACTACAATAGCCTGAGGTTTCTAATGCTGTATTTAATCCCCGGCTTTGAGCCTTCTGCAATAATCTGGCAACAAAATTGGCTTGTGATAAGGGCTCTCCGCCACCAATAGTCAAACCTCCGCCTGATCGCGCATAAAAACCGCTGTCTTCTTCAACGACCTTTAAGGCTTCATCCACATGTATATATTCTCCAAAAAGTGTCATGGCTTTGGAAGGGCAATCATCGACACACCGACCACAATTATTGCATAGTCTCCTTTCGATCATTGCCTTGCCGTCATCACCCTTCTGAATGGCCTTCTCTTTACATGCCAGCATACATCTGCCACACTCAACTAATCCAATGCACTTTTCCGCTCTATATCCAAGCTCAAAAGAATAGGATTGCCCTTCAGGATTTGAACACCACCAGCATCTTAGAGGGCATCCTTTAAGAAAAATCAATGTCCTTATACCATTCCCATCATGAAGCGAAAATTTTTGTACGTCAAAAACAAGCCCAAGATTTTCGTCTTTGTGATTTTGCCTTTGGGTCCAGCTCACTCTTCTCTCTATCCTATCATGCCCAAGCATGTTCTACATTGGCGCAAGAAAATCCAAGTGTTAATACCTAAATCTTGCACGGAATAAAGGTATGAATGCAGTATGACTTTCCGAGGCCTATTATTGCTAGTTTTACCATATGGGTAACTAAGGATATTCACCTAATTGCGAAAACTCTTTTAGACAAGGCCTCTAACGGCGCTCTGGCAAGCCAGTAAAATCGAGGCTCTCAGGAGCGGGTATTTTTGGAGATTTCTAACCCATCATTAATATTTATCAAATTGCGCGTGCAAAAAATTTCTTGCACCGGATTTTACCAAATTCGTGCAAAATTCAGCTAATAACCTGTGGAAAGCTTCAGACGAACTCCATAGGCTATCAACACCCAAAATCTATCGCCGTAATTAATTAGTAGCCTTTAAAAACTGTGCTCTGTTCTCTTAATAATCTCATCTTGAAGTTCCGGTGTAAGGTCAACAAAATAAGCGCTATATCCGGCAACCCGTACCAAGAGATTCCTGTATTTTTCCGGATCTTCTTGTGCCGCAATTAAAGTACTCTTATTGATTATATTAAATTGAAGATGCCACATTTTCATGTCACAAGCAGTCCTGATCAGCGACATCAATTTCTTTGTGCCTTCTTGACCAGCTACGGCCGCTGGGCTTAATTTCATATTTAACAGTCTCGCAGCACGCTCCTTATAAGCTGCACACTTTGTTTTTGCAACTGAACTTAGGCTTGAGGTCGGCCCATCCTTATCGACTCCCTGGGATGGACTTATACCTTCTGACAGCGCCTCGTATGCCTTTCGTCCATCCGGTGTTGCCCCTACTATCGACCCAAATGGAACGTGAGATGTTATCGTAACGTACCTTACATCCAATTCTCCCCCAAAGGCGGTCTTGTGTTTATGAGCCATTTCGGCAAAAAGCTCTTCAATATCGTGACCGATAGAATCAGCATAAGGATCATTGTTTCCGTACTTAGGCGCATTGAGGCACATCTGTCTTATCGCTTCTTTTCCTTCAAAGTTGGTATCAAGAGCATCCAACAGTTCATCCAGTGTCAGTTTCTTGTCATCAAAAATAAGCTTTTTCATTGCAGCCAGGGAGTCGATTGCTGTACCGAAACCGATTGTATCGAAAAATCCTAAATAGACTGCATCTTTTATGGGGCCGGCATGCATATCCTTACAGTCCTTCATGCAGAGATCGTGGAGCATGGAATTCATCGGAGATGCAACGAACTGGGATTTCATCTTGTCTGCCACATATTGTTGTATGAACACATGCTTCATAAGGTTTTCGGCTTGGAGGCAGAAAGCTTTCCATATGTCTTCAAAACTAACAAAGGTTCTCGGGTCGCCGGTGCTTACTCCGAACCTTCCATTATTATGTTTCTTTAATCTGCCACCGTTCAACGCCATCTCAATGATTGCGCCCAGATTCACCCACGCACAACCGGTTGTAATGGCATCTCTGTTGAGCATTTTAGCGAATGTTCACCCCCAATAAAAGCAATTATGGTAGCTATAACTTATAGAATTTTA
>CAYRFN010000309.1:0-1594 GCA_964423495.1 uncultured Desulfobacteraceae bacterium
TCTTTGTATTTTGGTATGAGTTGTTTAACGATATCATTTGCATCCTCTCTACTCATCCCACAAGCGGCTTTGCAAACCTTTGCCCCGAATAAATTCTCTAAACCCGTGCTGTTGTTCTTGCCTTTCCCTCCGGCCGTTCGGACCCCTGCTGTAAAGGCTATCCCAGAAACTGCGCCCGTTAAGGACAATACGGTAACTTCCTTGAGAATCATGTCCGTGCACGCACCAGCTACGTTACTTTCCGCCCCCCAGTTCAACCTACCCATTTGTCTGCTTTGGGCCTGCCAACAAACGCTATTTGCCCATGTCGCCTCAGGACCGCTGTTACCGCTATACCTTGCATCGAATGCAGCCCCGAAGAACAAGGAGGATTGAACCACGGGTATCTGTAAAATAGCGGCTGCTATCGCGGTGACTGCAGCGCCTTCCGGACCTCCAACGAATCCCCCAATCATCGACCAGTGTGCAGAGATGACCATGGCTTTGCAATTAATGGCGTGAGCTACCTTATGAAGCTGGGAGTATTCCATTTTCAGCTCCGCTGGAAGTAGGACTGGGTACATCGTTTGACCGGGGCTGTACCCGCCGGGCATCCCAAAACCACCCAGTGCACCATATTCTGTGGGGCTGGTGTCTACTCCGCAGGATGGCATGTTGGGCCTCCCCACCCTCCTCATCGCCTCCTTCGTCAGGAATGCCTCATGGTAGCCTATCAATGTCTCATACGGGGTACCCGCCCTCGCCTCCTTCCCATATATGGTGTATAGATTCCCAGGGATCAAGCAGTCTATTTCCCTATGCTGTATACTACTTTCATGAATTGGAATCCAAAGTTCTTCTGAGACCGCATTCCCAAATGGGCCAAAGAACACCTTAATTTCTTGAGAATCCTCGGGCCTCCTGGGCCTAAGCGTCATTCGGTCAGCGCCGCCGCCGACATGAACTTCCCGCGAGGCTCCCCTGATCGCCTCCCTTAGCTCCTCCTCATCGAACTTTACAGCCCTATCAGTCGTTGAACATAGGAAACCTGTCTCTGCGGCAAGCTCAAAACCAGCCCTGTAAAACTCGTCCGCCAGCCCATCATCAGTGTTAATCGGTCTATCTGGAGAATACGTCTTGGTTAAACCGTGGTTTGCAAGCGCTTGCTTAACCTTTTGCGGTACAATCTCACGATCCCATTTGTCGTTAGGATACACGGGACCTGAGTGAGCCCTCTCCAATATATCCAAAAAAGGAACTATCATCTTTAACCCCCTACAGTTATTGTTGATCCAATTCTTTTATCGCCTTTTATGACTTGATTCGCGACATCCACCGCGTCAGGACCGGTCCTGCCATAACCATCGGCCCCTATCTCCTTTGCCCAATCTGGACTTGTGGTACCTCCACCAACTATAACCCTGTAATTTTCCCTTAGGTTCTGATCGATAAGAAGCCTGATAACATCCCTCTGAAATGGCAAAGTAGTTGTCATTAATGAGGAAAGCCCTATAATATCGGCATTGGTTTCCTGAGCCTTTTTGACGAAAGCTTTTGGTTCGACATCATGGCCCAAATCAATTACCTCAAAACCATCAACCTCAAGCATTATGCC
>CAYRFN010000309.1:1694-3648 GCA_964423495.1 uncultured Desulfobacteraceae bacterium
ATATTCGCATTTAGGGCGAAATATTGGAATATCGGCGCCGAGGGACAATTGTTAATGGGAGCTGTAGCAGCCGCATGGATAGGAATAGTATTTCAAATTCCCTCCTATTTATTTATCCCCGTTTTGTTCATGGCGAGCTTTGCCATGGGGGCCGTTTGGGGTCTAATACCGGGTTATCTAAAGGCGAAGCTCAGGGTAAACGAGATAATCACCAGCTTGATGATGAATTTCGTGGCCATCTTCATAGTGAGCTTCTTGGTAGAAGACTTGCTAAAGGAAGGCGGCGCACTTTTTCCACGAACGCGCCTCATCGCCGCGGAAGCGCAATTGCCTAGTTTGATCCCAGCAACAAGATTGCACTTTGGCTTCCTAATCGCGATCATCCTAGCAATAGTTGTTTATTTTGTCATATGGAAGACCGTCTTCGGCTATAATATCAGGGTTACAGGAGGAAACCCCGTTGCCGCAAAGTACGGAGGAGTAGACATTACAAAATACGTGATCTTTTCTACACTTCTGAGCGGGGGTCTGGCCGGAATAGCAGGGATGGGAGAAGTAGCCGGGGTTCACTATAGACTGGTTAATGGGATATCGCCCGGATATGGTTATTTTGCAGTAATCGTGGCGCTTATCGGAAGGCTACATCCAGTTGGAGTAATCCTAGCCGGGATACTCTTCGGAGGGATAATAGTCGGAAGCACGGCTATGACTGGAATGGCAGGCATACCGGGCGCATACATGTTCGTGGTTCAGGCCCTAATCCTAATTTTCATGCTGGCGTTTGAGGCATTGACATGGAATACGAAATTTAAAAGGATGGTGAAAAAATGGCTGAAAATTTCATAGTGGCTGTTCTATCCCTAACCATCACTATAATGACCCCGACGCTACTGTCCTCACTGGGAGAAATATTTTCCGAACGTTCCGGGGTTCTGAACCTTGGTCTGGAGGGCATAATGCTGATGGGTGCTTTCGTGAGCGTGGCTGCAACCGCAGTCACGGGAAACGGCTACATAGGTCTAATTTCTGCAATGGCAGTAGGACTCTTGTTTGGGGTGATAACATTAATCACGGTAATATTACTTCAAATAGATCAAGTGGTAAATGGCGTTGGGATTTGGATTTTGGGGCTAGGGCTGAGCACTTTTCTATTCAAATGGTTTACAACTGGCATACCCTTCCCAACTGTGAAAACCTTTGAACTGATCATCATACCGTATCTCAGCCAAATCCCGTTTCTGGGTCAGATAATATTCCAGCAAAACTTTCTAGTCTACCTATCAATTTTAGCCGTCCCTGTCTTTTGGTTTGTCCTGTTCCGCACCACCGCTGGTCTAAAGGTTCGTGCCGTGGGTGAAAATCCTAAAGCGGCGGACACAGCCGGCATAAGCATAAACCGAGTTAGAATTATTTGCGTACTTTTTAGCGCCATGATGGCCGGCCTTGGGGGGGCTTACCTGACCCTCGCGTACGTGGGGCTGTTCACACACAACATGGTGGCGGGACGCGGATTTATTGCATTGGCCATCGTGATATTTGGAAAGTGGAACCCCGCAAGAGCGCTACTCGGGGCCCTAATATTCGGCGGCGTGGAAGCGCTTCAGATAAACGTTCAAGCGTTAAGCCTTGGCATACCCTATCAATTTTTATCCATGATGCCATACGTCCTGACTATAATCGTCTTGGTCCTGATAGGCAGGAAAGCGGAATTTCCGGCCGCACTGGGAGTTCCTTACATAAGGGGAGAACGATAAAGCGTTGTATTGTGCAGTTATTAATATAAATAATTTGCTGACCCGCTTTTACGATTTTCCACAACCGTTGCCAAGTTACAGATTTTATCAAAAACGCTTCTGCAAGCCTAAGTCATCAAGTTCCTTCCACACACGGTCATAGATGTCCTGCCATTCCTTCGTGGGTTTCAGCGTCTTGAGATCGGTGCACTCCGTAAAGC
>CAYRFN010000310.1:0-3530 GCA_964423495.1 uncultured Desulfobacteraceae bacterium
ATGCTTGCTTGTTACATGTGCCGGTTAAATTAGCTGCAAATTGTTAAGAGGCACGTTAAATTATATTATTATATTGGTACTATGACGATAGTTGGACGGGCATGGAAAATATTTCACACCTTGCGTCAAAATTATGGCAATTTGAGTCAGATCAATGAAACCACAGATTGTGGATATATTGTAACTATCTGAAAATATTTAATGATTTGATACGGCATGTTATTTGCTAATTAAAGAATTTTATAAAAATGCCCAAGATATATTTTTTATACTTGACATCAAAAGAATAACTGTTATAGATTACAAACGCTAATCTTAAAAAAGAGTCAAGAAAGGAGGGCTCCAAATGATGAAACCAATACCAGACGGACCTCCAGTCCATACAATACTGGTTTTTTAAAAAATATAGGGAGAGGTTTATTTTAGGGGAACTTACTTTTGTAGTTCCTCTTTTGTTTTTTCGTAATATTTTTTGTATTCTTTTCTTTCATTCTCATCCCTAATACTCGCTTCAAATATTTTATCTCCATAGGTTTCAAAAATTTCTACCCAATTTTCTTTATCTTTACGTGATACGGCAAATTTCATAAGTATATAAAGAAAATTATCAATTAAATTTAATTCATAAATGTTTTGTCCAGTTTCAAGCCCCATCCTAGCTAGTTTAATAGCTTCAGTAGTCTTGTCTCTTCTGTTGTCTTCAACATAATAATAAGCTAAATTGCTCCTGTAAAAATTTAGAGTATCTTTCTGATCTTTTTTCTTAGGTTCTTTCCCCCAATTTTTCTCTCCAAAAAATATTGCTTTCTCACTATAATAAATTGCCTTGTCTAAATTTGTCTTTCTCCATGCTTCAAAAGCAAGCTTATCATAATCTATAGCAAGCAGTTCATAATGCTCCGGCCTTATTTCTGTTATATCTTTCATTATTTTATCGCAACTTTGTATATATTGAGATATCTTATCATCAATATCCTCTCTCAATTCCTTTTCTTTTTCTTCTATCTTTTTAAGTATACCATGTCGGAGTACCCATATGATACCAGAAACAAGAGCACCAAAAGCACCAATTAAACCTACAATAATCCCAAATACCCATTTTGGTGCATTTAAATTTTTTTCAGAAATTTCAAGGAGCCTTTTAGATGCTCCAATTTCCACATCAAGGGTTTTTATCTTTTTCTCTAAATCCTTTTCCCTTTGTTCTATGTTATTCCCCTGTTGCATTATAACAACATCAGTTTCAGACTTCTCATTGGGTTCCTCGGCATAACATTTGGAAGGCATCCAAAGACATAACAAAACAAATATTAAAACACTCGTATACAATATGCTTTTTTTTACCATTTCGCCCTCCAATGTTCGAAGGCTTAATTCACAAAAGCCCAACCTCGCTAAAAAATGGAGCCTTGATTCTAAGTCCATAGCAACCTCTTATTAAAGATTATTTCTTAGCTTTCTTTTCGTAATTTTTAAGAAGGTCTCTCATAGCCTCTTCAAGAATATCATTTGCGGGCCATTCAAGATCAATAGCAAGTTTTTTGAATTCTTTCAATCAGTACATTCTTATGTGTCCTTTATTCGACTTTAGGTTTGGTAAAAATCCGTTCTATGCCAAGCCAAAGAAAGGTGCTGAAACGTCCACCAGAGGCCATTGATAGCCTCAGAATCGCATTTTATCGGTTTTAAGGGGTAAGTTAAGGATATAATTGAAAGGGCTATTGGTAGACCATAGCAAGATGCTCTTTGAAAACTGAATATTTTTTATTTTCGAATGTTGGTGTAACCTACCTCAAGCTTTGCATAAGCATAAGCTCTTGCATTACTTTCGTAGAGTCGATGTCTTCCTGACCTATACTTTTTAGATGTTTTCCATTCGCCAGGGTTACGACAAAGTATAATCATTCTGTCACCGGCAAGACAATCCCCTTCGGTCATATGTACATTTTCACATCCGAGTTTATTTGGAAGTCCGCCTGATTTGACCGGCATCTTCGAGTTGCTCGATTATTTCTCCAACAAGAATGTAGCTGAGATTCAAAGCTTCTGCTATATCGGAAGGGTAAATAACATCACCATGGTGATTCTTAAAAAATTGGGTGATTTCACTTTTTGCCTGATTTCGAGAAATATCACGCAACTCAATGATCTTTTCAAATTCAGATTGAGACCCTTTAGCGGCTCGAAGTTCTTGACGTAGTTTTTGGTTTTCCATTTTAAGCATGATATTTTGTGCTATAATAGTTTGTAATTCTGTTGGATACACATAATAAGCAGGCGTCGCCCGCTGGGTTTTATCGGCATCGATTCCAGCCTCAAGAATATTTCCATCACTGGCATCATAATCTTGGAAAATAATTGGGATTGGCTTTTTAGCTACGTTAGGCATTCTTAACTCTTTTTTTATCATTGGTCAACTCCGTAAACATCTTTATTTTTTCTCCGAGCCAATTATATAAGCTCATGGCTGATTCCCTGTTCATCACCACGCCGGTTTGAACGAACCGCAGCGTCGATTTGCCAGTTTCTCTGCTTTTTGGGGTACCAAGAATTATACCATCTTTTATTTCATGAGTCGAAGATAGGGGCAGAGGGTTACGATCATATAGAAAGTGAATATCGAGCTCTCCTTTTACATTCATACCTCCCCAGACAGCGTTGTTATAAACTGGCCTATAATCTTCAGGGAAATAATACTTGAACTTGACTGCGGGATGACTTTTCTTAGGCTCTTTTTTCTTTGCCATAATCATCGCTCCCCATTGCTTAGGTCATTGAAGATATTGATAAAAGAACGTTTGTTTAATTTGAAAACCTGAATATTTGACTCAGAGTACAGCAAAAAGAAAATTTATTGCAAGTAAAAAATGTCTACCGTTTGGCTAGAAGTTATTTCTTAGATATCTTTCCGTACTTCTTGAGAAGCAATTGTATGGCTTCTTCAATAAAACAACACCTAAACCACAGGACAATGAAAAACCAAATAACAAAAAGAACGCTTGAAAGCACCCATAACGGTGACGTTGTGGGCGGTTCCTGTGGACTGAGGAAATTCTTCAGGCGTTTTTATTAGAAAGGGGGTTATTTATATGGCATGTATAACAAAAAGATGGGATCGTTGGATCATTGATTTTTATGACCAGTACGGCAAAAGGCGATGGAAAACATTACCTTAAGGAACAAACAAGGGAAAGGCCAGAGAAGCATTGGGGGCTATCAAAAACAGGCAGAGTTCCACGGGCTTGCCCGTGGGTATCTATTCTCACTTGATGAAACCGACAAATCAGGAGGCAGCTTGCAAGTTATAAAATGCGGTTGTCAAGTAAAAAAGTTGGTTGCAGCTTACTTTTTTTAATATTTTTTTAATTATTTATATAACTGCTTGGAATATTTATTGAAAATAAATTAATTAATTTAAATATCTGGTTGCACCTTTGGTTGCAACCAGGTTGCAACCGGAAAAAAGTTATTATTTTAGGATCATCTCCAGATTAGTTGATAAAAATAAGGGGAATATGTAGTGATTTCAA
>CAYRFN010000311.1:0-3515 GCA_964423495.1 uncultured Desulfobacteraceae bacterium
TCTCATCGTAAAAAGAGACTGCGGCTTATAACTTAAGTAACGTTGTAGTACTAATAACTTTTAACAATTATCATAATAGTCAGAAATGCCCCTTTTGGTCCTTTTCAAGAAAATGAGTAAAATTGCCTACAATCTACTTTACTCATGAGTAAATAAGTCTTCTGGAATTCCTGGCCGAGGAACTTCCGAATAGAGTAGGGCTCCCCTTTCAGTTAAAAAAATAAAAGAAGTTTTACAGGTAGCCCACGAAACCGTTGATCGGTGGCTAAATATTTTTGAAAGAATGTATTATTGTTTTCGCATCCCTCCATTCACAAGTTTATTAAAGAACTTTCTTTGCCATAAATTGCACCAGAGCCTCTCCCTCCATCTCAGCATCTCCATCAATGATCTTTAAGTGAGGATTTTAAGGGTTGACACCAGGCGCCCTATAGCCTATGCTACTGGACGATTAGGAGGTGTCAAAATGTCAACAGCAACAGTCCGAATCCCTGAAAAGAAAAGAGATATTCTTAAGGTCATTGCAACACTTGAGAAAAAGGAGATGAAGGAAATTCTATCCGAGCTCATTGATGAGTATATCGCGCGACATCAAGAGACAATAGAGCTTCTTTCCAGGCCGGAGTGGGTTAAGATCATTGAGCAGGGCAAGGCAGAAGTCATGAAAGGCATAAAGGGGAAAACCCTTGATGAGCTGGAAGATTGAAATAAAGTCCTCTGCTGAAAAGTATTATCTCAGGCTTGGTAAGCAAAATCGGAAGAGGATTAAAGAGGCCCTGAAAGAGCTTCAAAATGCTGATGATCCCTTTTCGATGAAAAAAGTTCGCCCACTTACCGGTAAACTCCATGGCGATTACCGAGTTAGGATTGGAAAATGGAGAATTCTTTTTACCCCTGACATGGAGAAAAAAATAATCAATGTATACGCTATCCTCCCAAGAGGTGACACTTATTGACACGGACGATTAGAGTCCATTAGGCCCTTTGTCAGGTTTTTAATGAACACGTTTTAATCCCCCATTCCACCCAACTTCTTTAAGTCAGCCTTGACATAAGTTGTCCCTTAATTCACAGCTGGACGGGCACTTTGTGTCGTTGCGGCCTCGGGGAGGACCGTAGGGCAAACAGTCGAGGGAGAAACTATAAGGATAGACAGAGAGCTTGAAGAAGACAAGAAATAAACGTAGAGCCTTAATGGGTATCCCCAGTTTCAAGCCTTACGACCGTTGTTTGTAATATGAAATGAATATCGCAGGATTGTTGAGGTTGTAAAAATCATGGATATATAGCAGATATCCCAGGATGCCCGAATACCATGTACGTTGGAGTAATCACCACATCTTAAAGGCCAAAAAAGCATGTGATATTTTTTAGTGACCTGCTTTGCGAAGGGATTCGCTTGACATATTACAGGCCAAAAATCCATCCATTTCAATGGCGATATCTTTTCAGCTCAACCCTGCTATTAGACGACTCCCACCGGGGGGCGTAGGCCCATATGGGCCGGAGGCATTCTCCCAGCTCCCACCGTCTGATAAGTGGCTTTATGCAGACCCTCAGTATCCAGAGGTCTACACCGGCTGATTTTTAAAAACAAGAGGTAACTTAAAGGGAGACATATGACCTTTTTCCACCCAATTGTCGCCTTATCCACGAATAAATGGTTTTGTACTCAGATTCCAAACATGCGTATGCCTTAACCTTTCGATCTAATGTCGGCCTAAAAAGAAAGACCGCTACATGATGAGGCGACTTTTCCATTGACACACAAGGCAAAATCCCCTATAGTCCGTCTCACAAAAAGGGACTTCTTATCACACCACCTGCGAGAGCTGTATATGATCTCTGAAAAGTCCAATATATCCACTTAAAATCCCTATGATACATTGCGATGTGACATAACCGGCACATTTTTTGCTTTATATTTATCAGTCGCTGTCAGCTTCGTGACGAAGGATTCGGCGGCGCCCATTGACGAAAGGGAATGCATTATGATGATCTCAGGCGGCAAGAAAAAGAGAATCAACCATCAGCAGGAGTGGTCCGTGTCGCGAGCCTGTGTTTGGCTCATCCTTCTCCTGGCTGTCCTCGTGTTGGCTGCATGTTATCCAGCGCCTTATCGGATGGTTTCACGGCCTGAACCTGAAGTGGCCAGCGAGAGCTCATGGGTTCCCCTTACCCAGCTCTATTTTTACCCGAAGGAGGGTCAGACGACCGAGCAGCAGTCCCGCGACCACTTCGAGTGTTACAACTGGGCGGTAAAACAGACCGGTTTCGATCCGGGTAAGTCGGAAATCCCGACGAATCAGCGCGTAAGAGTCGTGCCGATGCCTCCGCCTGGGCATGATACCGCCACACTGGCGATAGCCGGCGCCGTTCTGGGTGCGCTGATCGGCGGACCGAGGCATGCCGTGGGGGGCGCCTTGATCGGCGCATCTACCGGGGCTATCGCCGGCGCCGCATCGGATTCAGCAAGGATGGAATCCGCAAGACAGCAAGAGGAGGCCTATGCCACAAGAGACAGGGCTCGCGACGCCCAGCTTGAAGCGAAGGCTCGCGGATTCCGGCGGGCGATGTCCGCCTGCATGGAAGGAAGAGGTTACAGCGTGCGCTGAAGGTTATCCACAACCGGTAGCGCACAATTCACATTAAATCTTTCAGGAGGCGATAGTTATGACCCATATTCACAATACGAGCAGATACCTTGCACTCGGTCTGATGCTGACTCTGTTATCGACAATCATGCTGTTCGGGTTTACGCAGTCAGCACAGGCAGAGCGTGAGGAAAGGCGTGTTTCGCGCTATCGCGAATTCCGGGACACGCGTTATCACCATGACCGCGTCTATCCGGCCCGCGGGCAGGTGATCAGAGCATTGCCACGCAATCACCGGGCGGTGGTTCACGGCGGTAGGCGATACTACTTCTCCGGAGGCGCCTGGTACCGCCCACAGGGGCCGCGTTTCGCCATCGTTGCACCTCCGATCGGTCTTTTCATACCCTTCCTGCCCCCTTATTACGCCACGGTATGGGTCGGTGGCAGGCCTTACTACTATGCCAACGAAGTCTATTATGCAAACAGGGGAGAGGGTTATGTCGTCGTTGAGCCGCCGCA
Organism: uncultured Desulfobacteraceae bacterium; assembly: GCA_964423495.1. GTDB lineage: Bacteria > Desulfobacterota > DSM-4660 > Desulfatiglandales > Desulfatiglandaceae > CAYRFN01. The sequence goes on from CAYRFN010000311.1 coordinate 3,114, forward strand.
GGGCGATGTCATTCAGGCGCCGCCGCCGGCTGACCAGCTTTTTATCTATCCCCGCCAAAACCAAAGCGAACAGAAGCAAGCGACGGATCGTTACGAGTGCCACAGATGGGCCGTGAGCCAGACCGGCTTCGACCCGACTCAACCTCCCGGTGGCGTTCCCGAAGACCAGAAAGGCCAGAAGCGCGCCGATTATCAGCGGGCGCTGACCGCCTGCCTGGACGGCCGCGGCTACACAGTGAAATAGCCGGATACGGCGATGCCGGCGCCGGGACGGAGTTCCGAAGGGCGAGTTCCTGAGAACTCCTGAGGAAAACCAGGGAAACGCACACGGGGACACTGCAACTACTTGAAATTGATCCCCTTTGCTGTCCTAAGTGCTCGGGAAAAATGAAAATTTTAAGT
>CAYRFN010000312.1:0-3507 GCA_964423495.1 uncultured Desulfobacteraceae bacterium
CAGGGCCTCTCTATATTATCTCGGGCGGGACGATGGATAAAACGCTATTCGTTAGGTATCCCACTGCAAGGCGAATAATGGATAGCGAGGGCATAGCAATAAAAAAAATCGTCTCTGATATGGAAATCGGAGTACGTATCTATATGCAGTATTGTGACATTAATGAGGCAGTTGTTTTGCCACAGAATGCCAAGGATGATTTGCTCAAAACTATAATGGAAGTGATGAGAAAACTGGAAGCAACAAGATACCACAGAGATAACTTACTGAAGATACTTGGCGAGGAAATCAAGAAAGAGGCATCAGATGAAGGGTGTGCGCACATAGATCTTTCAACGGGCGCCGAGAAGGAATTAGAAGCCTTTATCATGCAAGGCAAGAGCTGTTTGGATGTGCTCACGAAGATATTCAAGCCACTGATTGGGGTGAAGATTCATTCATATGGTGATTCCGGAGAGAAAGTCGTAAAGGTACTGGAGAACAATTTGGCAGATGAGGAGAAAGAAAGAGCAGAACCGCTCATCAATATGATACGTGAAGATAGACAATGGATAGAAAGATGGTTCAAGAATGAGAGGAATTCTATTACACATTATAGGACCGTCGAATCAACGGGGTTCGTAAGACAATCCATGGAAAGTGGCGACATGACTGTAGGGTTGCCGGAGACATCGGATGGGATTCCACTTCATGAGATTGTTACGACCAATTACCACAATCTTCTTAGCTTTTGCGAGGATTTCGTCGCCCTCTCTGTGAGCATCAAGTTTCACCCCAGTGTCATTCTTGGAGTGTTGCCGGAGGAAAGAAGGGACAAGGACTATCCTAGGAAGTTCGGTCTGTTTATAAGGACCGCCAAGGAAGGGGAGGTGAATTCAACTTCAAAGTGCACCGCATAAAATAACTAGAGGACATGACAGGGCTTCTGGTAGTGTAGGAAGTTCGACCAACCTTACACCCTGAACGAGCCTATTATGCCTTATACTCATCTTACAGAAAATGAGAGATATGTCATCAGTCATTTAACGTGTGCCGGTTTTCCCCTTCGAGAGATCGCCCGAAGGATCAAGAGACATCATACCACTGTCAGCCGGGAATTAAAACGAAATGACGACCCAGTGTACAAGGATACAGCTCTGATCTTGGAACAAAAAATAAAAAAGTGAAGAACGTCCTCCTTTTATTGTTTTTGAGAAAGCTCTAAGAATTAGGACTGAGTATAATAGATTTTATTCAAAAAAAATCTTAATATTTACATGGGACGATATTGCCCCCAGCAGCTTTACTTAGTTCACTCCAGCTAAAAGGGCCAGCCAATCTATTTTTATTAACATAATCTGAAACAAGGTAGTACAATCCATCTAATTTGGCGTATCCCATCACGTGGCTAGATCTGCAAAGCTGATTTACACGGGGCCCTCCACCTATCTTTGCAAGTTTATCCAATAATTCCCTATGATCGCTGCAGTCAGTTAGTACCTCTTTTTTTATAGATTCTGTCGGTGGTTTTGTGTAACCTTCTCTAACATCACCATAGTGTAACATTTTATCAGCCCAGTAATCACCCAATTCAAAATCACCTCCTACCATCAGACCAGCATATTGTAGGTTCCTCCATCCTGGTCTGCTCAGGTCCCAAATAGGCTCAACAAAATCAACAATTCCTCCATAACCCTTTAAAGGATTGCCATTAAATCTATTATTCTTATAACCCATAAATAAAGTACTTACTCCTCCCATACCAGCTAAAACTATTTCCCTAAATGCATAAACTTCTGGTTCGAGATTAGTTGTGGCGTTTTTAACAATTAAGGTTCCATCAATGCCGTCTTTCTCGTCAAATGATATTTGGCCCTTTGATAAAATATCTTCTTTTTTAATATAAAAGGCACCTTCATTGATACGTAGATGAAATCCTTGTTCTGGAAAAGTAAAGGTAACAGCCAATCCATCCGGGTCATCTTTACTAGAGTAAGATTTAAAATCCAAACCCGCGGTTTTTTTGTCTCTTTGTAATTGACAGAATCTTCTCCTTTTTCAAATCCTATTGGTACAACATCGATTATGTGACCATCATATGGTATGAAGCCCATATTTCTGGACCAACCGCTCCAGTCACTTTTTTTTTGGCTATTTCCTCTCCATTCTATAATAATCTTATAAACTCTAGGCGGTAAACGTTCTTCTGTAAAGAGATTAGGTGGTAAGTCCAAACCCTCAGCCAGTTCTTTCATCTTGATCAATGCCCTTGCTTCCTGAGGGTTTATCGGATACATGTCTCCAGGACCTTTCTCATGTAATTCCTGAATCTGCATAACTTTTGAGGCGTACTCAGGACTAATTCGACTCATCTGCCACAAAAGAACATCGCCAATTGACTGGCTGTATTGCAATGGATTAGCATCAAAGTTTTGTTTAATTGTTGAAATTTCATCAGGACTGTATTGTTTTGTCAGTAAGATAGGATTGGTATTAAAAAGGCTTGGCTGTCTTGTAGCTGTGACGCATGATGATGTTAAGGCATATATCGATGATACAATCAAAAGCGTATATGTAGCTGTTCTCATATTTAGCCTATAAGGTGAATTCAAGTTTAGTTGGATTATTTTAAAGATTCAAAATCTATAGATCTACGCTGGTTTTTAGTAGGATCCAGAATAACACTTACGTTATAAAGTTCTTCAAGTTAAGAAATATATTTGAACAACTCTAGAAACCCTTTTCACCGTAAAGCATGATACCTTACACATGAAAAAGCTGTCCTCAATTCTTTTTCTGATTCAAATGGACCTAAGATTCTTTGTGGGCCAATTCGCAAGCCATTATCTATAACATACCATGAGTCATCTATATCCTTGTAGCCAACAAATTTATGAGGTCTGGATGGTTGGTCATAAACGTGTGCCTCATACCCTGCTTTTAACAAGCAGGCTTCTATGAATAAAGAATAGTCTAAACAATGCCCTTTTTTATCATGGAATATAACTGAATACGGTCTTGTTATAAAACCAACGTCATAATACTTAAAAACTTTTTGTGTATAATAATCAACCAATTCAGGCAAATTTAATCTTGAAGTTACTTCACCCAACTTATCCCATCTCTCCCCTTCCATATTATCCCACACCCTTAGAGTAAAATATAAGCTGTCATTAGCTCCCGGATAACCAGAAGGCAGCCTTCCTTCCATGAAATCATAACTGCCCCTGTAAAACTCAGGAAAAGTTTTTGCATCAAATTTTCCATCAGAAATCAGCCAAAATAAGGCTTCAAGAGAAGGGCTGTATCTGTGCTTATCATGCTTTAAGCCGTCTAAAGTCATTTCCTCAAGGATAGAGACTTTGTCATTTGAGACTGACTGGCTATTTTTTGCAATTGGTAATCTTTTGATTTCATAAGTTCCGCCTATTGCAACATCAATATCGTGGGTAGGATCAGCTGAATATGTTATCTCTAACGAATAGCGTTTTATCCATCGTCCCGCCCGAGATAATATAGAGAGGCCCT
>CAYRFN010000313.1:0-3459 GCA_964423495.1 uncultured Desulfobacteraceae bacterium
GTGCTCAACAAAGGACCGATGGGAGTCGTCAGTCCATTGGACACGCTGTGATGTGCGTGCACAGTGCTGAGCAACAAAGCCGTCGCCGCAGGCGGCGCCAACCAGTTAGTATATAGTTTCTGGATAATCACAAAAATATAAAATCTTGGTTCGAAAATAGTTACGTTATCTGGATTTCTGCCACAAATCTTGTTTTGAGAAGTCAAATAGGAAAGTCAATCTCATTTTAAAAAGAAATTGAAGGGGAAAAGAACAAACTGATCAGCAACAAAAACAGGCATCTCATGCGATATCGATATATTATGAAATCGAATCAACTCATTATGGCAAGATGGTAATATTTAAGAATAAAAATAAGAGAATATCAAGTAAAAAAGAAGATTTGAAAGCAATAAGATTGATCCCTTATCTTTTCCGTCTTATCCTGCACCCGATCCCTTTTAGGTTTGGTGTTCCAAACTGTTTGTTCAGTTTTTCGGTGGATGTAAGGATATTGAAGTTGGATCTTTCCCATTCATACTGGGATTCGACTTTGCCCTCTGGGAACCACCAACCGTACGATGCATTAACGACCCTCGGATGAATATCACTGTTCAAATGAACCATCTGGGTTATCTCGCCTACTTTAGTTTCAATAATTACTTCATCCCCATTAAGCAGATTATTTTTTTCGGCGGTCTCAGGATGGATTTCAGCCTTGGGGTTCGGTCTTTTTTCTCGAAGCCTCTTAATCCATCTATAGGATGAATGCAGGAAATAACGGCTTTTGGAGCTGGTTAATACCAGAGGATAGTCAGGGTCATCTTCCTCTGGAAGGCCATTGAATGTCGGCAATGGGGGCAGACCAAATTTCTCGGCTGTACTCAATTTCACTTCTACCTTACCGGTAGGAGTTCGAAAGCCTTTTTCTTCATACAGCTTGAATCTGTCAGGACCTTTCAGATAACCCTTTTCAACGAACTGGTCGTATGTGAGACCGCTTGGTTCTAATACATCATCCAAGAATTTGTTATAATCATCATGCCAATATTCTTTAGGAGATATGTATTTTCCCAGTTCATTTAATATTTTCATGTCGGGCCAGCATTCTTCCGGCGGGTCAACGACTTTTTGCCGGGCCAGGATAAAGCCGTGGCCGAGGCCGTAGTGGCCGATGTCGTTAAATTCAAATTGGCTTGCAACAGGAAGGACAATATCCGCCATAGAGGCCGTAGGGGTCATGAACAAATCGGCAACCGCAATATAGTCGAGTTTCATGAGCGCATCATATGTCTGACGGCTGTCTGCATATGATAACATGGGATTCGAACCCATAGCGTAGAACCCTTTAACCGGGTAAGGCACGCCTTCAAGAATCGCCTTTTTAAAGTAAGAGGGCGGGACGGTCATAAATCTGGGTATAACTTTATGATAAGCGCTGATCATTTCCTTTCTCCTATCAGGAAAAAGATCGGCCCGGACAAATGGGCCTAACCCCATGATCTTTGGGTCATGCGCATTCACGTTTCCGCCTGGAATATCGAGATTGCCGGTTATTGCCATTAAACAAATAAGCGCCCTTGTTATGTCAAATGTGTGAATGTTTTGCTCTATCGGGTTTCCCCATAGAATGACAGCCGGCTTTGATTCGGCATAATGTCTTGCCGTCTCTCTTATGAGATCAGGAGGAACCCATGTTATGTCGGATATCTTTTCAGGGGTGTATTTTTGTACATGATCTCTCAGGTCCTCAAAGCCATAAGTCCACTTTTCAACAAAATCCTTATCATATAGGGAGTCTTCAATTATGACGTTTAAAAGGCCCAGCGCAAGCGCGTGATCTGTTCCAGGCCTTATTTGAAGCCATGTCTTAGCCTTATTAGTCAAATCGATCTTTCTCGGGTCAATTATTACGAGTTCGGTTCCGCTCTTTATCTGTTCCATGAGCATGCTGCATATTTCACCCTCCTCGTTGGTGGAAGTGATGTTGCTTGCCCATAGAACAGCAAGCTTGCTCTTATGATGAAGGTCTGCTACCGGATAAAATCCGCAGGTGTGGACACCGGTTATCTCGCGAGGGGCATGGCACACATCCTGAGTGGTGATCACATTGGGCGAGCCAAAAAGGTTGGCCAGACGAACCAAGACAAAGTGATCAAGTCCTTTTGGCATACCCGCACCAAAGGCGACGCCTTTAGCTCCGTACTCTTCTTTTATTCTATTCAGGTTATAGGCGATCTCGTTAAGTGCCTCTTGCCAGGAAATCTTTTGCCATTTTCCTTCACCGCGTCCCCCTTTTCTTTTCAAAGGATGCCTGAGCCGTTTAGGATGGGTAAGACGATCAGGGGATGCAATTCCCTTGGGGCATATATAACCCTTGTTCAAGAAACCGTCCGGATCACCTTTGACTTTGACAATTGTGTTGTCCATAACTCCCACAAACAAACCGCAACCACCATGGTCCATCCGTGCACAGTGTGTTTTTATCCAACGAGCGTCATCTGCCATTTGAGTGCCCCGTTATTATCTTGTACTTGAAAACATAAAAGACCGTTTTGTTTGTCTCATACCATATCCATTTTTTCATGGTATCGGAGGATGAAATCAATTGCAATAATGACGAAAACCTGAGATAAATTGCCTGCGTCTTTATTACGTAAGATAGATTACATAGCCTAATGCAAACTTTAAGATTTTCCAAGTCATCAAAATACAGGTCCCGTTATCCTGAAGTGGCTTTTGGTCTCACCCTGATTTCGGGGTGCCAAAACTTTTTTAATCCTCCTGGATTCGACCAGCATAAGAGAAGGCTGCTTCGAAGGATGAGGAAACGGGAGATACTTGCCGAGATTACCAAACGTATTGAGATTTATGATCGATTTTTTATGAATTTTGGTTTTGAATGCCCTTTGCCCAAACATCTGAAGAGGACTATCCATAGTGGTTTTCCCAGGTACAATCTTATGGTGGATACTCATTTCATGGCGGAGATGTGCGCTGGCATACTGGTTGCCGTCACAGACTATGATAATTTTGATGGAAAATTGACATTAGATTTGGCCGAGGATGGTGAAGTATGCAAAGGGATGGGCCAACGTGATATTACGACTAAAGAAGAAGAGATCGTGTTAAGGGACGAGAAGGAAATTGTATGTGTCCTTTGCCAGGGAGCGGATGACAAAACGAGAGTGGGGACCAAAACTCGAAATGTCCTCTTTTATGCATATGCTGTTCCTGGGATTGAAGGAAGTCATCTCAAGGAGGGCCTGAATATAGCCGCTGATACCATGTCTGAATTCGGGAATGGTAAAATAGAATGGATAGAGATGTTTTGATTTTGGAGCTATCAAAACAGGCAGAGGACCGAGGGAGTGAGCCCGTGACAGTGTGTCGTTAAGACCTTTTCTTCGGTTCCGAGTCTCCCAGCCTGGTCTTTTCTACGACTTATCCACTGGGGATTCTTGCCCCCTCCGCATTCCC
>CAYRFN010000314.1:0-3452 GCA_964423495.1 uncultured Desulfobacteraceae bacterium
AGTTTCATAATACAGAACTTGGTATCAAAATATAAAATTATTATACCTTGTTTTTATTTTATGTCAATACTTTTTTAAAATTTTTTAAATTTAAATAAACAGATTGGGCTGGAGTAATAAGCCTCTTTTGGATATCTAAATGAACAAAATACTAATGGAGATTCAAATAAATTTTACTGTGATCGACTCAGGAAAATATATTGAAGAAGTAATACATACCTATGGTACTCACAAACTACAAAGTACTGTTGATAGTTAAACTGGCAGAGAAACATTTACAATGATATCAGACATTTTTCTATACATCATAGATATCCTTTACGAGATCAACCATGGCAGGGTAACAGCGCATATAGTCAGGCGTATACCCTCCATTACGCTGAAAGATAGAAAAATTCACAAAATATCTCAGACAGGTTAAAATTTTTCAACCGAAAAACGTAGGAAGTACGTAAAAATTTGCAGGAAGGATTATTCAGTACAACAAAGGAATTCCAGGGTTTGCTTAAAGAGGCTACGAAAAATAAAACGCAAACTATAGATTTTTTTAGTGCCCATAAATAATTATTGATATTACAAATATAAATGATCAAATAAGTTAGAGAAAATACTTGTCAAAAAAGTCAATCTAGAATTTATTAGCGGTCGCTAAGTAGACTTCTCTTTAAGAATAAAAAAGTACATCTTCCATAATTCCTTGAAGAATTTCAGGCTGAAAAGAAATTTTAATAATCAAGGCAAAAAAGTTGGGTGGGAAGGTTTTAGGGGGTGAACACAAACAATAAATCGACACTCGCACAGCTATCCGAAGTTATACTTAAAATAAAAGAAATCTCTAATGGTATTGATTTTACAGCTCTCTTGACCCTGGGAGACAAACCATATCAGAACCTTCTCGGCTGTTTCTTTGGATTCAATATCTACGTGTTATTCTATACCCTCATAATAATGATCGCCGATGAGCTTGGTGAAATTTCCGAATCAATTGATTCAAGACATGCAAATCTGCAGTAACCTGAAACAAAAAAATAGATGCACCAATTATTTAATTTTTATCAAATTAGAACAGGCTCTTGGTAAACCATTCCTTAATTAGCCTTTGGTAGTGTCATGATAACATTAACCGATCCCTATTATTGTTTCTAAATAGACATAGTTTACAGCTAATTGTACGGAATCGAGTGATACTCATGGCACGCTGATGACGAGCAGGAACTTAGCAACCAGTATTACTATTGCAGTGAATGCTATCCAGGAGAAGTAGTATCGTAAGTGCGCCCCTCTTACCTTTTTATTTATGGTAGCTCCAAGCGGAGAGCCAACGAGTGAACCTGCGAGAGTGCATCCCACGAGGATGAAATTAACATTTCCCTTGAAAAAATGAGTGACTCCACCGGACACAGCGGTGAAGATAATCTGAAAGAGCCCTGTCCCGATTGCAACGTGTGTGGACATTCCAACGAGATAGATCATTGCCGGTGTCATCACGAATCCCCATCTGATTCCCAATAAACCCGAGAGGGTTCCGATACAGAATCCCAAACCGAGGATAAGCCAGACGGAAACATGCTCTATATGAGAGACTGGGAGTGAAATCACAGGCGGGATAGAAACGCTCTGGAACCATCGAGAGGCTTCCGTTTCTACAACCCTACCCCTGGGAGGTCTCCCTCTCGCTTTCCTGCTTTCGAGGAACATCACAGCCCCGATAAGAGAAAGAAGGCAGACATATATAACATCGATCCATAGATACATCTTTGTCACAGAGACACCATGTATCATCACCGCTCCTGCAGCCTTAAACTGCATCAACTCCCTGGCTCCCACCTCCGCTCCACCTACTGAACTTGCGAGCACGAAAAGGGCTAGCCTGATATCGATATTACCATGGCTCTTGTGCCTCAGGCTTCCAGCAATCGACGCCCCCACCATCTGACAGAGGCTTGAGCCAACAGCGATATTGTATGGAATATCGAACAGGATGTTAAGCATTGGTACGAGGAGGAACCCGCCTCCCATACCAAACAAACCGGAGAGCACCCCTATAGCGAAACCAAGGCATACTAGTCCGATGTAGTGAACCATACTCTAATCCTCTCGAGCTGTTGGTTACTCTGAGGTAATGGGTTTGTGGGCTCCGTAACAACTTTTATAAAGAATCAATATCCTTCACATATACAACATCGCCGCTCTGGCCTATAGTATAGAGCCATGCACCACTGACAGTATTGAGGGTCGGAGTCCATTCTGGGCGCGGTTCTGCCGGCACGACGTATATCTGGCCTGATGACAGGGCCTTTTGGAGAGCTCGAAGACTCACCTCTTTCCACTTGAATGGCTGTCTATTCATTTTGCCTCCTGAAAAGACAATATAATAAAATATTTTTGATAAAAAATAGGTGTTGCTCAGTTTGCGATATTATTTTCCATAAGGAACTTGGAGTTGCAGATCTTATCTTCGATCATTAAATCTAGAAGATTAAAACAAGTCAAGGGAGTTTCTTCAAAGCAAACGGTAAAGATGGAATTGTAAGTAGTATGTGGCCCAAGGTGGGGAGTTGGCGGAAAATGATATGTGATCAATAACTATATCAAACAATACTCATGAACCATTTTATTAATAAAACAAATAAATAGATGATCGTAATTGAACCTACTATGAGAATTATAACCAATAACGCTTTTGCCCATTTAGGAATTATAGGGGTCAATAGCATAGTTACGGTTTTTGCAAATCCTTCATCAGATTTAAAATGAGTATTAATCTTGGCCCAAGTTAACGGAGGCAAGTATAAATAAGATATCGTAATCTGTTCCTTTGATACGAGAGTAGGTAATACAATTCCCTTGCCACCATCTGGAAGATTAATAACATTGTATTGAACTTTCGGATATATCTGAAATTCTGGAAGGCCTATATGTCCTATTCGTAGATTATGCGTTGGTTTTCTACCCGCATTTCTTACAACGACAGAATGAGTAAATATTTGATTTGGACCCTCTTTGATCGATCTTAATTTAAATGCGGACGTATGACCCAGATAAACAATTAGCCTTGGTTTTCTTTCAAATATTCTGTTAACCAAAGCACCAATAAAAAGGCACGCAATTCCTGAAATAATCAGAGCAATCGTGTTACTATCAACACTCATTACAATACCTTATAAACTATTTTAAGGTAACGGTGAACTTACATCGAATAGAAAAGCAGTACAATATCGTATTAGGGACCCAAAGTTACAAATCTTATCATAAATTATTGTATTTCAACGGAAGGATTAAAGCAAAACTTAGAAAAATATAGGTTACGAAATTATCCGTCAGACTATTTCAAATATTGTCTGAGAAAAATCAATTTTCTTTCCTCTCCGTAGTCCTTTATCAAAAATAGGATGGTATTTTGGAATCAAATAAAACTCGAGGGGAGTTCGTTCAGAGACAACCGAGGGGAG
>CAYRFN010000315.1:0-3444 GCA_964423495.1 uncultured Desulfobacteraceae bacterium
AAGTCCGCCTGTAAAGCTCACTTTACCCTCTAATTACGCTTATTTTGGGATTAGTGCCACGGGTGTAAGCCCGTGGGTATCTACAAGATAATAGAAAAATAAAGGAAGCCTCATGAAAAAAGATACAGTTTGTCGCCTATGTTCATCATGTTGTCCTATTGAAGTAGATATAGAGAATAATAGGTTGGTCAAAGCAGAGAGAAAATCTTTTTTGCCAGAAGGTAAGAGAGTTCACTGCCCCAAGCTGAAGGCAGCGGCTGATATAGTTTATTCTCCTAAAAGGCTAAAAAGATCGCTTGTGAAAGAAAAAAGCAATGGCGGCAATTGTTTTAAAGAAACATCTTGGAATAAGGCACTGGATATAATTGCAGACAGATTCAATTTCTTTAAAAGGGAATATGGTGCCGAATCAATATGCTGGCTGAGGGGAATGGCGGCAGATTGGGGAGCACCATGGGATTATGCAAATAGACTGATGAATCTCTTTGGCTCGCCAAACACCATAGGAAACGGGTCTGTTTGTCATGTGGCGCGGGAAATCGCCCATGTTTTTACCTATGGCGCTATGACATTTCCAGAGTTAAGGAACTCAAAATGCATAATTGTTTGGGGAAAAAATGATATGGATACCAACCCTTCGGCATACGAAGGTATCCTTTATGCCAAGCAAAATGGCGCAAAGCTGATAGTAATAGATCCAATACGAACCGGACTATCTTCAATGGCTGACATTTGGCTTCAGATAAAACCGGGTCATGATGGCCTGCTCGCTATGTCCATGATTAATGAGATCATATCGGAAAAGTTTTATGACGCAGATTTCGTTAAAGAATGGACCGTTGGATTTGAACAGCTAAAAGAGGCTGCAAAAGATTATAAAGCTGAAAAGACGGCAAAGAGTATTTGGCTGGACTCGAAAATGATCAAAGATGCAGCACGATTATATGCCACAACAAAGCCAGCCTGTATTATTGATGGAAACGGTCTGGACATGCAGCTTAATGTTTTTCAAAATACCAGATCTGTTTGCATCTTAAGAGGGTTGACAGGAAACATTGATAAGGCCGGCGGAGACCTCATACCGCAACCGATTCCTGTTAGAAATATTCAGCTTAAGGAAAGCCTGCCAGAAGATGTGAAGCCCATAACCTGCGAATACCCGCTCTTCAACGAATTTCACGAGACATGGGGTAATAACGCCCAGTCATGTGTAATAGATGCAATTCTGGATGAAAAACCCTATCCGATAAAGATGCTTGTCGTGCAATCCGCCAATCCTGTCGTTACGATGACTGATTCGAAGAGGGTAATTCACGCATTGGAGAGCCTTGAATTTATGGTTGTGATGGATTTATTTCTGACGCGAACCGCAAAATTAGCCGACGTAATTCTTCCCGCAAGTAGTTCCTTTGAAAAAACACAGTTAAACCGAGCATTTATTCGCAACAACCCCGTTATAATTCAAAACCAGGTGATAGAGTGGATTGCCGACAGTTGGCCTGATTGGAAGATTAACTTTGAACTGGCAAGAAGGCTGGGTCTGGACAAGGAGTTTCCATGGCAGACAGCAGAGGATGCCATCAATTATCAATTAGAACCTGCAGGAATAACAGTAGATATGTTGCGAGAAAATCCTGATGGAATCCGCATCGAGGATGTAGAATATGAAAAATATAGAACCAGGAGATTTGGCACGCCATCTGGTAAGGTTGAGTTCTATTCAAAGAAGCTCGAAGATAATGGGTATTCGCCTGTCCCTTATTTTGATGTCCATACAAAAAACCCCATTAGCTTTTACGATAAAAGATTCGAATTTCCTATTTTAGGAATAAGTGGTGCGCGTACGAATAATTTCACACAGTCCCAATTTCGAAATATCGCATCTCTTTTAAAGCTTGAGAAGGAATGTTTCGTGGATATTCATCCTGATGATGCACGTGAAAGAAAGATTTTAGAGGGAGATACTCTAAAAGTAGAGACTCCCAAAGGCCGTATATATATGAAAGCAAGAATTTCTGATGTGGTACATCCTGGATCAATTCGGATTGCGTGGGGCTGGGGTGAGTTTAACCCTGATTACAACCTAAACAATCTGACTGATGATGATAGGAGAAACGATATAACCGGGACACCCTCGAGTCGAAGTTTCATGTGTAATATAGTAAATGTTAAAGGGGGGGAACGACTTTGAGCTCATTATTTGGATTATGTTTACATTTATGAGGATAACAATAAAAGAAATCAAGGGCATGGAAATGGATGTTATTCCCCCTGGAACACATGTCAATACATACGAATCATACGATATAATGCTAAAGATCAAAGAAACGGCCGATATTTTATTGCCGCTTCATGAACCAAAGTTTGCTTCTGTTAGAGAAATACCTTAAACATAAAAAAGCACATACATGAAATTATAATGCTCAAGTTGTTCACAGAGGGATGATGATGTGTCCCTTAAATTCATTTTTTAACAGCTGCAGGACTGCCCGCACGCACCACCGGACGCAAAACTCGATGAAATGGAAAATCCCGAGCCCATGGGAGAATTATTATAGTCTATCTTTATGGGTTTTACCTGGTTAAAAAATTCTTTTTCAATAACATATGTAATCCCATTATCTTTGAATACTTCATCTTCAGCTTTTAGCTCATCCAGAGCCATTCCCAGAGAGGGCCCAGATCAGCCTCCGCCGGAAAGCATTATGCGAATAACTGGAATTTCTTCCTTGTCCTTTAAAAATTCCTTGATCATTTCTGTTGCCTTTTCCGTTACTTCAAACATGTCGATCTCCTAATAGTTTATTTACTTTCTTATATTTTAGGCACTAAAACCGAATTGTCAAATGTAGATAAAGCTCCCCTACCATAAGTCGGGTCTTCACAATAAATAAAAGGGTGTAGTGGTCTCTTACGGGAGGCTGCAAATTTAGGTCTCATCTCTTCGCCTTTGCTTTGCTCTGCGTCCCCACAAGCGGGTCCCCAGTTTCATGTAACGGCAGTTTGGCCCTAAAAGAGCCCCTACGCCCCTTTATAAACCCGATTGCCATACATTTCTGACCAAAGGTCGAGGCATTCTGGCAATTTTCGTAAAAATGAATGAAATATTTGGCTAATATAATTGGGCTCGTCATATGAAATAAGGGAAACTTTTGAGAAAACAGGTTGACGAAAGAAAACAATGGGGTTACATCTTTTATATAATATTTGGTAACGTTCAAAAGTGTTTACATTCAGTTTGTACTTAAAAAGTTTATGTGCCTTTCGATTTCTTTAAGAAGGGCATGGAACTCTCTTTTAAGAAATTCGTCCCGCCTATAGCGTATAGCGGGATCGAACGCCCCCTATGCCCTAACCATAGATCAGGAACAGAAAGGCAGAGCATGGGATTCTCTTTTCAGAAAACGAAAAATTGGTTGCTGGTTATTTGAGTTAAGTTGCTTC
>CAYRFN010000316.1:0-3411 GCA_964423495.1 uncultured Desulfobacteraceae bacterium
TACCATGTAGTGTAATTGATTCCAACTTTTGAGACATAAATTCAGAAACGGCGGGATGCGCTAAATAAAATAAGGAGGAGCGGGCGTGGAAGTCCTTTTTCTCATTTTTATGTTTTTTGTGGGAGTTGTGCTTGGTAGCGTTATTGTTTGGTTTCTTATGCGCGATAAGGTCAGGCTTGCAAGACAACAGGCAGAAACAAAAAGCGAATCTGAAAGGGCAGTCTTAGTTGAAAGGTTGCAGTCAAAAGATGATCGGATACGAGAGCTAAAGGAGACGCTCTTTGGTAAGGATGAAACAATTGATGTTTTACAAAAAGAGATCATAGGTTTAAAAACCAGCGCCTCTGAGCTTGAAACTCGTATTGAAGAGGAGCGGAAGGCTGCAAAGGAAAAGCTCGAGATTCTTGATGATGCCCAGAAAAAGCTGTCTGATGCTTTTAAGGCCCTCTCCGCAGATGCTCTTAGAAATAGCAATGAATCCTTCCTGGATCTTGCCCGGACCACAATGGAAAAATTCCAGGAGGGAGCTAAGGGAGATCTTGAAAAGCGACAGCAGGCTATAGATGAGATAGTAAAGCCGGTCAGAGAATCGCTTTTAAAAGTGGACACCAAATTGCAGGACCTTGAGAAAGCACGAGTGTCTGCTTATTCCGGGCTTACTGAGCAGGTCAAATCCTTGGCAACGACACAAATCCGACTTCAAACAGATACCACGAAACTGCTTAATGCCCTGCGAGCACCCGCTGTCCGCGGTCGGTGGGGTGAGATACAGCTACGTCGGGTCGTTGAGATTGCCGGAATGCTGCCGTACTGCGATTTCATTGAACAGACATCAATTACCACCGACGAAGGCAGGCTTCGTCCGGATATGATAATCAAGTTACCAGCAGACAAAAACGTTATTGTAGATTCAAAGGCTCCACTTAAAGCCTATCTTGATGCGTTAGAGTGTCAGGACGAAGAGGAACGCATCCCGCACCTCAAGAGACATGCGAATCATATCCGCGATCACATGACCAAGCTTAGTTCAAAAAGTTACTGGGAACAATTTCAGCCAACGCCTGAGTTTGTGGTTATGTTTCTTCCTGGCGAGACCTTTTTCAGCGCAGCGCTTGAACAGGATCACGGCCTTATTGAGGAAGGCGTCAACCAACGGGTAATCCCTGCTTCGCCTACGACATTGATTGCATTGCTCCGGGCAGTTGCCTATGGCTGGCGGCAGGAGAAAATTGCCCAAAGCGCATTTGAAATAGGCGAACTGGGCAAAGAGATTTATGAAAGAATAAGGGTACTTGCTGGACATATGGAAAAAGTCGGAAAGGGATTAAATAATGCTGTTGATGCATTCAATAAGGCCGTCGGTTCACTTGAAACACGTGTTCTCGTGTCAGCAAGAAAGTTCACGGAATTAGGTGTGGCATCCGGCGAGGAAATTCTGACTGTGTCTCCAGTGGAGAAATCGACACGGGAACTGCAGGCGCCTGACTGGAAAGAGTCTGACAAGCATTGAATAATGGGATGAGGCCATAATTACGAGAGATCAATCGGCAAGATTATAATCGAAAAAGAATTTATCCTTGTTTTTCTGGTGTTTAGGAAATGCTTTCTGGCTCAACGCTGAGTCAATTTTATCTTAAGAGAGGAAATAACCTGAAAAAATTATCACCAGCAAAGATATGGGCCAGTTGGAACATTGGGCCAATTAATATCCGACTTAATATCCCTGTATGAGCAAAATTATCCAGCATTACAACAACGAGAATAATTATCGGCCCGTAGCGTCCAAATTCCCTGTATCTTTGTGCCGCCCTTGGAGGAAGCAGGTTCTCCATTATATGTGAACCGTCAAGGGGAGGAATCGGTAAAAGGTTAAACAGACCGAGACCTATGTTCATAAGCAGCAGCCATATCAATGCCGTCAGGTAAATTTCATAGGGAAGAAGCAGGTGCCGCAAGAACATCCCAGCCACAAAGGCTACGCAGAGATTAGCCAGGGGCCCGCAAAGGGACATAAAGATGATTCCTTTCCTGATGTTCTTAAAATATCTGGGATCTACTGGGACTGGTTTGGCCCATCCAAAGTTAAACAGGAAGAGACAGATTGCACCAAAGGGATCAATGTGGGTCAGAGGATTGAGGGAAAGTCTCCCCATGTGTTTTGCCGTAGGGTCACCTAACCATAATGCTGCCCTGCCGTGGGCGTACTCGTGTATGGTGATGGCGAATAATAAGACAGGTATTTTTACAATCCACTGGCTGATGTCAAAGGACATAATATTTCCTTTATTATTTTAGATTTGAAGATTGATATTACATAACAACAAATACAATTAACCGCAAGGAAGAAGATTGGAAAGGAGGTGATATGCATGGGAATGAGAAGGGCTGACCTTGCCGGTTCCTGGTATCCAGGGGGTGAATCAGATTGCCGCGGGGCCATTGAAAAATTCACCAATGCGAGTATTCAATGTCCAAAAGATGTAGAAAGTGTAATAGGGGGGATTGTTCCTCATGCTGGATGGTATTATTCCGGGCAAATAGCATGTAATGTTATCAAGTGTCTGAATATTAGAGAAGACCCTGACACCTGTATGATTTTCGGCCGGCATATGTACCCTGGAAGTGATAATATTATTATGAAAGAGGGGCAATGGGCCACACCTCTTGGAGCCTTGGAAATAGATTCTGGTCTTGCGGCAAGGCTGACAGATGAATTCAATTTTACTGTAGAAACAGATGCTCGATATGAACAAGACAACACCGTAGAGGTACAGTTGCCGTTTATCAAACATTTCTTTCCCCAGGCCAAAATAGTCCCTATAAGTCTTCCGCCAAAGTCGGCTTCTTTGGAGATCGCCAGGAGAGCTGCTGAGATATCCAAAAGCATGGGACGCAGATCCATAGTTTTAGGATCTACAGATCTCACTCATTATGGCTATAATTATGGTTATACACCAAAAGGGGTGGGGGAGGATGCTGTTGAATGGGTCAAGAATATAAACGATAAAAGAGTTGTGGATTTGATGGTAGAGATGGACGCGGAAGGCGTTATTCATGAATCACTAAAAAACCACAACGCCTGTTGCCCTGGAGCTGTTGGAGCTGCTATTGAAGCGGTAAAAGTATTGGGAGCAAAAAGGGGAGAAAAAATCGTATATTCCACAAGCTATGACATCAGACCTGACAGCAGCTTTGTAGGTTATGTGGGGATTGTCTTTTGTTCATAATTTTTAAGACCTTTGATAAAAATCCCCTTTTGAGTAACCTTGTTAATTCAAAATCTCCGGTTCTGTCTGATCACCAAGCTTGGCGTTCTATCAAAAACAGGCAGAGGACCATGGGCGTGAGCCCATGGATGAATGCCTTTAACTTTACGTAATCATGAGACAGCGTGTCGTTAAGACCTTTTCT
>CAYRFN010000317.1:0-3388 GCA_964423495.1 uncultured Desulfobacteraceae bacterium
GGTTGTCATGTTGACAACATAGAAAAAAAACTATCCTTATCCGATCACGTATGTAGCCATTATCAAAGTACTATCATATTAATCCACTTTTTTATTAGCTTAAGATAATACCCTGAAGCCCAGCCCAAGAAGTTTCCCGTTGAATTCGATCGGAAGAACTTTACTCCTTTGTCATGCAGGATTCAGGTTTACTTTGCATTAAGTGCTTTCACAAATAAGATTATGAACAGCTATTCGAAATTTCAATTCATACAAGAAATGAAACATCCCAAATATCAAAATTCTTCAGAACATATCTTGTCTAGACTTTCAACTTCGGAAAAGGAAAAAGTAAGAGGTATGTAAATGGTATCTCACTTAATCCCAATTTATCATTCAGGTTCTAAGAAATCTTGCCAAGCACCATGCATTTGAATTTTCTTGATCTTATTGAGTGCCTCTCTTGCTAAGATATTCCTGCACCGGACGGGAATCAATAAAACTCGCAGTATCGGGCTTAGTCTTTATCTTTTCCAGGTCAAAAAAGAATTGGGATATTGTATCAAGTTTTTTCGACAACGGCGACTCCTTCCGATCGGCATAAGTGCCCAAAGATAAGTCATCTCCCTTAATTTGATTGGCCATCTTAACTGAATGGATTGATTTCACAATCGCCACACTCGTCTTCAGACTGGTTCCAAATACCGGTGCTATTAGTTTTGCGGTTTTCTCTACACTCCCTCCAAAAAGGAATTTATCAGCCAAATCTAACGCCTTGAAAAACCGCTGAATCGTCTCGGGGTGCTCGTTAAGAAACTCGGTCCTGGCAAAGAAAGCACAGCCAGCGTAAAGATTTAGGTCTGACATAGTACCAACAAACCGCCCATCCGCCTTCTCTATTGCAACAAAAGACCAAGGAGGCCAACAAAAAAATCCGTCTATATCTCCTGACGCTAATGCAGCTATACCGGCCGTGGGAGTGAGGTGTATTTGGGTGACCTTTTTTGGATCAACCCCATTTTGCTTAAACGACTCTAGCACCCCTAAATGGGAGGTGGACCCAAAAAAGTAACCAATTTTTTTGCCTTCCTGGTCTTTAAATGATTTAATGCTACTATTCTTCTTAACAACCAGCCCATGGCCTGCACTGCTATGCTCTATGATATAGATAATCTTAAAGTTCAGATCTGCAGCCATCCCATAGATCAATGGGGGGAAGCCCATAAAGCCAACATCAATATCACCAGATCTGATTGCAGCCATGAAGGGAGGGCCAGCTGTGAACTTAACGAATTTAGGTTCGAGTCCTGCTTTTTCAAAGAGACCTTTTTCTTTAGCGATATAGAAGACAAACTCCGGCGACGGTTGCCAGCCGATTACTATGGGCAGGTTTCCTGTGGCTTGGCTTTCTCCAAAAGCACAAAGAGTGACCGTGAACGTGACCAGTACAATGACTAATACTTTTATCATTTTCTTTATCATGATTTTATCCTCCTATATTTACCGTTCTTCTTAAAAGTAAGGTTAGTCTCGCTTGCTCTTCACGTCGTTACAATCGTCTCAAGGTGGGCTCCTCTCTTGGCCCCAAAACTGCATCGCAGAAACCAACTCCAAAATTGTACCCATCACACCTATGATGACTAATATCTGAATTTTCTTCCAATCAGTCTGTATGGAAAAACTAATCAACTCACAAAAAAGTGTTTTACCTCTTATTCGAATAAATCCTAAGCCTCCGCCGCCATAAGGACTCAATTACCTGCTGACTGGCTTTACTCCCTGCCATTTATAAGTCATCATCAAAAAGCCCGGTAGCTGTTTATCTCGACTGCTTATTAATGTCACTCGTTTTAAACCCAAACTCGCTCTTGACCTTCGAAGCCCTTCCTGATGCACTTTCTTCCGCCTTAACGCCCCATTTGACTTTATCTTCGTCTAAAGCCGCTGCGCCACACTCTTTCGGTAGATCAGTCTTCAAATACTAAACATAGTCATCTAAACTTCTTTAAATACTTTATCCGTATTCTCCATCTTACCAATTGTCACGTTAACCACCCGGCAGCAGAAAAGCTTTGGCTCCTAGTAAATGATAAAGATCTCACCCCCTTCCTAATCGATCTAACAACTTTTTAGCACTTTCTCCCATGATAAGTTTCTTATCTTCTTCACAGATATCCGCGTATTGAATCCTGGCCATATCGAATGCAGGATCATGAAAAGGCATGTCCGAACCATAAAGCACTCTTGAAGCCCCAATCTCGCGCACTGCTAAAGCTACTTTGGCTTCCGCTGATACTCCACAGGTTTCCAGATACAGGTTAGCAGCCCTCTTAGCCATATTAATCGCAGCGTCGTTATAAACAACATCGATAAATCCCATATGCGCCATCACCACTGGAACCTCAGGGAAATCCATCGCCAAAAGTCCTACCTGCCAGGGCGACGCGTAAATGGAGGGGTCAGAATGTACCATCATACAGATATTCAATTCTCTCGCCTTTTCAGCTATCGGGTACACCCAGTCGTGGTCGTCGGCTGCAAACCCCATAAAAGTGGGTTGAAGCTTGAGTCCCTTAAATCCATACTTTTCGACGACCATCTCAAGCGTATCACAGACGGTTTCTTCTCTAGGATTTGCCAACAAAAATCCGTAAAAGCGATCGGGGAACTCTGTAAGAGCCTTTAAAACATCTTCATAATATCGGGGCTTTTTTGACGAAGCACTAGGAATTAAGACTCCCTTATCAATCTGCCGTTTGTCCATCAGTTCTACCAGACTCTTTGCTGTCCCAGACTCTTCGCGAATATTCTTAGACGCGCCAATATGGCAATGAAAATCAATTATCATAACAAGTCCCTCCTCAAACCTTGTAATGCCGTATTTTTACAGCTAACGTTTAAAGAGCTACCGAAGTTATTTTGAATTTCGTGCTTCGTTTTTAACATTAGGAGGTGCTATGAAATAAATCTGCACTTCCTGGGCAAAAGCATTTGCTTATATTAACTATGTTTTCCCACTCCAATGAACAATTTTAGATTCTAGGAAGCCAATTATTTTTTCCAGAGTAACTCCGATCAGTCCAACTAAGAAAATGCCAACGTAAACATCACTAATTCTGAAAAACGTGGCTGCGTCCATTATCATGTATCCGAGTCCAGATTGCGCTGCTATCAGTTCTGAGGCTACTACAACCGCCCAGCTTATAATTGAGCCTATTTTTAGGCCTGTAATAATTTGAGGCAGCGCTTCAGGCAAAATCACCCTTAGAAATATCTGTCTTGAATTGGCTCCAAGACTTTGGGCTGCTCTAATCAGATTTATTGGAACATTTCTAACGCCCGCTGTTGTATTGACAGAGCATTCTACCCATGTTTTCTGGACACTTTTTCTGATGGTTCACCGGACATT
>CAYRFN010000318.1:0-3377 GCA_964423495.1 uncultured Desulfobacteraceae bacterium
AGCGCAGTGATGTCCCTTCGGCCTTGCAGTTGACGTCTCGTTTTTGAAAAGAGAGTCCCATGTTCTGCCACACATAGCTGCGACTTTCTTAAAAGAGAACCCCTTGACCCTGTTTCATCTATTTTCAATAAAAACCCTTATAACTGTTTAGCTCTTTAAAAATAGTACATACATGGCCGTAGGGATCTCTTCCTAAAAAGCAGCATCAAATATATTCCAACGCTCGTGGAACGCCCCCTGGGTCGTAACCATTAGTACAAAGCAGGCAGAGAAGGAAGTCGTAGCGGCTGAGAATTTCTTTTGGGGCTGCCCTTTAAATAATTTTAGGGCCAAACTGCCGTTCAATGAAATGATGTCAGCCTATGCGGCTTTTTAGGAAGAGATCCCTACGGCCATGTTTAGTCGCTAATGATTTTTTTTCAAAGAACTAAAGTGTTAAAAACCCTTTAATGGATGTTATATCTATCTGATTCATTTCTAATCCTAAGGTCTTGCTATCTATACCCAGGCTCAATCCGAGAAGCTGTGGATAGAGGATAGCGGGTAGAAGATGATTTCCACCCCTGACATTATTAAGCATCCTTTGAACCGTATCAAACTGCATATGGCAGTATGCGCATGCATCACATATATAATCAGCACCTGATTCCTTTGCGTTTATGAGCTTTTTTTCCGTTAAATCCATTGATAAATCATCATTTGTTCCAAATAATGGAGCACCACAACAATCAAGCCTTAATTGCCAATAGATGCTTTCAGCACCAGTTACCTCGACCAGTTTGTCAAATAGTTTTGGGTTAATAGGGTCATCAAATTCAACTATATCACTTGGTCTTAAGGCATGACAGCCATAATGGGTAGCGATCTTAAGTTCTTTGTAAGGTTTGGTGATCTTCTCCTTGATAGAGTCAATACCTACATCATTGTGAAGAACAGAGAGGAGATGTTTGATCTCAATACCTTCTTTAAATTCAAGTCCCTCTTTTCTAAGTGTATTGTTAATCTCTTTTTTCAAAGATGGATCTTTTTTTATCAGATGGTCTGCATGTTTCAACATTCCAAAACCACATTTGCATAGAACGATCATGTTAAGGTTTTCTTTTTCAGCAAGGGCAATATTCCTTCCTGCTGAGAGAACGGACGCCTTAAAATCAATGTTCCTTAATGGATATCCGCAACAATTAAATTCCTTTATATCTACCAGTTCTACGCCAAGCTTTCCTAATACCGCCCTTGAAGAAGATTCATACTGTTTTAGTCTGGCTGGAATGTTACAACCTAAGAAAAATGCAAATTTCATAGTCGTTTTCCTAAATTTGGATCTAAAACCTATATCTGACAGGAAGGACATGGGACTCTCTTTGTATGAAACCGAAAAATTGGTTGCTGGATCGTTGAAGTCCCTGCTGCCTGAGGCGGGCGGGGAAGGTACTGTGCTTGATGCTCAGAGCGCAACATAGGGCATAAATCCAGAAAGCCCGCCGCCCGCCTTAGTTTGCAGGATCGCTCAGGTCTGAGTTCCTGCCCAGTCGGTTTTTAAAAGAGAGTCTCATGCCCTTTCTATTGCAAAGATTTTTGAACGTTACAATTAATTTACTTTAGCCAACATCAAATTTTACATTCTTTATCGCCAAATTCTTTAGTTCATATAGCACCTCAGTGACCTTTACCCCCTGAGGACATTGCTCCTGACATTGATAGCAGGTAAGACAATCCCATAACATGTTAGACCCAAAGGCGAGATCCTTAATTCCTAATCCGACTGAATACATAATTTGATGAGGCAATAGCCCCAACACTTCCTTTGGGTTATCAAAGTTGGCAACAATAGGACATACATTGGTACATGTCTGGCATCCAAAGCAATTGCAAAAGGTGCTTGCCTGATCTGAAAGTAACATGCTAACTTGAAAATCCTTATCAGGAGGCGTAAGGATTACTAACTTATCCTGGTCTTTCATAAGATCACAATTAGCCGCAATAGACTCCTTGGCCTGGATCAACGGCCTTTTGTAATCATCTTGAGGTATGGCATCCTTCATGAGGCCCCTGTAAAAGGACAGGGGTGAGAGTGCGGAAAATTCAGGGTAATCCCCTTGAAACATTCCCTCTCTAATGTTAAACCACAGGTCTTCCAGGTTTATGCCCGCCGGACAAACATCCGTGCACCTATGACAGTTTGTACACATATATGTCCCACCCAAAATGAGTCTGAAATCTCCTTCACCTATCTCTTTTCTTGATACAACTTTCTTTAATGATTGTATCTTTTCAGATGGTAATATGTTCGGGTTTTGTATCTCCTCAAAGACTACTCCTACTGAGCAACGGGATGTGCAGGCGCCGCAGTGAGTACATGCATCAAGCTCAAGGACCTGTCTTGTTGCAATATTTGCTGGTTCTGCCTCTCCTTTATTCATTACGCTGTTTGCAAGGAGGCTTAAGGGGCTGCTAATTATATGAAAGAATTTACTAAAGGGAAGATATGCAAGGCCAATGAAACACGTAAGGAAGTGAATATACCATAGCAATGTATGAACACCGGCTTTATCCAGGCTTAAGGCGATCCCTTTGACTGCCTTAGCTACCGGGTAACCCACAAATGCCCATCGGGGAGAGGAATGGCAACTTGCACAGCTCATCTCATGGATCTCTCTTCCCTGTTCAATTATCTCAGGGTCAAAAGGCGCCTTCATGTCAGGAGAGACCATACCAAATTCCTTTACCCATAATGCCGTTAGGGGTTTGATCTCTTCTGGTTCTGTTAAGTCTGCATAGTCTTCGACCATCTGATTATATACAGACCAAGATCCTATCTTGGTGCCTTCCAGGAGGAAACCTGAAACCATAATAATGGCCAATATTATTATTGCATAATGATCCATTGAGTTTGTCTTTAGACGGGGGGAGTTAAGAATGAATCTCCGGTATAAGGCCATACACAAACCAATAATGACCAATATCCCAAATAGGTCTCTTAAAAACATGAAAGGATTGACGGTAGAATAGTACTCAGTAAATATAGATGAGGTAATGAAGTTATCCAGGGCATGCATTAAAAGTAATAACATGAATGCCCCATATATAAGCATGTGGGTCAACCACCTAAAAAAATCTTCCCGAAGTATCTTCCTTTGAATGATCGTGTCCAGAAAAAATACCTTGATGAGGGTAAGAATCTTCGCACTGAATATTGAAAAAATTATACCTTTGACGGCCGATGAAAACCTCTCTGATGCACCTATTCCCTTCGAGTTTGCACTCACATCTAAAAAGAACCATTTGGATATCTTATAAATAAAACCAATAATAAAAATTGCTAAACAAATATATAAACTTACATCATAAAACATATAATAGTCACCCACTTAAGGTTT
>CAYRFN010000319.1:0-3363 GCA_964423495.1 uncultured Desulfobacteraceae bacterium
CAAATAACCAGCAACCAATTTTTCGTTTTCTGAAAAGAGGACCCCATGCTCTGCCATGGCTAAACTGCGAATTTATTAAAAGAAACCCCATGCTCCTACAATTAACTAATGATTTTTTCAAAGCGCTAAATTGTTACGATTTTTAAAAAGGCTTATGGAAGATTTCGCCTATATCTTTTCCAGGTCTAACTGGTCCTTAAAACACTCAAAGAGTTCAGCATTCAGGGTTTCATAATTTTCTTTTGTTTCTACCTCTACGATGAGATCCCGATCATCCATAACCTTTAAGCGCCCGTATTTATTTATGATTTCTATGACTTTTTTCACATCAGCAGTGACCCATCCTTTCATCCTCAAGACGAGTTCATCGCCACTAAAGGTCCTTTCGATGGTAAGATCCACATCCCTTTGTTTTGCATCCCAACTGATTACTGCAGGTTGGACAATGATTGGTGTTACGGGGTCGTGCATGGCAGCACAGCGAAACCATAATTTTGCTCGAATCATAATTTGCCTGTCTTCTTCCTCTTTACTGAAACTTCACCTTTGGGGCCTCCTGGCGCTCCTTGGGCACTTCAAAGAATGTTGCCTTTTCGAAACCGAACATGCCGGCAATCATGTTGATAGGGAAAGAACGTATCTTTATGTTAAATGTCTTGACCGTTTCATTGAAACGTCGACGCTCCACAGCAATGCGGTTTTCAGTGCCGGCCAGTTCATCCTGTAAACGGATAAAATTAGTGTTGGCCTTTAGGTCCGGATAACGTTCTACAACTAACAGCAAGCGGGCAAGGGCAGAGGAAAGTTGATTATTGGCTTCAATCTTATCACCTATACTCTTTGCCCCTGCTACCTTTGAGCGGGCTTCGGTGACTTTGATGAAGACCTCTTTTTCATGGGCCGCATAACCCTTGACCGTCTCCACATAGTTTGGGATGAGGTCGTAACGGCGCTGAAGCTGGTTTTCCACTTGGGCCCATGCCCCCTTAACACTCTCATCCATAGTCACAAGCGAGTTGTAGGTCCCTTTCAGGTAGGAAAAAGGGATCACAATGATTAAAATGAGTATGCCTACAATAATTAATACGGTTTTCATTGTCTTACTCATGTTACCCTCCTAATTCGTCTACTAATTTTGATAGTTTTCGTGATTCCCTTAAATAGTCCTTGAACAACTTGGCAATTTCAATATCACCTAACTTGATTTTTTCCTCCTTGACATCAAGAAGCTTTTCATAAACAGCAGTATCCAGATCGAATACCTCACATGTAGTCCTTATAGCCTCTCGTTTTTCCTTGGGCAGGTCTTTTCCTTTTAGGTGAAGAAGTGCCTCAAAAATAGCAAAAAAAGCTGGAATTGACTGGCTGATCAAACTTCTCAGCGCTTTTCCTTTTCCAGATGTCTCAAGAAATCCTTCTCTGAGCAAGAGCAATTTTCCCTTGATTTCCCTCTCACACTGTAGCCGAATGTGTTCAGGGTCAAAGCTCAGATCTTTTAAGATGTCCTTCCCAAAAATCAGGGCATAATTCCTTTGGAAGTTCAGGTACTCGATGGGGAATACATCCATAGAGGTCTTCACATAACCTTCCGTC
This sequence comes from uncultured Desulfobacteraceae bacterium, assembly GCA_964423495.1. GTDB lineage: Bacteria > Desulfobacterota > DSM-4660 > Desulfatiglandales > Desulfatiglandaceae > CAYRFN01. The sequence goes on from CAYRFN010000319.1 coordinate 1,594, forward strand.
AGAAAAAGTGGAATAGCTACATTCCTTTTTTGCCATTTTTTTACAATTGAAAAAGCCCGGTCAAGACGTTCAATTCCCATTTCAGAGAGAATAACCATAAAATTGATGTCCGATTTTCCAGGCCGGTAGTCTTGACCCGTAGCGCTGCCATATAGAATAATACTGACAAGATCATCACCGAAAAGCTCCTTGTAATCGGAGATGATTTCCGGAAATATTTCCTTTGGATCTTTTGCACCTTTCGTCATAATAGCTCCTTTTTAAAAACCTCCTCCAGCACCGCCGCCGCCGCTCATTCCTCCACCAAAGCCGCCAAAACCTCCACCAAAGCCGCCGAAACTTCCACCAAAACCTCCGCTTCTACCCCCTCCTCCCATTCCAAGGAGTAATAGCGGAAGCAACAGCCAGGAGCCGCCGCGTCTTCTTGAAAAAAGCATAATGATTATAAAGATCAGGAGGATTGGGAAAAATGAGAAGCCGGATCGGGTCTTTTTGGGTGTTTTGACTTGCAACTGACCAGTCAACGTAACGCCTGAATGCTTAGAAATGACCTGGGCTACGGCAATAGTCCCATTGAGCAATCCTTCGCCATATTTGTTCTGTTTAAGATAAGGGATCATGTAGCGGTCACGGATCTCGCCAACCAGACCGTCAGGGAGGATGCCCTCCACCCCATACCCGGTCTCAATACGCATTTTTCTCTCCTTAATGGTGACAAAGATCAGAACTCCCTTGTCTTCACCCTTTTTACCGATTCCCCAAGCACTATACAAGCGGTTGGCATAATCGTTGTACTCTGCACCTCCAATATCCGGCATGGTAACAACTACAACAGGCATCTCGGTTTTTTTTAACAGCTCACTTGTTATTGCTAAAATCTTTTGCTCATATGATTGAGGTATCACGTCCGCAAAGTCATTAACAAGACCAATTGGCTTTGGAAAAGGTCGTTCGGCCTGTACTGAACCATATGCCGATATTACAAGGAAAACCAGGCCAAAGAAAATACATATATGTCTAATTTTTGAATATCGATTCATAAATTTACCAATAAACTCTTTGTGACCGTAAATATGGTATTTAAAGAATTATAAGCATTAAGACTCATAAATTCAATATATCCAGAAATTATACTTTCATCACCATTTAATTGCTCCAATGCATTATTTATCTTAGTCATCTCTTATTGGGCACATTATAATTCCTCAGTGGGAATTTTTACTAATACCCTCCGAAAGAGTGTTCAAGCTTTTATTAGGACTTATTTTTTTGAATGAACTATATTCGAAGTGAGTGTAAATAGGAATAATATTAAGATGAAGCAGCATATTGTTTTTATTCTAATTTTATCTCAAGTTGAAAGGCATTTGCCGAGAGGACTTCAACATTTTTCCCACAGACCTCTTGGTCAGGATAGCTGAATGGTTAGGTCTTCAATAAGACTATAAATTCCAAAGTGGTAGTTTTGTTGTTTTGTCAAAACCTCTTTCAAGAATTCCATTCTTAAATACTGTTATTATAGCCTCACATGCAAACACTATTGTTCCTGGTAATAAATGCCCTCCAATCACTTTGCCTTTATCATCTTTTCTTAGGGCCCAGCCATTGATTGAATAGTAAAAATACAACGATAACTGCTGTAGACATATTAAATTTTTGGTAACGTTCAAAAGGCTTCGCATTTAGAAGGACATGGAACTCTCTTTTAAGAAAGTCGCAACAAGAATTCTTACATGCTTATGGAACGCCCCCTATGCCCTAACCATAGAT
>CAYRFN010000320.1:0-3349 GCA_964423495.1 uncultured Desulfobacteraceae bacterium
TGACGGAAGCATTTTAGAATACCAGAGCATCATTCGGGATGTCACCGAACGTAAGAAGGTTCTTGAGGAAAGAAAGAAACTTGAGGCCCTGCTTCATCAAGCCCAAAAGATGGAGGCCATAGGCACCCTGGCGGGCGGCATTGCCCATGACTTTAATAATATCCTTGCATCTGCCATTGGCTATACAGAGCTTGCAATGCTGGAAGTTCCAGAGGGATCTAAAGCGAAGCAGGATCTTACGGAGGTATTAAAGGCGGAGAAGCGGGCAAGAGATCTGATAAGGCAAATCCTTGTTTTTAGCCGCCAGACCGAGCCGGAGAAAAAACCGATACAGATAGGCCCTATTTTTGAAGAGATAATGAAGCTGTTGAGGTCTTCAATTCCCACTTCAATTGAGGTCCGTAAGAATATAGACAAAAATTCAGGTATCGTTAATGCAGATACCATCCAGGTCCATCAGGTTGTGATGAATCTCTGTACCAATGCTCAACATGCCATGCGGGAGGAGGGTGGAATCCTGGAGGTGAATCTTACAAATGTGAATATTGATGCCGATGCTGTAGGACAGTATCCGGACCTGAGTCCCGGCACCTATGTCAGGCTAAGTATTAGTGATACCGGCCATGGTATGACCCCTGATGTGGTGGATCGTATATTTGAGCCCTATTTCACCACCAAGGAGGTAGAAGGAGGAACGGGCTTGGGTTTAGCCGTGGTGCATGGGATCGTTAAAGACCATGGTGGGACGATTACCGTCTACAGCGAATGGGGAAAGGGCTCCACTTTCAATGTGTATTTTCCTGTTTTTGATAAGGCTATAGGGCCGGAAGAAGAGACCCGTGAAGAACCCATTCAAACCGGGAATGAGCGCATCCTTTTCATTGACGATGAGCCCATCCTGGTTGATATGGCCAAACGGATGCTTGAGCGGCTGGGATATGAAGTTATTACAAGAACGAGTAGTATCGAAGCGTTGGAGCTTTTCCGGGCAAAACAGGATCAATTTGATCTTGTCATCACTGATATGACCATGCCTAAAATGATGGGTGATAAGTTGGCGAAGGAACTTATGAAGATCAGGCCTGACATTCCCATAATAATTTGCACCGGATATAGCGAACAATTATCGGAAGAGAAGGCTATTGGGATGGGTATCAAGGCGTTTATCATGAAACCGATTTTGATGAGAGATCTGGCCGATAAAATTAGAAAGGCGCTGGGATAAGGTCGAAACTGGACACTGGAAACCTGAAACCGGAGTGGGCAATGAAAGAAGTATTTGAACTGGATGTTTAAAAAATATATAATAGTCATAGATGAACTTGGACCAAAATTAGATGCATTTATCAGAAAGACGAGGTAATAATTAAATGGCTGTATCAAGTTTCGAGTCTCAAGTTTCAAGTAATGTGTCCCGTATCCTTGTAATAGACGATGATGCTCAGTTCTGTGGAATGCTCCGGGAGGCATTGGAGAGTGCCGGATATAGGGTCACGGATGCCCAAAATGGAGAGGAGGGGATGAGGCTTTACCGTGAAGATCCGGCTGATCTTGTCATTATGGACATAATTATGCCGGAAAAGGAAGGTGTGGAGACCATCATGGACCTTCGGCGAGAGTTTCCGGAAGTGAAGATTATTGCCATATCAGGAGGAGGTCATATCGGACCAGAGACTTATCTGGAAATGGCCGAAAAAGTTGGTGCTCAGCGCACATTATCCAAGCCATTTGAGCGAGAGGAGCTTTTAAGTATGATCAGGGAAATGCTTGATTAATATTGCTCCTTGATGCCATGTTATTCCTTCTCAATTCTTTCAAGAAGTTTCTTTGCCCTTGCATTGCCCGGGTTTATTTTCGGGATCTTTCGAAGTTGCTCTGCAGCCTTTTTTGCCAAACTTTCAAATCCTTGTAATTCTCAAGCATTTCACTGGAATCCTTGACCCCTTGATCCCATGAATCCTTTGGAAATCACCAACTCTTTTAGAGATGACCTTAATTTTTTTCTTGACATGTAGTTACTTTGTAGCTATATTGTAGTCAATTCTTTGGGGCTATTGGGCGTTTAGTGCCTCGAATTATAATAATATTAAATTTTTACAATCTTTTTATGCCGCATTCACATTTAATGGTTTAGTAAAAAGTCGTCACTCCGGTGAAAACCGGAGTCCAGAAACTCTGAAACCAATTGAAAAAACTGGATTCCGGCTTTCGCCGGAATGACAAAAAATGGTGTTTTTCGACTTTTTACGAGTTCATCACATTTATATTAAGAGAAATCGTATATGCCTACCGTGAATAAGAAAAAAAATGCACAAAACAAGACTTCTGAAAGGGCACAGGGAAATGTCAAGTTCGAGGTCTATGGTGAAGAGATGGTGGAAAAGTTAGTGAAGTTGAGCGGCAACAGCGGACGGGTTTATCTTCCACCGGATTGGGTTGGACGCCATGTAAAAATAATAAGGATTGATTAAAAAATTTTCAAGGTATCTATGGATAAGTCTCTGGAAAATGTGCTCATAAGAAAAATCAAAGCTGAAGATGCGGATGATATCAGTAGGATTCAGGCTGCTATAACCAAATCGCCTCCGAAGATTGATTTTAGTCAGATTATCGAAGAACAGATCCGACAAAATAAAGATGTCAGTTTTGTGGCCGAGATTGATGGCAAGGTTGTCGGTTACATGATTAGTTATATTATTTATGGTGGGTTTGGTCTTGAAAAGAGTGCATGGATTGCCACTTTGGGTGTAGACATTGACTATATGGGCATGGGCATTGGGAAAAGGTTGGCTGAGGCGATATTCCGTGCCTATCAGGAAAGGGGAATAATGCACATCTTTACCACTGTGCGCTGGGACTCAGTTGATCTTTTGTCCTTTTTTAAGACAATGGGCTTTGATCGAAGCGCTTTTATTAACCTTAAAAAGGAGTTGGATTTCTAATTGTTTGGTAATGTTCAAAAGTGTTCGCAACTGGAAGGACATGAGGCTCTCTTTTAAGAAATTCGCAATTTAGCCATGGCAGGACATGGGGTTCTCTTTTCAAAAACAAGACGTCAACCGCAAGGCCGAAGGGACATCACTGCGCTACGGCGGGCGGAGGGTTAAGTCAGTACTTTGCCTTTATGGTGGGTAGGGCATCAACCACCGTAAGTTGCCGCCCGCCTGAGAAGCACCTTAACTCAAATAACCAGCAACCAATTTTTCGTTTTCTGAAAAGAGAGCCCTATGCCCTGCCTTTCTGTATCTGATCCATTTAGCCATGGCAGGACATGGGGTTCTCTTTTCAAAAACAAGACGTCAACCGCAAGGCCGAAGGGACATCACTGCGCTACGGCGGGCGGAGGGTT
>CAYRFN010000321.1:0-3342 GCA_964423495.1 uncultured Desulfobacteraceae bacterium
GAAATCACTACATATTCCCCTTATTTTTATCAACTAATCTGGAGATGATCCAAATAATTTAACATTTTCACGGAGGTATAAAACCATGAAAAAGATGATTTTAGGAACATTAACCCTGATACTGGCAATAGGCATAATTGTAATTGGAGGGACCAAAGAAGTCGCTTTGGCGAAAACCTTCCAGCTCAGATTAGCCCATCATCTTCCCCCCATGCATCAACAGCACAAGGGCGTATTTGTTCCCTGGGCAAAAGAACTGGAAAAGCGGACCGGAGGAAGGGTGAAGGTGAAGATTTTCCCTTCTGAACAACTGGGATCACAGTTTGAGATGTATGACGTTCTCCTTTCAGGCACAGCAGACATAACCTTGATCAATCCGTCAGTGGGGAAGGGGCGTTTCCCCCTTGATGAAATCTTTCATCTTCCCTTCTTTATACCGGGCGATACGGGCGATCCAGTAGGCGCCCCAATCCGCACGGTACTCTATGAGAAATATATTTCGCCGATACACTTTAAAGACGTGAAATTATTGTGGACCGGCCGTTTTGGTATGAACGTGATACAAACGACTAAAAAGCCTATACGGACCATGGAGGATATTAAAGGGATGGTCATCGGTGTACCCGGGGGAAGAAATCTAACGAAACTCATCCAGGCGGTGGGCGCTTCCCCGGAAAGCAGTCCTGTACCTGAAATGTACACCAACCTGGAAAGAGGGGTGATCGATGGTCAGGCGATCCCCATAGAGGCCATGTTAGCCTTCAAACTAAACGAAGTCGTTAAGTATGTGACTCAGGTCAACGCCGAAGGCTCGTCATTTTTAATTGCAATGAACGATAAAACGTGGAATAGCCTGCCGCCGGATATACAAAAGATCATAGAGGACATGAGGCCCTGGGTAGAGGGGATACAGGCAAAGGCCTGGGCAGGGGCCACCGGCTATGCCGAAATGGTGGCTAAGAAATCCGGCATAGAATTGATCCCTCTTTCACCGGAGGAGAGGGCACGATGGGTTGAGATTGCAAAGCCCATAGATGCGGAATGGGTTAAAGAAATGGATGCAAAGGGATTCCCGGCATCGGAGATGTACCAGTTAGCCGAGCAGATGATGTCCAAATAACGGGATGATTATGGAATATAATGGGTTGAGTGCCTTGTTCTCAAGGCACTCAATAGTGTCCTAATCCCAGTCAGGAACCTGCATGGGATTTTCTATTCCTTATTGTGCTATTTTGATATATTGGGTATGAATAATGCGATCTGAGGAAAAATAACCAGTATAGCAACACATATTACGATGGCGATGACGAAAGGGATGACACCGCGGTAAATACTGGACAGAGGGACATCTCTGGCAGTCCCGGCGATAATGAACACATTCAGGCCTATCGGCGGGGTGATCAGCCCCATCTCCACCATGATGACGGTTACCGTGCCAAACCATATCGGGTCAAACCCCAGAGCGATAACAGCCGGGAACAGGATGGGCACGAGGATCAGCAGCATGGCAAAGGCATCCATCAAGCAGCCCAGGACAATATACATGCAAAGGATGGCTACCAGAATTCCCACCGGGGGCAAGGGAAGACCGGTTACATAATCTGCCAGGGCTGTGGTGAGACCGCTCAACACCAGCAGGTAGTTAAAGAGCATGGCACCGATTATCATGATAAAAATCATGCCGGTCGTGCTGAGTGTATTCATAAAAGAGGCGACGATATTTTCCTTTGTTAACTGCCCCCTAATTAGGGCGATGAAAAAAGCCACAAAAACACCTGCCCCGGCCGCCTCAGTAGGCGTAAAAACCCCTAAATAAATACCTCCCATCACCACAAAAAAAAGTATCAACACCGGCCAGATGGTCTTTAATGAAATGAGCCTGTCATGCCAACCGGCTTTAGGACCTCCCGGAGCCAGCAAGGGATTGCGCTTTGCCCAGACATAAATTAAGGTCATGAATAGTGCAGTAAGCAGAATCCCCGGGAATATGCCGGAAAGGAAGAGCTTGCCGATTGACTGCTCGGTAATGATCCCGTAAAGGATGAAGGCCGCACTGGGTGGAATCAGGATCCCCAGCGTACCCCCGGCGGCGATGGAGCCCAAAGCGAGGCCGTTATCATAGTTACGCGCCCGCATCTCAGGCAGCGATACGGAAGTCATGGTAACGGCCGTAGCGGAACTGGAACCGCAGACCGCGGCAAAACCAGCACATCCTCCGATAGCCGCCATTGCCAGACCGCCGGGCAGATGCCCGACCCACTTATATACTGTGTAATAAGCCTCCTGGGTCACTCCGGAAACATAGGCAAGCTCCCCCATGAACATAAAAAGAGGGATAACAGCCATAACATAAGAAGCCGAGGTGACAAAGGGCGTAAGTGCCAGCTTGCTAAAAGCCGAGTCAAGTCCGGTAATCATCGTGATGCCGAGAATACCTGAAAAACCCATGGCAACGCCAATAGGCATTCGCAAAACCAATAGGGCAAAAAGGAGAAGGACTGCCAATAGGCCGATCTGAAAATCGCTCATTTACGTTACCTCGTCTTTCTTGCCCTCCTCAGAGGGCAGGGGGGGAAAACCGTTAAACAACATCTCAAGTCCCAAAAGAATCGCTCCAATGGCTATTATCAAACAAATGGGAAAAATAGGGATACGGAGGACATCCGACCCGCTGACTACAGGGCGAATATAGGTTTCCGCCAGCACCAATTCTCGCCAGGTCATGAGAAAAAAATAAGCGGCTGAAAAAAAAGACATGACACTCATGACTAGGGCCTGAGCGCCCCGAGGAAAGCGGCTGACGGCCTCGTCAAAGGTGATATGCGATTTCCTGACCTCAGTATGAGCCACCGAAAAGAAAACGGTGATGACCAAGAGCATTTGGACAATCTCAACCGTACCCATAAATGGCCGATTAAATACGTAGCGTCCGATGACATTAATGACAATAATGGTAACCATGAAACCAAGAGCAGCCGCCGCCACCCAGGTAATCACCCTGATTGCGGCGCGTAAAATCCTTCTGAAAATCAATAGTCTAAAAAGGACCATCATATTTCCCCCCCGTGTACTTCAGTTCGTTCGTGACCCTAGTATTACAATGCCTGTATTCTTCCCAGCCAGACTTTAATATTTTAAGTAAAGGGGTCAAATCTATGTTTGACCTTTGATAGATTTTAGCAAGAGCCAAGAGTAAACTTGACCGCATTTTCACTCACCTACCACGATTCATCACGTGATACCAAGCATCTAGATATTGTATTCTTAATGGTCTAGACATAATTTTCTAGGTCCTTCACAGTTTTTCGTGGGTGAATCTATATATTGTAGGCAATTTGCCTC
>CAYRFN010000322.1:0-3332 GCA_964423495.1 uncultured Desulfobacteraceae bacterium
AAATCACTACATATTCCCCTTATTTTTATCAACTAATCTGGAGATGATCCAGAAATTAAAAGTTGTCTTCATGGTAAATAGACTGATTATTGCTGGCATGCGCTTTTTCGAGAAGTTTTAAAAGAGTCAAGAGTAAATTTGACGCCTTTTTTGAAAGCAAGTAAATTTGCCTGTTTGTCTGTTCAATATCAGGATAACAGGCAAAATTGCCTTATATGTAAATGTTATGCGAAATGAGGTAGTGCCAGTGGAGAATAAAGTCGTATTTTGGATATCCTTCTTCTTCCTGCTGGGAGGAGCTGCATTTTTTGGTTATTTAGACAAGCTGGGTGCAATGTCCTTGTCCGTAGTCGCTGGTGCTATTGGGATGGCATTTGCAAACCTTGATAAATTTAGCAGGATTAAGGGCGCAGGGTTTGAGGCAGAATTGAAAAAGGCGGTTGATGAAGCATATGCAACTACCGCCAGTGTCAAGGACTTATCGGCTCAGCTTACAAGTTCTATTCTTGAAATCATTGCTGGGGAAGGTCGATGGGGTGGTATGGGATTAAAGAGGAAGCTTCAGCTAAGAGATGGAATTGATGCGGCATTAGCGAAAATCGGACTGAAGAAGAATGAAATAGCTGAAACACATAAATTGTTTGATCAGTATCTTTTGTGGGATCATGGCCAAGCAATAATCGATCTGATGAAAAACTCAGGTAAGGCTAATAATAAATTACGCGAAAGAACAAACAAGCTCACAAATTACAGTGAGTTGGCGGTAGCGGCCCCAGAAGATTTTGAAGCAGTTCAGAAAGAATTCGAAATCGATAATCCAGAAATAGACGAAAGAATCAGTGACTTGAAATATTTTTTGGTCAATAAAAAACTTAGAAGACCAGAGCTGTGGCTGAAGGAAGAATGATCAGTGAAGTGGGGTCGGACCGAGCCAAGTAATTGATAATACAGATATAAGCTTCATAGTTAGGGGGTATTTTAGCCCTTAGAAGTACTATTTTGAGGCCAGAATTGACCTTCTAAGACAAAGCAACGGTTCAAGGCGATGGCGGATGATAATGGTAATTGATATTTGACCATGTATTATGCTATTGTCATATTAACTTAACTAAACTAATATAAATGAGGCTCGTACTATGAAACAATATAAAATAGTTGTTGAAAAACATCCCGATACATACGTTGCCTATCCCTTGGGAATGAGAGGTGTTGTTGTAGGTCAAGGAGATACTTATGAAGCTGCCTTGGTGGATGTAAAATCAGCAATAAAATTTCACATTGATACATTTGGCTCTGAAGATATTGAAGTTGACCCTCCAATTATTGAGGCGTTCATTGCTGAAGCCGGGGTCTAAATGTAATGTCAAAATTTCCTAATGATGCTCCTGTTCGAAAAGTAATAAACGCATTAGAACAACTCGGTTTCGAGAAAATTCGTGAAGGAAATCATATCGCCATATTACGTCAGAATCCTGATGGAACCAAAACACCTCTGACAATGCCCAACCATCCTGAAATTAAAAAATCAACCCTTCGAACTATTTTAACCCAAGTCGGAATTTCAAGAGAGGATTTCTTGAAGGCTTTTGAAGTTTAATTGTACCTTGATTTAAACTGATATTTTAAATCACCGCCGAACAAGGTGTTTCACTCGGAATTGGCTTACGTTACACTCCAGCCAATCCGGTGAGCAGCGCGATGATAATGTTTCAAAATGATATAAAAATTTTTCCTATGATGTTTTTTGGGACTTAAGTTTAAGGGGGTTTCAGTAATGGTAAATGGAAAAAAATTGGGAAGAAAATATTTTTTGATAATGGTTTTAGCGGTGGGGTTGAGTTGTTTTGGTTTTCTTGCCTGTGGAGGCAACGGAGAATCAGATCAGAAATCCAAGTCAGCAAGTGAATCAGTTACGCCGTCTTCTCAAAAAACAGATCTGCAACCGTCAAAGGAAAAATCACCGGCAACCAAACAAATATCTGCAATACCGGCAGACTGGAAAACCTTTCAGTTTCATGGATGGTCCATATCTTTCCCCAGCAATTGGAATGGTGATGCGGATGCCGGTGTATGGTGGCCTGGAGAAGGAAACCTCAATATGGGAAGACCAGCCCTCAGTGTTCATTGCGGGAGTATCCCGTTAATGCCTGATAGAGATTTTGAAGATCGGGTCGTCTCCCATATCAATGCAGAGCCCCAGGAAAGACAAAATTTGTCCGTTTCGGGTTTTTCAGGATTTAAATGTTCCTGGGAGTTTATGGGAAAAAAGCATCTGGGACTTTTCCTGGAGGAGAAAATAGGTGGAGGAATGGGGTTTATCCATTTTGTGGATTGCCAGGCTCCCAGTAGTGGTTTTGATCAGCACAAAGGGGATTTTGAAAAGATTATTGCCTACATAAAGAAATAGGAAATGGACCATAACAATGAAATACACACTAACCAGCACCACGTAACGAATACGGGGTATAGCCAGGCACCCCGGGACTTCATTATGCGACTGTTGGCAGTATCGTTAATAAGATAACGTTATAATGCAAGATCTGACCTTAATTACGCGTCCGTCCAATCGGCTGTTGGTCAACGCTGTGTTAAGGTATCGATAACTGCTGAAGCTGTCGAAAAACTATAAATCCATAATTTAGAGGCTCATAACTAACTGATTTTACTACATGTGAAATTGCCAAAAATAGTATATTTGGACTTTTTCGACAGTCTCGCTATAAATGGAAGGAATGTCAAAACTGAAAGCGGTTGCGACTTTCATTACAAACCTTGAATAAAATTCCATAGAAGCGTACCATCGACTTTGGCAAGAAACCTTTCGTCAAGATCAAGGCTATGTTTTTAAGTATTGTAGATGTATACTGAAATTTTATGTGATTTTTGTATAATGCAAGGAAGGTTGACTTTTATAGGATAACAAATTACCCACTATATCTTGATATCTTGATGTATTTAAGAGATTATTATCACGACCCTAAGCAGTTTTATAGGATATAGATTGAATCTCGATGGAGAGAGAGTATAACTAAGGACCAACTTGTAGCGAAGATCAAAGAGCTATTGAAAACGGAACGCCTCCAGGACATGAGCGTCTGGACTCGTTCGCCCTAGAGGCTCCCGCGACAGGCACATCCATCGCCTATCGTCCCTTCCCACCTGCTTACAGGATCAATGCAGAGGAATTAAATCCGTCACAATCTCTCTCGCATCGAACCCCTTCTTGATAAGGCCATGCTTGGCGCAGAGATCAATCTGTGCCTGGATATCATTCTTGTAGGATCATCTCCAGATTAGTTGATAAAAATAAGGGGAATATGTAGTGATTTCAA
>CAYRFN010000323.1:0-3307 GCA_964423495.1 uncultured Desulfobacteraceae bacterium
CAATTTTTGGCCTTTGTTGGTTTAAAGTCAATGTCCAAAAATAGGACAATTTTTTTGTTGACAAGAAACCTACAAAGTGACGAAAGATATTATCAATAAATATATAAAATATCATAAGGATCATGAAAGAGCTCCCGGACAATTAGAACTTTTTTAAAGCCCCACTTTTCAAAGCGGGGTTCTTTACTATGGAGGATAAAAAGTTGATGAAGGAATCGAACTGGCTCTTGGCGCGATAGTGAGTCCAGATTCAGATATTATTGAACTAAATGAGCTTGAGATCTCATGATTACAGCATCTGGAGAAATCACAATGTCTCGTTTAATGACAAGAAAAGAGTTTTTGAAATCAATGGGAATAGGGTTGCCCGCCCTTTTTTGTGCCACCCAAGGTTATGCTTTTTTTAATAAGAAAAATGAATGTAATAAAAATATAAAAGGTCATGTCTTTAAAAATGATGCCCCTGCCAAACCTTGGAAATGGTCCATTGAGGCTTTTCGGTATAGCTCAGATGGAACCGATGTGCAATGTCAAATTTGCCCAAATCGATGCTACTTAGAACCAGGGGATCGAAGTGTCTGCCGCTCAAAAGTAAATATTGGAGGTAAACTTTACTCCCTTACATATGGAAATCCTGTTGCGGTGCTTAATGACCCTATTGAAAAAAAACCTTTTAATCATTTTTATCCGGGAACATGGATATTATCAATAGCAACGACCGGATGCAATTTTAGATGCTTGAACTGTCAGAACTGGGAAATATCTCAGAAAAGGCCTGAAGATGTTAAATTCCAAGAGCTGTTTCCTTCGGATGTTGTCAAGGTTGCTAAAAAATATAATATACCTTCAATTGCCTACACTTATACAGAGGCTACAACATATTATGAGTACATGTTAGATACAGCAAAAATAGCGAAATCAAATAGTATAAAAAATGCTTATATTTCAAATGGTTATATAAATAGAGAACCTCTTATTGAGCTTGCAAAATATCTAGATGCTGCAAGGATCGACTTCAAATCTTTTAATGACCGTATTTATCAATGCCTTAACGGCGGGACTCTTAACCCAGTTCTTAATACTATGAAAACGCTTCATCAAGAAGGCGTCTGGCTTGAGATCATTAACCTTGTGGTTCCAACTTATGTGGATGATCCTGAAATGGTAAAAAGAATGTGCGGGTGGATTTTAAAAGAACTTGGCCCGGATTACCCGTTGCACTTCACAAGATTTACTCCTCTTTATAAGTTAAACAGATTACCTTACACGCCTGTCCAAACACTTGAGCAATTCAGAAATATTGCGCTTAAAGAAGGTATTCATTACGTTTATATCGGTAACGTGCCTGGTCACCCAGGAACTCATACTTATTGCCATAATTGCGGAAAAATGATTTTAAAAAAATTGGGTTATAAGATAGTTGAGATGAATATCAATGAAGGCCGATGTAAATTCTGCAATACTTCAATTCCGGGTAGATGGGGTTAACCATAACCAATAAAGGGGTCAAATCTATGTTTGACCTTTGATAAATTTTAACAAGAGTCAACGGCAGACTTGACCCCTTTAATCTAACTTTTAACATGGTTCGCAAGATGAAGAAAACAGCTTCTCTTTGTAAACATTCCGTGATTCCTTCACGCACCCTGCAGCCAGAATCGTCAATGCCATTGCTAAACCTGTATAGACTAGCTTCCTCACATTTTTCATGGCATTTTTTCCAAGCGATATTAATAAAACATGTTAGACGCCGAGCATATTAAACGCCTAACGTTTAGCCTGAGCCGCTCCCCTTGGAGTGCTTCTAATAAAGGCTACCAGGCAGGCGGTTATTAATATGGCGACGGCACCCGCTCCAAAGGCCCTAAAATAGTGGCCACTGACATCAAATATATATCCTCCGATGGCGGGGCCGATGGCCGCCCCCAATGCCCATCCCGCTGACATCCATCCCATAATGGGCCCTAAATTTCTCGTCCCGAAAATATCACCGATCAGGGCCGCTATCATTGTCCCTCCCCCGCCCCATAGAAAGCCGAAAACCATGGCAAAGGCATAGAGGGCCCATAATTGTTGCGCCCACATGAGCCAGAGCAGGGCTACAAACTCAATCAGGGAGCTGCCGATGGCGAGGGCCTTTCTTCCAAAGGCGTCGGAAATTTTCCCGGTGATGATACGCCCTGGAATATTCGTCAGGCCGATCACGCTCATGATAAGGGCCGCATCCATTGGTGAAATGCCCGTGTCAATGGCGTAGGGGACCACGTGGACAAAAACCATATGAAGGCTCAATGACATGAAAACCCAGCTTAAGGCCAAAAGCCAGAACTGGTGCATCTTTGTGGCCTCGGTCAGTGAAAACCCTGCGCTCTGAGTACTCTCGGCCTTATTTTGCGTCTCCTCCCGCTCCGGCTCGGATCGGGCGCCGTCAGGGAAAAGCCCGATATCCCGGGGGTCTTTTTCCAGCACGAGAGAAACCGCAATCAGTGCGATTCCCAGTACGATCCCCAATACAACAAATGCCGTTCGCCAGTCGAAATTTGAAATCAGGTAACTGGCAATGGGCGCAAGAACAATGGCCCCCACGCCGCCCCCTGACGAGGTTATCCCTAACACAAACCCTCTCTTTTTCATGAACCACCTGGAAGCCGTTGTGTTGGCCACACCGTATGTCGGACCGGTCCCCATGGCCAATAAAAAACTATAGGTAAACAGCAACTGCCAGTAGGAGTGCACCAGACTTGTCATTACGAGACTAAAACCGGTAAATATTCCCATAAAAATGCCGGCTTTTCTTGGACCATGTCTGTCTAAGGCCCACCCGCCTAAGACGGCAAAGGCGCAACAAAGAAGCATATAGACGGAAAAGATGCCCGAAGTCATCCCTCGCGTCATGCTGAATTCAGTTTCAATGGATTTCAGAAAAACGCCGAAGGAATATCGCGCTCCCATTCCTATAACACTTATGAGGAACGTGGCCGCCACTATGACCCATCCGTAATAGATCTTTTCCCTGAGAATATAAATCAAAGTTTTTGCTCCAACACATGAATTGCCTGTTCGACAGACATTCCAGAAGGGTTTCCAAAAAACCCTAATCCTGTCATATATCTGTAACTTTCGCCGATGAGAACGACGAAAAATTTCATGAGCAAACACGTTGCTATTTTGGCAGTTATCCGCAAGGTAATGCAGCAAAAGACCCATTGTCAAGATTGTGAAAAGTGTAGGCACCATAACTAATGAATTATTTCTTGTCGGGTAATTCTGAATCCTGTTTTAGAAAGAACACCCCATGCCAGGCATA
>CAYRFN010000324.1:0-3193 GCA_964423495.1 uncultured Desulfobacteraceae bacterium
CATGGCTAAACTGCGAATTTCTTAAAAGAGAGTCCCATGTCCTTCTAAATGCGAAACCTTTTGAACGTTACCAGTCATTTTGAACGTAAACATATCTTTATTTATACAAAATAGAGAATTTACCTTCATAATGTGAAGAAATATATGCTTTTGTCAAGGGTAGAGATTTGTCCACAATGCTGCTGGGATGATGAACATTAATTGAGGATATAATGGAGGGGATTTACGGGAACTCCATTCAGGTGGACCTCATAGTGTAAGTGGGGCCCAGTAGATCGGCCACTATTACCTACCAGGGCGATTGTTTCGCCCCGCTTAATAAACTGGCCTTTTTTTACAAGTGACTTTTCCAGATGGGCATATCTCGTCACCAGACCATAACCATGTTTGACAGTTAGCACCTTGCCAAGGCCAACGTCCCTGTCGACTTCCGAAACAACAGCGTTTGCAACCGCAACGATTGGTGCCCCTTTCCTCGTGGCAATATCAATAGCCTTATGAAATTCCTTTTTACCAGTAAATGGAGAGATACGATATCCGAAACGGGAACTGAGCCATCCCCTTGTCGGCCAAATGGAAGGCGTAGAGGCAAGTAGCATTTTCTGGCTTTCAAGGAATTTGTAAAGTTCTTCTTTATCCTGCTCACCAATAGTTATTTCGTTTTCGAGATTATCTAATGATCGGTGCATTGTATGTGTCAGTTCTCTATGAGTTTTGGTCATTGCATGTCTGGGATCCAAAAGATCTGGGTCTGGGCCCCCAACGCCCTGAACTTGGGAGTCTCCGTCGGTTGTTTCCAGGTTCACCATAACTTTCAGCTTGTGATCAAGTTGTTTTAGTTTGACCATTTCTTGATTGATCTGATCAATACGTTTCGCCAAATTTATAAACTGGCCCTTCTTTTGCTCGTTTTCCTTTTTCAGCTTAGCCAGAAGAGGCATTTGGGCCTTCATTGCCTGATAATCATAGGTGATCCAGGAGAAAAACGCTGCACAAGAAATGAAAAGAATGATAAAAATAACAGGCAAGAGTCTTGGGAATGCAAATTGCTTGACCCTGTTTGTGCCGTCGGGAACCAGGAATATAGTAATCTTTTTTATAGCCAAAGCGTATTCACATTAATAAACGTGAAAGGTGATATTCTGAAAACTCCAGCAAAAATAGCTACCATACTTACTATTGATGTGTCAACCCACTTTCTCTCCACTTTCTCTCCCATCTCCGTTTTTATGCATTCTTGCTTTAAAAAAAGAGGTGATTCTTTTGGCTAAAGATTGGTTTATCCCTGGAATTCCAGTCAACTCATCCAAGCTGGCCTTGGCAATTGTATGTATGTCTTTAAAATGTTTAAGCAAAACCCTCTTCCTCTTAATACCGATACCAGGGATAAGATTCAACTCAGATTCCGTCAATTTTTTTTCTTTTAACCTTCGATGGTACGATATGGCCCGGCGATGAGCCTCATCTCGAATTCGCATCATTAGATTCAGCACAGAATGATCGGGCTTGAGCTTTATAGCATTTTTGCGGCCAGGAATATATATCTTATCCAATTTTTCATATTGGTTTTCATCTGGCTTTGCGATAGATGCTACCTCAGGCAGGTTCGAATTCGTCTGCATCTCCAGTATTCTTTTAACGGCTGATAAATGCCCTTTGCCCCCATCCACCAGAAAGAGGTCAGGCAAGCGCCCCATGGTTATTCTCCTTTTAACTAACTCTTTCATCATGCCATAGTCATTAATGCCTTCTATTGTCTTAAACCTGAAGTTTCGATATCCTGAACGGTGAGGGAGACCATCCGCAAAGGAGACGATAGTTCCTACTGCTAAACTCCCTTTAAGATTGGAGATGTCGAGCCCCTCGATGAATCTTGGTATCTTCTTAAGCATCAAGACAGACTGAACCATGCTCGTTAGGTCTTCCTTTTGCGCGTCATAATGGCCGATCAGCAGATTTTCCGCATTGTCAAGTGCCATTTTCATTAGCCGAAGCTTTTCTCCTCTAAGTGGTCTGTGGACTACTACCTTTCTCCCTGCCAAATCACTAAGCCAATGAGTGATAGACATGTCTTGGATAGGGTTTGAAATAAAGATATATTTCGGTATAAAGGCGGAAGAGTGATAGTATTGCTTCAAAAAGGCCTCCATGACTTCAGATGCAGATACACCAGGGTTCTTAAATAGATAATTATGGCTTCCAATTACGCATCCTTTTCGAACAAAAAGGGTAACTACCTGGCACAACTTTTCCTTTTGCACCAGGCCAATAATATCCTGGTCCTCTAACTGATTTGAAACCACATTTTGACGTTCGACAGTCTTCCTTATAGCCCTGATTTGATCCCTTATCTTGGTGGCCTTCTCAAAATCAAGCCGGTCTGCTGCCTTTGACATATCTCTTTTCAACCGGTCGATTAATTCCAGGTTATGTCCTTCTAAAAAAAGCCTGACCTGTTGAACAATCTCCCGATAATCTGATATAGATATATCATAACTACAAGGGCCAAGGCATCGATCCATCTGATAATTCAGGCAGGGCCTTGTACGTTTTGGCAGCCCTCTATTCTTACATTTCCTGAGTTGGAAAATCCGGTCTATCACCTTATGGGTGCTACGAACTGAATGAGCAGAGGAAAACGGACCGAAATAGAGGGCCCTGTCCTTATTAATTTTTCTAACAATGCTCAGGCGTGGATAACGATCATTAATATCAAGCCGGAGACATGGGTATTGTTTATCATCCCGGAGAACGATATTGTAGCGAGGAATGAACTCTTTTATGAGATTGCTTTCAAGGATGAAAGCCTCTTGTTCGGTGGAGGTGAGGATGAAGTCAAGGGCGCAAGCCCTTTTCATCATTAGGGACGTTTTCTTAGGGAGATCAGCAGGGTACTTAAAATATGACAAGACCCTTTTCTTGAGCCTTTTTGCCTTGCCAACATAAATTACACGTCCAGAGAGATCTTTGAAACAATATACTCCTGGCCCATCCGGAAGGATGCACTTTAATCTCTTGGGATCTAACTTATATTCGGTTTGAATAGCACTATCCACTTAGAAATTCCCCTAATTAATTATTAATGTTCAAAAGTGTTTACATCCAGTTTGTACCAGGCCAGTTTATTATCTCGATTCCTTAAATATGAGTTACATAATTTTGGATCTAAAAGCTATGTCTGATAAGAAGGACA
>CAYRFN010000325.1:0-3190 GCA_964423495.1 uncultured Desulfobacteraceae bacterium
GGAGGCAAATTGCCTACAATATATAGATTCACCCACGAAAAACTGTGAAGGACCAAATGTTTATCTTATGGATTTCATATTTGTCTTTGGGCTGTTCTGCTATACTTCTATCATCTTTTATCGAATATTCATACAAACCCTGGACCGCAACGATGAATCTTTAAAATATTATGAACGATACAATAGAGCTTCCATTGAATGTCAACCTTTTCTTTTCCTCTGAGTGTAAACCGATCCAGCCCTAGAGCGTTTCGTATATTGGCGAATACGGGCTCTGATGTGGCGATTCTTTTGCTGTATATGAATCGACCCAGTGTTGAATCAATCTTGTACTTCATCTTCTGAGTATAGGTTTCTTGTCCTTTTTTCAGTCTACCCGTAAAGAAGTACACCTGCCTGGCTTCAGTTCGATCAGGGTGCTTTAGGCATCGCGGACGAAGTTCACACTGCCGGCAGTCCGTTTTCCGACCGTGAAACTTTACCGCATGATAACCATTGACAAACACATTCCCCCCATTACGATACATGCGATTCCCTGCAGGGCATATGCAGAATGATTTGTCTTCAGCAAAAGTAAAGTCTTCTACCGTAAACATATCCGGCGTTTTGTTGAATTTCCTCCGTTCTCGTCGGTGCCGCTTCTTGTATCTATCTCGGTCTACAAAGCGAGGATCCCGTTTTCGAAACAAAATGTCCGCCACATATCCGTCGATGTTTTCTTCGGCCAGCATCTTCATATTCGCTTCAGTATGAAAACCAGCATCGGCTGTCAGCTTCGCTTTATCAAACACATCATCCTCTGCACCAATCGCTTGAAAATTCTCCCTGGTTCCCTCCACCATTGGCTCCAATAAACCATGCTCCTGTGCCTCACCAAACGCCTCAGCATGAACAACAACTTGATGTTTGCTATCTACGGCGGCAACACCGTCATAACCCTGAATCACGCCACGAGAACTCTTCATCTTCGCACTCTCGTTATCGGTCATGTTACTCTTGATGGGACGACCCGTTTTCCCCGGCTTGTCATCGTTAGCCTCCATCCACTCTTTGATCTTTCGGACCCGGCAACGTAGAGTCTCAATATACCTTTTGTCGTTGGTAAGCATATCCTTGTCGGCCCCAGTGCAATCCATCTCTCGGTGCTTTTTCAATATCCAACGGATCGCTCTTTCCATCTTTTCTTTCTTCTTTAGCAAAATAGTGGGATCATAGGCAGGAGCACCCGTATCATCTCCTATATCGTTGCTCGAATATAGACAGGTTAATATCATTATCAATAAGATAACTAAGGGTGTACTCAAACGTACCAGGGAGAATCTGCTTGTCAAAATGAATCGGAATGAATTTTCCTTGTTCATATGAGTAGTCTTTGTATCTAGCCATTTGCTTCCCCTTTACTATATAAGCGGTCTGTTTGTTTTGGGAAGCAATTATATCCCCTATTAATAGGCCTTTCAAGGCTTTTCCTACAGTCTCAACGGTATGGTAAACCGGCGCTTCTCATGGATGAGGCAGAAGAAAGTTACTTTTTACGATGCATCTTATCTTGCTTTGGCTTTTGAAGTTAAGGGTACACTGATAACTGCCAATGAAAAATTCACAGAGGAAATGAGGAAAACGAATCGGATCTGTCTTCTAAAAAATCTTGATCCTGGATCATAGCCATTCCATATAACCAATAACCTTTTACCCATAACCCATATAACCCATTACCATGCCTCGCCAACCAAGACTTGACGCCCCCGGACTCCTGCAACAAGTCATGCCTGCCCGGTGAAATTTTTACCCCGTTAAACCTTTCTTTTCTGTTTAATCGGGACCAAAGGACATCGAAGTTTACCCCATGAAACCTTGTGGGCTTTTCTGTTTCACTGGGGCGCATTTCACTGGGGCCCGTGGCATCGACCGAACCAAAATCTTCCGAGACGACAAGGACCGTAAATCCTTCCTTGATCGTCTGGCTGATACCCTGGAAGAAACCCAGACCCAATGTTACGCATGGGCCTTGATCCCAAACCATTTTCATCTCCTGCTCCGAACCGGCCCTACCCCGCTTAGCAAGGTCATGCGCAGGCTTATGACCGGCTATGCCGTGACCTTCAATAAACGCCATAAACGCAACGGCCATCTCTTCCAGAACCGCTACAAATCCGTCGTCTGTGAAGAAGATCCTTACCTTCTTGAACTCATCCGTTACATCCATCTCAACCCGCTAAGAGCTGGCATCGTAAACGACCTCAAAGAACTGGATAAATATCTCTGGACTGGCCACAGCCCCATTCACTTCTCCACACCCGCACTTTATTTTTTCTTTTTACTTTTTATAGAATATCCCCTATTAATATTAGATTAGACATTACAAAAACTGGGAGGCTTACTCATGAAATATAAATTGCCTGTCGTCATAATTCCTCTTGGGAAAGACGGTTTTCTTGCTCGCTGTGAATTGGTAAAGGCAAATGCTACTGGAAATACTCACGATGAAGCCATAGAAAACCTTCGGGAAGCAATTGACGACTTAATAAAGGAATACGGAGAGGCCAGTGTATTTCAGGATATCAGCCCTGAAGGGGAGGTGCAGGTACTAGAGGTCGCAGTATGAGCAAGTTTCCAGAACTGCGGCGGGATCAGTTTGTGCGCTTTCTGGAGGTATTTTGTCGTCCTGAAGCACTCAAATTTAGGAATAACAAATGGATTGGACTCACACGCCAGGGCAGGCCGTTTGTTGTTCATGTCAAACATGGAAGTACAAGGAAATCCCCTCCTCTTTTGGTCAAGGCTGTTGCAAAGGATCTGGGCGTTTCACAGGAAGAATTCTTGAAATGGTACCATGAATAAGGATCATAAGAAGTTGCTTTAGAACCCATTCCCCCATTCCATTAGGGGCCTGCCCCTTCCCTTACACAGGGCAAACATTCATGTTTTAGTTTTTTAAATGAAAAAACCTCTGTGCCCCTTTGCCTGCCCCGCCTGCCCTGTTAAATCCCGAAGGGCTATTTACACAGGGTAGCTCCGGAATATGGTAACGGGGCCTGCCCCGTTAAATGACTTTGGTTTTGTATTTTAACTGGGGTAAGAGAACATTTTTTTAACCGTGAACTCAATAACCTGAGCAGTAAAAGGTAAGTCAATCAAAGATTTGATAATCATATAAAGGGCATCACGGTTAAAGTATGGGCACCTCCCT
>CAYRFN010000326.1:0-3177 GCA_964423495.1 uncultured Desulfobacteraceae bacterium
AACGACCGGCAGTCAGCCAGAAATCCAGAGAGGCATCCACCAGGTTGCACAGCTCCTTTCCATCATAGACCCTGCCTGCATAAGGAACACGGGATTTCCCTGGAATAAAAGGCTTTTGTTGATGGGCAAAATTATAGTAGTTGCGCACAAAGTATTTTTCATTGAGCCGGAGTATCTTATCTGTCACTTCCTTTTTCAAAGCACCGATTTTCTTGCACCGGTTCTTTTCAACCCAGAAAGTCTTGTGTGTGCGAACAATGCTTTTCTGTTTAAGAGCCCCAGAGGCAAGATCCTCATTGTCAATAATTATTGAAGTCTCTTCGCTGGCATATTTTTCCACCTCTTTGGTGATGAACGTCACCTGATAGTCATTCAGATACTTACCTGTAATTAATCCAGGCCTTACCTTCGAGCCGGACTTGTCGGTATATTCATATTTCACCAAAGCAAGGGAGCCAATATCAGACATCAAATAAATCCTCTGCAACGGTCTCATCATCTTTGCAAGCACTCATCATGCTTGCCTTGTTGAATTCTTCGTCCGTCCAGTCTCTTACCCTGTAGACTGTGCCGTCTTCGCCCACACATTCAAAATATTCAGACTCTTCGTGGTCTTGATCATACGATGCGGGTAGAACAATAATCTCAACCTGCTTGCCAAAACTGGGAGGGACCGGCACTTTGATGAATCCATCCTGATCCACGCTCACCCTTGTCTTTAACGCTTCCATGAGCCCCTTTCCTTATATTCAGAGATTTACATATTAGCATCATTTCAACAACTTAACTGTGCTATCCAGAAATATGTTCACGAAAGATATCGCTCCTTTACTATTGTTTCAGATAAGGGTTCCCCCTTTATCTTGATTGGAGTGACCTGCTGTATTATTCTTGAACCCCTCACACCTTCATCACCTCTGCTATCTTCGTCATAAGGAACCAAGATAACGTAAACGTGAGCCTTTTTGATATCACCAACATCTTGCAAAAGCCTAACCTTTCCGTTTTCATAAACCCCCTTAACCGTTAACATGACTGCCCTCCTTGACGAGTATTTCGCCCGTTCTCAGCACCGAAAAACTCCTCCCACCTTACATCTTGCTCTCATTTTGGTCGTCCACCACGAAGGCAACAATTGTATTTTTCCCAGATGGCATCTTCCTCTTTATCGTCCTCTTTAATGGGGACGTAATGGGGGACGTTGTTTCATATTTCCATTGTTGCCAGCTTTACCGCAGGTATAATGGGGTAATGGGGGACGTTGCTTCATTGTTGCGTTCTTGACATGTTTGAACCCGAAGACTCAAAGGGCGCGAACGGGGGATGTTTGTTGGTTTGTTCTGACCCTGGAATTGCTAATGTGTAATAGGGTACGTTGGCAACTTTGTAAACTTATCCTGCCCCTGCTGGGCGATCACGTCTTAACTCCGAGCCTCTCACGACCGCCTTGTGAATGCCCATGCGAGTAATACCCAAAAATCTTGCCACTTTCGCAGCAGGGTGCCCAACCTCTTCAACTGCGAGCCAGGCAAGTAAGGACCTGGCATCTGCGTACTGTTTCTGCCTATTCCCAGAACATATCACCTCAGGTCTGACACCCAATTCCCCAGCTACAATTTCAACCAGTTCCTCGATTGGCCGTTTGGGCAGGTACTTTCTTTCAAAAGTCGCCTCAGCTTGTTGAAGGGTTTCATTTACAAAATCACCACTCCCCAGTATTCTTGCATCCCCTTTCTCTCGCTCTTCTTTCTTACGCCCGAGAAGCCCTCTCTTATCTCCACCAGCACTCCTGACCAACCCACCACCCTGTAGTCCAGGACGACTCCCCTGATCCACACCATTTTTTACAAATTGTCGATATTTTCTACGAGCCTCTGCAAGCTTGTCCCCGAAGCGGAGAAGTACATCTTCGACTGTTTTCTCTGCGAGGTACTTCTCTGGTTTTTCTTGTTTGTTTTTTGAAGAAGGGTAAGGGACAAGGGGATTTGTCCTTTTTCCCAATATAGCGCTATGGCCGGTCCATGCATACTTATCAAGCTCTTTCAGATCTTTTATCAGGCCAGCTCGTAGGGGGTTGAGATGCGGAATATGTGCGGAACATGGGACGTTGGTTCCAAAACAACTTATAGCTCTCGCCCGCTGCGCTAGCTTCCAGCCCGGAGGGAGTTCGCAGAGGCACAGAGGGATGGCTCAAAGAGAATGGAGTAGAATGAAAACTCATCCGGGTAGTGTGGTATTTAATGCGGGCCAAATTATCCGATTTGAATTGGGAAAAATGAATTGATTTGTTTGGTGGATCTGGTAGTTTTGCTCTAATATACCTCTTCATGCGTCCCCATTGTTTCAAGGAACACCGCCTCCCGATCTTCATATTGTCCAAATCGAAATATGATCCTCAGATCGTAGCCAGCGCTGCATGCCCAAGATCCTTCAAGTTTGCCTTTCAACTTATGGGTCTTGAGTTTGGGATGGGTTGCATCTTCAGCCAAAAGCTTCAAAGCGGTTTGGAGGTCTCCAGCAACCTCAGGGTGTCTTTTCACAGTTTTCTTTGCTGCTCTGACAAAAGCAGAAGACCGGATCAAAACGCGTTTCATGACACTATTTCTGCCATTAGCTCATCGGGGCTCACCGGTCGGCACTTACCTTCTTCATGTTCTTTACGTGCCTCACTTATTTCCGTGAGAAGCTCATTCCGGCGGTGCTCAATAATGCGTTTTGCAAGTATATCTCTTAGGGCTTCTTGATCTCCCAGAGGTAGTTTATCAAGCTCCTCTAGTATATCCCCAAAAGGCATCGTATCTTCCATTTGATTTGGCTCCTATTTCAATATTAGGTAACATCTCTAAATGCTGAAATTATTACAAATATTCCCTCATAGCTCTCGGATTGTCAAGCATCTTTTCCTTTCCCTATCTCCAATCGCGCACATACCCATTTGATCCCGTGGATATGGGGACGTCCTGAAAGCGCCGTGGTTTTAGTTTTAGGTTTTAGCGTTTTAGGGGACGTTCTTTACATTTACACATTTTTTAACATTCTTTTTACCTCTCGCCCGCTTCGCTCGCTTCCAGCCCCGGCTCCGCCCCGTACGGCTTTCAGGCAGGCTTCCGGCTCGCCTACAGCTCGCCTATGAGAAAGTAAGTCAAGAAAAAACACTCCTCCATTGGCAAAAAATGC
>CAYRFN010000327.1:0-3081 GCA_964423495.1 uncultured Desulfobacteraceae bacterium
TTCGTTTTCTGAAAAGAGAGCCCCATGTCCTGCCTTTCTGTTCCTGATCCATTTAAGCGTGGCAGAACATTGGGTTCTCTTTTCAAAAACGAGACGTCAACTGCAAGGCCGAAGGGACATCACTGCGTTATGGCGGGCGGAGGGTTAAGTCAGTACCTTGCCTTTATGGTGCTATGGCATCAACCACCGTAAGTTGCCGCCCGCCTGAGAAGCAACTTAACTCAAATAACCAGCAACCAATTTTTCGTTTTCTGAAAAGAGAGCCCCATGTCCTGCCTTTCTGTTCCTGATCTATGGTTAGGGCATAGGGGGCGTTCCATAAGCATGCAAGAATTCTTGTTGCGGATTTCTTAAGAGAGTGTTCCATATCCTTCTAAATGCGAAGCCTTTTGAACATTACCAAAATATTATAATAATTTTCTTTGAAGAACCAAAAAAGTTTAAATCAAAATAATACAATTTTGTAGAATATATGCCTTATTTATACGAATTTGTACAAATGCATGCTTACAATAACCCGCTCCCTTAGCATGCCTATTTTATTGAATTTCCAGCTAATTCTTGGCTTCTAATACAGGTGGCATATCCGTTGCATTTATTATCGACACAAGCAAACAAGTTATTACAGTTAACCTCAAGATACATTGCAGAAAGCAACAAGATTCATTAGCCATTTCCCTTGAATGGCAACGCCTTTTGCTAATGAGGAGGTCATTATAAGATGGTAAAGAAAAAGACATTGATGATAATTTCGATTTTTCTTGCCTTTTATTTGCTCTAAATGCAGGGCGAATAGCTATGGCCGAGGATACACCAGAAGTTCGAATAGCACAAGAAGCAGAAGTAAAGGCAAAAAATGAAGTGGCAGCCAAGTATCCCACAGTGGAAAGTAATGCAAAGGCCGATTTGGCTGCTGAGGCATATAGATTTGAATCTAAAGCAAAAGTGGCCGGAGAGATTGCCAAGGTGGAAGAAGAGAAAAAAACAGATAAAAAATGCCACAGGTCTGGATATACCTGGAATTCTTCAAACCAAGAACATAAACACAGATGAGATCACAGGCTAACTAAGTGCTTCGATTCGCAAATATGGTGACGTATTTTGACTATCTAATACGTCGAAATTGTCTTCGACCATGAGCTCAGACCGAAGGGCTAACTCAGCACTAAGTCCTGAGGGTCTCGACTGAGCTCCATTCGGCCTGAGCTCATGGTCGAAGACAGCCGAAGTCTGAATGAATTCGTCATCGAATTTATGAATCGAAGGACTAAGGAGGATATCATGCTGCGATGTAAATCTAAAAAAGATGTTATGGGCATTGTTAAGGATAAACAAGTCAGTTTTATCCAAATTTGGTTTACTGATATCTTGGGATTTTTGAAAAGTTTTGCCATTACTCCATCGGAACTGGAGGAAGCTTTATCTGAAGGGATGGGATTCGATGGTTCCTCTATAGAAGGGTTTGCCCGGATCGAGGAAAGCGATATGATCGCCATGCCAGATCCCACTACCTTTCAGTTCCTTCCCTGGCGACCAAAGGACCGACCCGTGGCCCGGATGTTCTGTGACATCCTTCAGCCAGATGGGACACATTATGAGGGTGACCCTCGATACGTCTTAAAACGTATATTACAAAAGGCCGCTGACAAAGGATACACATTATATCTGGGACCGGAGTTAGAATTTTTTTACTTTGAAAATAATGAGGCCCCTAATATCATTGATAGGGGAGGATATTTTGATAGCCGACCTTTAGATCTGGCAGGTGACTTGCGAAGAGACACGATTTTCGCTCTCCAGGAAATGGGGATTCAGGTCGAATATAGCCACCATGAAGTGGCCCCCAGTCAGCATGAAATTGACCTTCGCTATGACGAGGGTCTTAAGATGGCCGATATGACAATGACATACCGGGTTGCGGTCAAAGAGATTGCCAGAAAAAACGGGTTCTATGCTACCTTCATGCCCAAGCCTATTTTTGGAGAAAATGGCAGCGGTATGCATGTCCATCAATCTCTTTTCAGAGGAGACATAAATGCCTTTTTCGATCCCAATGATCCTTACCAGCTCTCAAAAGATGCCAAATCTTACATTGCCGGAATTCTGAAGCACGCCCGTGAGATCGTGGCAATCACTAATCAATGGGTCAACTCATACAAAAGGCTCGTACCGGGTTACGAAGCACCGGTCTATATCTCCTGGGCCCGGCGAAACCGCTCAACGATGATACGCGTACCCATGTATAAACCGGGCAAGGAGCAGGCCACCCGCATAGAGTTTCGCTCACCGGATCCGGCCTGCAACCCTTACCTTGCCTTCGCGTTGATGTTAGCAGCAGGAATGAAGGGTATAGATGAGAACTACCCAATACCGGATTCTGTGGAAGAGGATATCTATGAGATGAATGAGGCGGCACGCGAAGAGGCCGGTATTGTGTCCCTGCCAGGAAGCCTTTTTGAAGCAATTCAGGAGACAGAAAAGAGTGATCTTGTGCGTGAGACCCTTGGGGATCATATTTTCAATAAGTTCATTTCCAACAAAAAAATCGAATGGGACCGCTATCGGACCCATGTCAGTAAGTATGAAATCGATAACTATTTTCCAATTCTTTAATGACAAAACGATTTTTCGCTTTTCAGCATATATGTTGAGAAGGCAAGTAAAACATCTTACTCGATAAACCAGCAAGGAGGTTACATCAAATGCTGCAAAAGGTTACGATTTTAACCTTTTTAGGAGTAGATGAACATGGTATGGAGACATCTTCCTGGTTCTCTATCTTTACTACACTGTAAGATAAGTGGTAAATTAGGTATTCAAAGATAGGACTCACATGCAAAAAAACTTTTACATTCGATAAGTTAACAATCAGATTCCGTTCAAAGGAGCACGGAAGCTGCCGAATACATAAGACAATGGCGTCTATCTTTGTTATGTTTAGGAAGAAAGGCGCCTTTTTTTTGGATTTAATGCAAGAAACAGATATCACTCGGTTCGGCTCACTGTATGGCCGACACCTGCCAAAGGTAGATACCCACGGGCTTACACCCGTGGCACTAATATATGCAGTGTGGCTTTGAG
>CAYRFN010000328.1:0-3061 GCA_964423495.1 uncultured Desulfobacteraceae bacterium
TGAGAGCGAAGGCTCAACTCCACATTGGCGCCGCCGCAGGCGGCGCCAACGGGCTCTTCAGCCGCAACGATTAGCTGTCTGCTGGAAGAGCAAGGTTAAGTGGCCTTGCCGGAAAACGAAGGAAAGGTCCCGGGACAAACAATATGACAAACCGGCCCATCTATGATTACATAGCCAGGGATAGAGCTTGCTCGATAGGTTTTGGCAAATCGATCAGGATGAAGAAATCAGAGGGATATAGATAATCCTCGCCAGATTCGTCAACCACTCGAATCATTTGATGGTCAGCAGCATGCTCATCAGGTATGACTTCATAGATCTTGCGCAATTCAAGGGATGCGGCATAGCCTTCGTTTTTGACGCAGACAACAAACATCTTTTTTAAGTTCATTTGCTCCATTTTTTCACCAGAGAACCTTCTTAATTTTTATATCCTTTCGCCCAATACCATGGGCCTCATACCAATGTAATTCAGCTTTACATATTATATACCATCCGGGAGTCAAATTGTCGCCTTTCCTTTCATTTTTCTCCAACGACCGAAACCATAACTTTTTCGCAGGCGGGCAATTTCCCGGATCGAGTTGCCTACTGCTATAGTTTCGATTTCGGAAATATCGTCGATTATTTATAGAGAAATAGACATCCAAATTCCTGTGCCACTTAACGGTCCGGGTAACAGGATAGCTTTTTAGCGGCCAGCAAAAAAGTCAGTCCTCATTGTATCATGCGCTATCCCTTTCCCCTCATCGAGTTCCCGAAGACCTCTGCGCACTCCGGCCACGAAGTTAATGCGCTCCTGGATGTCTTCCCAAGTGGCATCCTGTGGGAGTTGCTCAATTGTCTTTATAGCTACTTCCTTGTTATGCATTCTACCCTCCTCATCGTATTTGCTGTTACTAATATTCTATTTTTCATGCACGCCAATGTGCAGCATGATGCGCAAGCAAGGACGCCACGCGGCTAGTGCTTATCGCTGTCCATACTGTTGTTATGTGAGTTTTCTTCCGCCTCCAGTATCCTTTTCAAGTTCTCTCCCTCTTCCTTAATATGTTTCCTGACACTTGAAAGACCACGCTCAAGTTTCTTCTTGGCAAAGGTCCTGACCAACCAGCCGACCCGGCAGGTGCATGTAGCGGTGAAGACGCAAGTCCTTTCTCTTGATTCTATGTAAAATGTGTTCTTGGGGAAATATCTCTTCAGAAATCGAGATACAGGTACATATTCGATTTCTGTATTTGGCACTATCTTCGTGACAATGAATTTCAGCTTATGTAATTTCCCGTGAATGTACTCGTCAGCGTGCACAACTGATCCCTCTGCCCAAGGTTGCCCTTCTATCCAGCGAAAGGATACATGGTCGTCAGGATGCCAAGCACGATAGCTTTCGTCGTCAACAAGGTTGGTAAGGAAACTGAAGATCTTCTCAGGTGTTGTCTTGATCTCTATTGAATCTGTCAGGGTTACATCCTTTAGCAATGCCATATCTCATTTCTTCACTTAATAAGTTTTTCAGATTTCATTAACTGGATAACACCATGTTTTTACTTCGTAGTTTAGTATACTTCAAAAGTAACAAAAATACAGCCTGAATGTGGAATTAAGGTCTCTGCCACGAGAATAACTCCCATAAACTCAAAATTTATTGAATATTCATAATGAAATTATAATAATATTGCACAGTTTGAGAGGCTTAGTCCCTCGATTCATAAATTCGATTACGTATTTATTCAGATTTCGGCTGAGCTCAGTCGAAGCCCTCGGGACTAAGTGCTGCCTTCGACCATGAGCTCAGGCCGAATGGAGTGAGCATTTGCTTGAGTCTCAAACATAAAAATACGTCACTTTATTTGCGAATCGAAGCACTTAGGTCAATTTATTTTTCAAAAAACCAATCCATAGATATGAAACAATCTGATTTTGGAGTGGAATATAAATGAAAGAGGATCTGGATAAGAGAATTCAAACTTTAGCGCAATGGCTGTATGAGTGCCGCTACCCTGTTGTTTTTACCGGCGCCGGAATCAGCACTGAATCAGGCCTTCCTGACTTCAGAGGGCCTGATGGCCTATGGACGAGGCGTGACAAGGGTCTTCCACCAAAACCCATGACCAGATCATGGGATTCAGTTGATCCGAGTAAAGGACATATGGCTATTGTGGAACTTCAAAAACTGGGAAAATTAAGATTCCTGATCTCCCAAAACGTGGATAATCTCCATTTGAAATCAGGGATAAGACCCGAACTATTAGCTGAATTGCATGGAAATATAACAAAACTTCGATGTACGCTATGCGGAAAGACCATTGACAAGTCGGCAGGAAAAGCAACTTGCGAGTGTGGCGGCTCTCTGACTTCAAGTGTTGTTGATTTTGGCCAGTCTCTTCCTGAAAGAGATCTTAGACTATCTTTTATACATTCACGAGAAAGCGACCTTTTCATCGTTGCAGGGTCCAGTCTGGTGGTAACCCCTGCTGCCGATATGCCACTGGAGGCAATTCAATCGGGCGCAAAACTCGCAATTATCAATCAGGGCGAAACGCCGTTTGATTCACGTGCCCATCTCAGATTCAGTGAAGCAATAGGGGAAGTGCTTCCCCGAGCAGTAAAACGTCTAAAAGGATTGATGGGCCAATTTGAATAAACATGGCCTGGAAACTTCACTGGTTCTTTCATATATCTGGTTAATGTCGTAGGATCATCTCCAAATTAGTTGGTCGATGATCAGGATTCAAGGGGTCCAGGGGTCAAGGGTTCGAGTGGAAAGTTTAATCATTGCAAGACCCTGAATGAAGGACAACATTATATTATGTCAATGCACCATATATCGTCTATCAATGAAAATATAAGACCGGAAAAGTAAACAATATTACCTGATGGCGCTATGCTTAAGGATATAAAACAAAATTAGTTATTGTATTAAAAGAACCTTAACTTCTTAATAAAATCATTAGAAAATATACACTTGAATCCTTGAACCCTCGAATCCTTGGCCACCTTCTTCCAACTAATCCCAAAATAAGCGTAATTAGAGGGTAAAGTGAGCTTTACAGGCGGACTT
>CAYRFN010000329.1:0-3036 GCA_964423495.1 uncultured Desulfobacteraceae bacterium
ACGATTGAAAGTGGAGAGATGTTGACAGAAGATTTTACTATGTTTTACTGGAGTTAGGGTGACAATAGGCAGAACTTTTACTATCTCCTTCGCACTGAATATCTAGATTATAGAGATTCGTATTCAACAAAACTAATGTTTATGACGTAACAAAAGCCTCAAAAGTGACTTGACGTCACGTTTCAAGCTTTTATCGAATCAGTGTTACCTCCATATTAACATCGGAATCATTGTCCAGTGATGCGTACGAGTGGGTGATACCGTTTAGCTTCATCATTTAGTATTTCAATTCCTTGTTTTCAGACATTGACTTATAAGTTCTTGTGAGAATACACATTCGGCACATATTCAGTCGTCCTTAATATCAAGTGATTTCAACCAGGCCGATAATAGCCCGCTTCGGTTTCCGTCAAATCCTTCAAGTACAATAGCGTCAGGACACAATTTCCTAACGTCAATTATAGTGCGACCAAGCCCACCGCCGCCGTGTGTGATGACGAGTGCTATGGTCTTATCAGAAAAATCAGCTTGAGTCAGAAACGTCGCAACAGGTGGGGCGATCGTACTCCACCAGTTTGGTGAACCTAAAATGATAAAATCATATTCGCTGATTTTTGGGATTTTGTTCTTAAGCGCGGGTTTGAATCCGTTGGCTATCTCTTGTTTCGCCTGTTTTACAGCAGTGTTATAGTCGCGTGGATAAGGCGTAGCTTCCTTTATCTCAAACAGGTCCCCACCGACCGCCCGATGAATCTCTTGGGCAACTTTCTTGGTTGCGCCGGAACGGGAGAAGTAAGCTACTAAGACTTTCTTCATTCTGATCGCTCTTTGGTCGCACTCAGGTATTCTTCCTTAGTAACCGCGCCGAGCCATGCAGCAGGGCCTTTCTGTGTATTCGCACTGATGCCGATGTGTGAAAACGCAGTGTCTGGCGCGGCGCCGTGCCAATGTACAATATCAGGCGGGATTTCCACGACATCACCTTTCTTCAATCGCCTGGCCGACTTACCCCTTTCTTGGTAGTATCCGATACCATCCGTACAGAGGAGGAATTGTCCGCCAGGGTGGGAATGCCAATCATTACGACAGCCTGCCTCAAACAACACATCATACACTTGGCAATTGTATACGCCGTTCTTGTCTGGTACCAGAAAGTTTACGAAAGCGGTGCCTGTGAAGTGTGCGTCCATCTTGACGCCTTTGGGGAATATCAGGTTGATATCCATGTTAACCTCCTATTGGTTCTCAATATTGATATGGAGTCAACTCTATATTAATATAAGGATAACATCTGGAGTTAACTCCAAGTCAAGCAACTTTTTATTTGTAATTTTTAAAGGAGTGCAGATCTGTTATGAACATAGCCGAGGTTGCAGCAAAGTATGATTTAACGCAGTACACGTTGCGTTATTATGAAAAGGTTGGGTTAATCCCGAAGGTTAAGCGTACATCAGGCGGCACAAGGAACTATACCGAATACGATTGTGGCTGGATAGACTTTATCAAATGCATGCGAAATGCCGGGGTTCAAGTGGATTCCTTGGTACAATATGTAAGGCTTTTCGAACAAGGCGATTCAACTACTAACTTGCGAAAACAAATACTTATGCGAGAACGTGAGCGTATTGCTACCCAGGTAGCGGAGATGCAGAGCACACTTGATCGGCTGAACGTTAAGATTGAACGTTACGAAAGAGATATCATCCCTATTGAGAAAGAACTGGTAGTCGAACACATCAGCGAAGAAAACAAAGTTTAAACCACTTGGATATCATTGGAATGTCGGCATGCGCATATAATTCCGTTAATTTCTTTTAACCTGAAATCAAAGTAACAATCTAGACTATTGTTTAATACTATTAAGGGCATCCTGAATCTCGCGTAAACCACGACTATAACCACGCAATGGAATTATATGTAATTTATATCTTGCGCTATCACCCTGACCCAAAATCTTCCTCTCCGCTTCAGCAATTTCCTCCTCACTGGCAAGGCCTATCTCGGGAAGCGCAAAATCTTCATCCGGGTCCTTCCTCCGGTAGGTATCGTGCCCCGCTTTTTGGTAGCCTTCTTGCCACAATTCCCATATCGTAGAAATAATGTCGTGAAGTCCTTCTTTACACCTCCGCCAATACATTAATCTTGATATAGCAAGTATTTTATATAATTACGGAATGTTTTTGATATCTCATATTATCGTAATAAAAATAAATAAAAAATATTCGTTTTTACTATATTCTGTGCTTCAATTATACATTAAATATGAATTATATTGTTTGGAGTAAATACTCGATTTGCTTCACATTCCCGACAAACCTAAAAAAGCCACTACCGTGATGCTGCCATTAAGATATCTCACATATTATGGCAAACAGGGCATATAGGTAATATGATTACTACTGACCGCTTCGTTTGATAGATATACTAGGTTGATTTAATACGTAATTCTACTCCATGTTGAATACAAGAAATCGGATCTGGATACCAGAGGCTTCCATAATAATGATAGGCCTTTGCCCTGCACCCGCCACCACATTTTGCACTCTCGGTACAGATAGAGCAAAAAGGGAAGTCCGAAAGTGTCTTATTGCGGATTTCAAGCAATTCGGGTGATGAACACCATATGCTCGCAAGTGATTGCTGATGAATGTTACCAACGGGGAAAGCGGCCAGCGCAGGACATGTCAACACAGTACCTTCAGGCTGCAGTACTAACCCGTTCTGCCCAATACCACAATAGCGAACACTATTTTCTGAATCTATGTGATTAAAACTCTTTGAATCAAAACCAAGGCATGCAACTACACGTCTCTTAAAATTGGCATCAGCTATGCTACAAATAGAATGTGATATACCCTCAGTAGGAGTAGCTTCGCTCATTACGTGTGAGTTTACACCTATGTCATAAAGTGCGTTCCTCAGTTCCATCAAGGGCTCCCTGTTAAGATTGTAGCCATCTACCAAAACAATATTAGCTTCAACTGGGGTAGGATGGATAAAACGGACACCAAAGTCTAGTAAAATAGAAAGACGGAG
>CAYRFN010000330.1:0-2995 GCA_964423495.1 uncultured Desulfobacteraceae bacterium
GCACAAGGATGTTCAGGACGATATTATCAGTCGATCCGAGCATCGTTTTTGCTAGAAGTCGGCTCTTGCTTGCGCCCATGTCTTGTTAATTTGCGGGTGCAAGTAAAAGAGCCCTGCGCGGTCTACAATAAACCGTTGGATTGTGGGCAAGGGGAAGAGAACTGCTTTTTTCTGAAGGGCATTGAGACGAGAATTCTTTCAGGGATTAGATAACTTGGCAATGAAAGTCCTATATGAGGTAAGAGATAAGGTCGCCTACATTACCATTAACCGGCCTGAGGTAATGAACGCGATGGACATTGAAACGTTTCAATTGCTCTCGGAGGCCTGGTGCGATATACGGGATAATCCAGACATTTGGGTCGCTGTGATCACCGGTGCAGGTTCCAAGGCTTTTACAGCCGGCATTGATTTGAAGTCAACCATTCCGCGTCAGCCTGAAAAATATGAATTCTGGCTGACTCAAAAAGGTCAACTACTAAACCGAGGGCTGGAGGTTTGGAAACCGGTCATAGCAGCAGTTAACGGATATTGTTTGGCCGGAGGTATGACTTTGCTCCTAGCTACAGACATCCGCGTTGCCTCGGAGGATGCTATTTTCGAAATTAGCGAGGTTAAGCGTGGCCTCCTTCCAGCCAATGGCGGGACCCAACGTATCTTAAGGCAATTGCCTTATCCTATAGCCATGGAAATGATCCTGCTTGGTAGGAGGATTTCGGCCAAGGAAGCTCTGGGATACGGTTTAATTAACAATGTGGTCCCTAAGGAAGCGCTTATGGATGCGGCGGAAAAGTATGCACGCGATCTGTGTAAATGTGCCCCCCTGGCAGTGAGGGCGGCTAAAGAACTGGCTATCAGATCACAGAGTTTGCCGCTCGAACAGGGATTCCGGTTGGAACAGGCCATTTCCGAGATCTTGAGGCAGACTGAAGATGCAAAAGAAGGTCCAGCGGCCTTTGCGGAGAAACGCCAGCCTAAGTACAAAGGCAGATGAGCCCGGCCTAAGAACGATTTGAAGGAAACGGGCTGTTTTGGTCAACCGGCGATTGAGGTGTGCACAGTGCCTAGGATTCAAGATATTAAGATTGTGGATTTGAGTCATGCCCTGGCAGGCCCATTTTGCACAATGATTTTGGCCGATATGGGTGCCGAAGTCATCAAGATTGAGCGTCCAGAGGGGGACCACTTCCGACCGGCCCTTGGCGGAGGTTATAACGCCGCTGTCAACCGAAACAAACTGGGGATCTGCCTTGATTTGAAACAGGATTCCGCCAAAGAGGTGGTCAGGAGGTTGATAAAGCGGGGAGATATCGTGGTGGAAAGCTTCACCCCTGGAACTGTCGACAGACTCGGGCTAGGCTTTGAAGCGGCCAAGGAAATAAACCCGGAAATAATTTTTTGTTCCATATCAGGCTATGGTCAGACTGGCCCCTACCGAGAATTGCCCGGATACGACATAACTGCCCAGGCCATGTCCGGAATCATGATGTGTACTGGAGAACCCGATAGACCTCCGGTCCGTATCGGACCATCGCTCATCGACATTGGGGCTGGTATGTATCTCGTCATTGGCATACTTCAAGCCTTAATGGAGCGGGATCGAAAAAGTCAAGCACAACGCATTGAGGTGAGTTTGCTGGAGACAGCTCTTTCCTGGATGTCTCCTTTTGTTGCCAGGTATTCAATGACTGGGGAACTTCCGCAGAGGCTCGGTTCCGCTTGGCCTGCTGCCTCTCCTTATCAGGTCTATAAGGCAAAGGATAACTACGTTTTCATTGGGGCTTCTACAGAACGCTTTTGGAAAACACTGTGCAAGGTTCTTGATCTTGAATACCTCTTGAGTGACCCTCGTTTTACTACAATGGAGAATCGAATCCAAAATAGATCAGAATTGAATGAGCTGATTGAAAATGCCCTGACTGATTTAAGCGTAAATGAGGTTGTAGAGAAATTAAGAACGGCGGGCATCCCTAGTTCTCCGATTCTGAATTTAGCTGAGATCCTGCAGGATGCACACATAAAGGAACGAGGACTCCTTACTGAATTGATGCACCCCGAGTACGGTCCAATAATTCAAACCCGCACACCGATCGTCCGCTTTGAAAAGATGCCTGAGATACATTGCGGAGCGCCTCTTTTGGGACAACACACTCTCGAAGTTTTGACCATGTTGGGATACACTGAATCGGAAGTAGAAGGTTTAGTCTCATCTGGGGCAGCCATTCCGGTTAAGGATAACAGATAGGAGAACTTCAGTGATCGGAGGTCGGGTATGAACCGATATAGGATTAGTCGAAGCGAAGCTTATAGCTTTACCCCGCCTGGGCACGTGGGAGTTTTGGAGTGGGAGATGGTTGGACCCAAAAGCTCGGGCGCCAAAAACTTGAGTGTTTGGGTGGGAGAACTGGCTAGAGGTAGTGTGGCTGAACCGCATATCCACGAGGTAGAAGAGCAGGTTTATTATCTTATAGAAGGCTCAGTTCGGATCATAATCGGTGACCATGAGTTCGAGGCACGGGCGGGCGAAGGGAGTTTCTATTTTATCCCGCCAAAGACCTCTCATGCTGTATACACACTCAGCCCACAGGCAAGAATTATTGTAATCACATCCCCTGCCGTAGAGATCGGGTAATATCGCCTGGATATAGGGTATCCGCTTCAATTTTAGTCGTGTTTGTTAAGCGAAAAGATATGTGATGACGGAAATTCCTATGATGAGCTTATTGCCCAGTGAAGGATACCTTGCCAGTGGTTCTTGCCTATTCGTGGGAGTTAAGCTTTTTGTGAACCAAGATAGCTACACTTCCCCAAACAAAATCCCCATTACCCTGTTTTCAAAGGTTGGAGAGGGATTTTTTAGTCATGCGGAATAGGACCGACCGGGAAAAGACAATAATGTCCGACGGCCGCTCAGCAATACAAGGCGACGGCAGTTTTGGGACCGTCTTTAATATCACGAAGTACATGCTTGAGGATGGGCCAGGCATTCGGACTG
>CAYRFN010000331.1:0-2974 GCA_964423495.1 uncultured Desulfobacteraceae bacterium
TATTTATCATTCATTATTGCCACTACCTTTTGGAGATTTTGTAGATAGCAATCCAATAATGACGCTGCTTTTAGGCCCCTCAGGCCTCGACAACTGTTAAAGAAAAGTTTTATTGTTAATCGTATTCAAGCAGCCTGCAACCGGGAGGTGACTTACCTTCTTGATGAGGGCGTAGCCACTGTGGAGGAACTGGACCTTGCGGCCAGGGCCAGTTACGGTTTCAGGCTGGCTTGCCTGGGTCCTTTGGAGATACATGATCTTAATGGATTGGATATAGTCCTGCGGGCCGGGGGAAGAACAAGAAAGTACATTTGTAACTCCAGGGAACCCTCTCCTTCTCTTGTAAAAAAAGTCGAAGCGGGTGAACTGGGCGTTAAATCAGGGAAAGGCTGGTATGATTACAAGGACTTGCCAAGGGAGGAGATTCTTGAACAAGCAAACAGGAAGTTGCTTCAACAACTCCTTCTGTTCAATGCCCGGGAAAAAAAGGTATCATAGCCAGCTACAAGATCCAAGGCAAACAGGCTTTTTTTCCGTATGCGCTATAAACTTATAAAAATTAGAGCACGTTGGGGCAATCACTTTTAAAAGGAAAGATGTCCTTATTTATCCTTAACGTCAATGTTTCACAGGCATCTCTCATGAAACAAAAGCATTCATATTTTTAAGGAGGTGTCATATAAGCAAAATATATACCCGGCTTCGCGAAGTCACTGATCTTAAAAACAACGCGTAAAGGGATTTGTCATTTAAACAGGTTCGAAGGCCTTGATCTTTTTTAAATAATCCATCATTTGAAGAAAAAGCATATCCCGCTTTTTCAGGATCTCCGGCTCGCTGCGCTCTCCATAGTCGTAAATCCCCTGCGATGTCTTGACACCGAGATGCCCCTGCTCGACCTTCGCCCTTATAAATGAACTTTCTTTTCCGTGGCTTTTCACTATGTTATGCACTAAATCGAGACCATTAAAATCAAGAGACTGGACTACCCCTAAGATCGGCATCCTGATTCCAAGGCTGAGCTTCACGGCGCGGTCAATATCCTCGGGCCCAGCCCAGCCCTTCTCCAGTATCTCTATTACGGTCGGTCCTATCGCGTTTTGAATCCTGTTAACAATAAATGAAGGCACAAATTCCTTCAGTACTATTGTACTTTTACCCACCTTCTCCAATAATCCCGCAGTCAATGATATAGTTTCCTTAGAGGTCTTTGCTCCCGGGACAACTTCGACTAAAGGGATGATGTGTGCTGGGGCAAAAAAATGGGCAATAATGAGACGCTCGGGTCTCTTTACGTCCGCAATGCTGAAGATATCCAGTCCCGAGGTATTGCTTGCGATAATCGTATCATAAGAACATAGTTCATCCAGCTTTGAATATATCTCCTTTTTTATGTCTGGAACCTCAGGCACTGCCTCTATAACAAAATCCGCATCACCGGCCATATCCGACAGTTCCGTGGATGTCATGAT
Source organism: uncultured Desulfobacteraceae bacterium (assembly GCA_964423495.1). Lineage (GTDB taxonomy): Bacteria > Desulfobacterota > DSM-4660 > Desulfatiglandales > Desulfatiglandaceae > CAYRFN01. The sequence goes on from CAYRFN010000331.1 coordinate 1,473, forward strand.
TCGGGACAGAATGGATTGAACACTCTCTTCGCGGATCTTTCCAAACTCCACCATTGTATTCAGACTCGACTCTATAAGATCCATGGCCCTGTCAAGGACTTTTTGATCCACATCCACAAGACCCACATTAATACCCGCACCGGCAAATATTTGTGCAATGGAATGGCCCATCACCCCCGAACCAACCACAAGCACATTTCTTACGTTTTTTTTATCCATCGCTATTCTGTCCTTCCTTTCTATTTTTCCAGCCAGTCAGCAAGAATATTTCTTCCCGTTCTAAATGGGCTCTGGCTTGTCGGGAAGCTTTCTCGAATTCTTCTCGGAGTAAGGAAAGATCTGCTGCCGGCTTACTGCATTTTTTCCACAAACGATCTCAATCAATCCTCATTTCATAATCTGCCCCATGTTGACGCTGTAGCGCCTGTTGCCTAGAACGAAACTCGCCCATAAAACAGATTCGGCAGCCAGGTAGCTGTCTCAGGGAAAAACACCAAGACACATAACAGGACTAAGCCTGTAAAGAAGAAGGGGAGAATGCCCCGAAATACGACCTCGGGAGAGACACCGGCGACACCTGCAACAATAAAAGCGCTCATACCTATTGGTGGGGTAAGCAGGGCAATCTCAGAGAGAAAAACAAGAATAATGATAGTCGCAATCGGATCAAACCCAACACCTAATAGAAGCGGGTAAACAATAGGCAGGGTAACGACGGCCATAGACATAAATTCTAAGACGCAACCGATAAATAGATAGAATATTATAACAATGAGCATTACTGCCAAAGGCGGAAAATGGGCATCTATTATTAACTGCAGAAGAGCCTTAGGTAGTCCGCTGAGGGCCATGAACCGCGCGAATAAAAAACCGGAGATAATAAGGGGGAATAACTGTGTATTTAATAAGACTGCTTCATAAAAACTATGAGCTATCGGTTTGATCCCTGTGCGACGAATAAGGGCTACCAGAAGGACCCCGACAGAGCCCATAGCCCCACCAACTGTAGGCGGGAAAACCCCCAGATACATTCCCCCTATTATCAGGAGCACAATGAATACCACGGGGAGAATCAGCGCAAGCGACGAAAACTTTTCTTTCAAGGATACTTTTATATCTAATTTGGGTATGGCTGTGGGCTTAAAAAATCCTATAAGCTGGATGGTCATTATCAGGAGCAAGGCGTAAATTATTCCCGGGATTATTCCGGCCACCAGAGCCTTTCCTATAGAGGCGTCCACTAAAATACAGACGATAATAGTCCCTACATTTGGCGGAATCAGGGCATCCAGGCTTCCCCCCGCGGCAATACAACCCATGCTAACTGACCTATCATACCTATATTTCTTGAGTTCAGGTAACGCCATTTTGGCAAATACTGCCGAAGTGGCTATACTTGAGCCGCATGCAGCCCCGAAAATGCCGGCCGCTCCCACGGTAACAATTAAGAGTGGCCCCCCCCGCCCCCCCCGCCCAGTTGGGGGGGGCGCAGAGGGGGGGGG
>CAYRFN010000332.1:0-2972 GCA_964423495.1 uncultured Desulfobacteraceae bacterium
GGTGGTACACTTTTGTTTTCCCATAATTGGTACACTTTTACTTTCCCATTGACAGGCTGGACCGAAAATAGAAGAAATAAAGATGGCGTTAGTAGGAAAATATGTGTTTGAAAGCCTTAAAGATGAAAGGTTAAAAAACGAGGTTGTCGAATTCGCCAATAATAGATTCAAAGATGGGTACGCCCGTCTAGGTATGGCAAATGACAGACGCCCTTCATTGGAAAAACATGATCCCAAGACAAAATACCTGTTCTATGCTCTTGCTATGATGGAGTTAGGCATTGACCACGGGATAATGAAATTTCAATGGTCATATGTCAAAAATCCCCTTAGAGTTCGTCATTATGATGATAGGCTTTGGGAATCAGCTACAGATGTACTTCTAAAAAGACATGGAATAAACGTGTCGCTTTGAATCGCCTTGAATGTTGCAAGACATTCTAACGATGAATGACGAACGCATATGAAGATGGGATGAACTGACGCATAAAAAAGAGTCTGACCAATATATAATGAGGCGAACAAGGCAATCGCTATGAGGATTGTTCCAGACACAAATCAGGCTGGATTAATTTACCCCCATACTCATGGGGACGGGGTCAGCTTGGCGCCATATGTTCTGGCTGAGCTATTGTTGAATTCGAATCCAAAGCCCCGCCTTCATCTTGCCTCAATGCCGATTAGACTTGGATTGGAGCCTGCTCATGTAATAAAGGCACTATCAAGCATGGACGAAGAAGATATTTCGACTTTTGAGCCTTTCCATGGGGAAATGTTGCCGAATTATGAATGCTATAAAGAACTTCTGGGGGCCATGTCGAAACCTGTAGAGAAACACCTGAAATGGGCAAGGAGCGTGAAGGACAATAATCGTAACTTCTGTTGTGAACAGATCAGCCGATCCCAGGATTTCAGAAAATGTGTCCGTGACATGGTGTCACCAGGCAAGTTTAAGAGTGTCCCCAAATTTAATAGTTCTAAGCAATTAATTGATATGGTGGGCAGCACTGAGGGCAGTTTTTTGGGTGAGTTGGTTGTCTCTTCCGTTTCAAGCGGTGGGAAGAGAAGGTGCAGAGTTGAGGATCCGAAAGCCCTTTTTAAGGCGGTTATGGGAAACCAGTATCTCGGGGGATTCTTTACAGTCCTGCTCTGCTATCTCATTAGCTTCTCGCAAGCTTGGGCGCACAGTTTGCGAAAACTTAATTTCGAGCCGAGTAAAGGAAGGGATGATTGGACGGATATGACTCTACCCTTGTATGCTGGACGAGGTGATTGTATCGTTACTCGTGACACCAAGTTGAAAGACATACTTGTCGTAGCCTTTTCTGAAGATGAAGTCATAGTTAAGACTGCTGAGGAGCTCTATGTGACATTATGTGAACAGTCGGGAACATAGGTAACATGATGTCGCCTAACGAATGGGATGAACACAGATTTAGAAGTTGAATTCACCAATCATCCCGACAGGTCATTCCGTGATATCGCACATATCTTTTAATCCATTCGCAGTATGCCCGCTCCGTGTGGATCTAGTAGTGGCGCAACTGCATAATTTTACTTGATTTATCCAGCAATTTACGGTTTATTGATGTTGACATATATTTCTTCCGTACGTTACCATACCAACGTAATAGATTGCTAATAAGGGCATATCGGCCTGATAATCAATGGTTATGCAAACAATCAATATCGAGTCATTATGAATGGATTGAGTAAATTACTCATTAAATCCTTATTCTTCACGGCAGTATTGATGTTTGGAGGAATTTTTCTATCATATTCTGCTGATTTGCAGATGTTCTCCAATGTGAGATTGGTGAATAATATAGCAAATGATGGGGATAGCTTCTTTGTGGAATCTGATGAAAAATCTTTCCATGTAAGGCTTTATTTTGTTGACTGTCCTGAAACTTCTATCGGTTCTAAAAGTGATGCGCGAAGGGTACGGGAGCAGACACGATATTTTGGATTATCCCACGCTGCACGCACCATTCATTTTGGCAATAAAGCAAAAACTTTTGTTGAATGTATCCTTGCTAAACCTTTTACTGTTCATACAGCCTTTGCAAGCGCCCTGGGAAGGTCAGCCAAAGGCCGTGTATATGGGTTCATTACTACCTCTGATGGAGATGATTTGGCGAGTCTACTCGTTAAAAATGGCTTTGCTCGTACTCACGGTATAGGCAGGAAAACACCAAATGGCATACCACGTAATGAAATGATTGAAAGACTCCGCGATCTGGAAACTTCGGCCATGTTGAAACGTATCGGCATTTGGTCGGAGAGTGATCCAGATCGGATTGCAGAATTTCGCGCAGAACAACGAAGTGAGGATCAAGAATTAAAAGATCTACAGAGTCAGGTAAAAAAGCCAAATCTTCAACATGGCTTACTCGACCTAAACACTGCCAGCAAAGAAGAACTTATGTCTATCAATGGAATCGGTCCCATTCTTGCTGAAAGAATTATAGCCAAACGTCCATATAAAACCGTAGATGGCTTAATCAAAGTGAAGGGAATTGGTGCAAAGAAACTTGAAAAGATTCGTTCTTATGTTGTGGTAGGTAAAGAATAGAGGAATTAGTGTTTGCATCAAGTCACTTGAGCGGAAAAAAATGCACTTCCCCCAAAAAAGTGGACACCATAAACTAATTAAAGGGGTTTCCAAATGGCAAGAATTAAAGGTCCGAAAAAGACAAACCGTTATCCGCGAGTAAGCTTGCGTCCGCCCAATCGGCCGTTGGTCAACGCCGCATTCGCCTTCAAATAAAAAACAATTATGTTGTATAAAGGCAATAAAATGTTGCATATTGCTATTTTATATGGTATCGTTATGTAAAACATCCGGACAGGAGGTAATGTCAATGACAACCGCAGTAAGAGTTTCCGACGACTTGGTACGGGAAGCAAGGATATTTAGCAAAATTGATCAACGGTCTTTAACTGGCCAAATTGAACACTGGGCAAAAATT
>CAYRFN010000333.1:0-2923 GCA_964423495.1 uncultured Desulfobacteraceae bacterium
ATTTTTTTAACATTATTTTGTAAATCATATGCAATTATCTAACCGGAAATTACTGATTATTTATCGTAATTCTGTACCTTTTATATATTCTAATTGAATTACTATTCTAACAGGGAGGAGTGGCCGGCAAAAATGTGATTTACTAATTTTTTATTTTTACCAGCGCCCCTTAATTCTTACGCGGTCCTGATGCTCGGCGATCGAAAAATCGATGTGGTGACAACCCCCGGCCTTTCTTTATGGCGTGGTAAAAGGTGCATATTTTTCCCCTCCGGGCCGGATAAAAAATGCCAGACACCCGTTTTTTGGTTATGCCAAGCCTCCCCGGTAACATGTTTACCCTTCACTCGGATACCAGCCTGCAAAATGATGAAATCTCCTTCTTTCTTTGGGACTCCGTAAACGCGGGCCTGTCTTTGTCGTCCATCTTCACATTCAACCATTTGCTTTCTCATCTCTTCCACCCCCCTTTCTTTAAGCATAGTTCACGGCGGTTACTCCGGGTAATCCGTCTGCTCCAAGTCGCTCTAAAACTGAATCACTCCATGGCTATGGTTTGACACAGATAGAGTATCTAGGTGATGTTATTGAATGCATAAAAGGATTCGGATGGTCAAAGGACCTCGGAAAACTAAAAAACCATCACAGAAAGACTACGATGGCACCCCTGCCTGAGCCACGGTACCCTTCAGTTTCCCAAGCCTCTTGGTCAGTTCGACCAGGACACCGAGCCCTACTTTCACCTCCTTGTCTGCCATTAGCAGACCAAATGGACCAATGTCTTTACAGGTTGCCAGATCCAGTTTGCTGGGCATATCGACTAAACCTTCCAATAAGGATAACGTTTGAGGATTAGTGATTTTTTTGGCCAGACCCAGCAACGCTACCAGGCCGTCACCAATCTGCTCTATATCCTCCGGCGTGTATTCGGTCGCAATTTTGGCACGGATACCCAGCGCAGCGTTCAAGACACGAAACACACCTCGTTGCTCCATGTCATCTAAATAGTTGATCAATTGAGGAACACTCGACTTTAGCAAAGGTTCTGCTGTGGTAACAAAGTCGATGAAGTTTTGGAGTTGCCGAAGTGAATATGTGATGTTCTTTACGCTCCGAAGGAACTGTTTGATCATTTCCTGGAGATCTTCCAACTGAAAGCTGGACTCCACGTCTTCCAACTCTTTAACAAGGACCTGCACGGCATGGTTGACAATAGGTGTTAGGTCTTTCTTTATTTCTTTAAAACTGTCTGCGGTTTGCAGTAGAGGAGCAAGTTGAGCCTCAATACGTTCTAGTCGCTCCAGAATCAAGTCTTCCTTGTTCATGTTTCCCTCCTAAAGCTTATGTTAAGGCTTGGCGCATTTTCCCCGCCATGGTAAACTGGGGCTCCAATGGCAACTCAAGACCCCGGAGCATCATATTCCAGTAGACCCATTTGAACATCATCTTGCCATAGTAGTTAAAGGAGCTTTCACCGAGAAGGTTGAACGGACCAAGTCCAGGGAAGGGGAACTTTCCTGGCAGCGGTTCCACCTCGTAATTGAAGTCAATTAGAAGGGCTTTTTCAAACCCAGAGCAAATGAAGCAAGTGGCGTGGCCGTCGAAATTGGGTCTCGCCTCTTTCCCATCCATTTCCCGTAAAAGGTTCTCAACCACGGTATCTGACTCATAGTGCGCTACGGCTCCTGCCTTTGAGGTAGGAACATTGGTTGCATCACCAATTACATACACATTGTCAAAATTTTTGGCCTTAAGGGTGTTTTGGTCAGTGTCCACATAACACATCGGGTCGCCCAAGCCTGAATCGCCTATGAACTTAGCGCCGAAGTTGGGAGGAATTGAGACAAGCAGATCATAACCGATCTTGTCTCCCTTGTAAGATTCAATTGTTTTCTCGTCGGCATTTACGCCTGCAAGATCGAAATTTCCAGTAAACTTAACGTTTTTTTGTTGAGCGAAGGAGCCAAATGTTTTCGCAGCCATAGGTTTGGTAAAAATATCACCAAGTGGGGAAACAAGCTCAATCTCCACCTTGTCCCGCACTCCTTTAACAATAAAAAACCAGTCGGCCATAAAAATGAATTCAATTGGGGCAACGGGACACTTGAAAGGCATTTCAGCGATATTGAGCACCACTCTTCCCGAATCTAAATATTTCAGCTTTTTTTGAAGTTGAATGGCTCCATTAAGGGTGTAGAAATCAAAGATATCCTTGTGCCAACCTTGCATCATTCCTTCAACTTCTTCGGGTACAATGCGACAGCCGGTGGCGATAACGAGCCAGTCATACCCATATTTCCCTTTTTTTCCTTCCACCTGACGTTTGTCGGTCTGAACACTCACAACTTCGTCGAGGACGAAACGAACTCCTTCAGGGATAAAATCCCTTTTCGGTTTGACGCAATCCTCAGGAGTGTAAACGCCAAAGGGAATGAACAGCCACCCTGGTTGATAATGGTGGAGCTCATCATTGTCGATTATGGTAATCTGCCACTCCTTACCGTTCAATTGTTGGTACAACTTAGTGGCCACCATTGTACCCCCAGCGCCAGAACCTAGGATCAAAATATTCTTCATAATTAGCCTACCTCCTGTTCGAATTTAGTTTGAAAATCCTCCTGAATATATGGACAAAGATGCATAAAGTGTTGTCATTTCCGGTCAAATGATTCGGCAACGCAATAAGCCATAATGCCCGTTCTTTGCAATCGCTGTCTTAAGGGACACGGCCGAAAAATATGGGAATCGTGATTCCTTATTTTTGCGAGATCAAAGACAGAATAAAAGAGGCCTAATAATTGTGAATATAAATTATCGAAATACTACATTGTGTGGAAATTATTACTACCTTGTAGTTTTCTTGTCAACAAAAAATTGTCCTATTTTTGGACATTGACTTTAAACCAACAAAGGCCAAAAATTG
>CAYRFN010000334.1:0-2817 GCA_964423495.1 uncultured Desulfobacteraceae bacterium
TTGGTGTGATGCTGGCCATCATCCAGTTTATCAGGCTCGTCTGGGGGGTCGCCTATAGGCCTTTCTCTCCACCGGAAGGATTGAGCGGGGCAGTGTTCTTGGGGTTCACGTACTTCTCGGTATATCGTATTTTTGTCGTTGGCGTCTGCATCGGTCTGGCCATCCTGGTATGGCTCTTCTTAAAGAAGACATCCGTTGGGATGACCGTACGGGCAGCCGTTGATAAACGTGATATGGTAAAGGCCCTTGGAATCAATGTATCGGCAGTATTTACCCTTGTCTTTGGTATTGGGGTTGCCCTGGCTGGTCTCGCCGGGGCCTTGGCTGCACCGCTCTTGGCCGTCTATCCGGAGATGGGGGTTCAGATCCTAGTGGAGTCCTTTGTTGTCGTGGTGATCGGCGGAATGGGCAGTTTCAGGGGATCAATCGTTGCTGGCATACTCGTTGGAGAGGTTATGGCCTTGACCACAATATGGTACCCGGAGATGTCACAGGTTGCCGTGTACGTGTTTATGGCCATCTTCCTTTTGACAAGACCAACAGGACTGTTCGGCAGCAAGATATAGGTAAAAACCATATGTAATAATCAATCGGATAAAGGGCAATAGGGGACAATCCGACACGTCTTAACCGGGTGTAGGAGAACTTAGAATCATGATGATAAAGACAGAGAATGCGACCATAGCATTTGGGGGTCTAAAGGCGGTTAACAATGTCACTTTTGAGCTAAAGGAAGGGATGCTGGCATCCATTATCGGCCCGAACGGGGCCGGGAAAACCACCTTTTTCAATTTGTTGTCAGGCCACTACCCGCCCACACAAGGACGCGTGTTTTATCAAGGGGAAGATATTACCGACTTGCCGCCTTATGAAAGGGTAATGAAGGGGATGGGGCGGACCTTTCAAATTACAAATATCTTTCCTGAATTGTCTGTATTTGATAACATCATGGTGGCGGCACAGCGCCTAAATATCCCTTTTCGGATGAGCAAGCTCAAGACATTCATGTTCTTATCCAGAGATAAGAAATCCGAAGAAATCGCCCATAATATTTTGGAAGAGATCGGTCTGGCCGATCAGAAGGATGTACTGGCCGACACTCTGTCACACGGGCTTAAACAACGGTTGGAAATCGGTATGGTCCTTACACTAAATCCAAAGCTCCTGCTCTTGGACGAGACCTTTGCCGGTTTATCAATGGGTGAGACCAAACAGCAGATTGAATACGTCAGAAACATATCGAGTAAGTATACCATATTGCTTGTGGAGCACAAGATGGATGTGGTGATGGATCTGTCCGAAAGGGTATCGGTGATGCACCAGGGCGAGATGATCGCCGAGGGAACACCCGATGAAGTAAGGGCAGATGATTTTGTCCAGAAAGTCTATTTGAGGGAGGAAATCTAAGTGTTACAGGTAGAAGATATTCACGCATCTTATGGTGCTGGCGGTGTTCTCTTTGGCGTAACACTGGAAGTGAAAGAAGATGAAGTGGTTTGCCTGCTGGGCAGAAACGGTGTCGGAAAATCAACGATCTTGAAGAGTATCATGGGACTGGTTCCACCAAGGTCCGGCACTGTGAGGTTCAGGGGTGAAGATATCACCAGAAAACGCACGGATAGGATCGCAAGGAGGGGCATAGGATACGTCCCGGAGAACAGGGACATATTTGTTAATCTGACAGTTAACGAAAACCTCAAAATGGCTGAAATCAAGGCCAAGAGGCCTAATAGGGAGAAGGCGCTGCAATATTTCCCCAAGTTAAGAGAGCTGATCGATCAAGAGGGAGGTAGCCTGAGCGGTGGGGAGCAGCAGATGTTGGCCATTGCTAGGGCAGTCACGGGGGGGGCGGATCTGATGCTGCTGGATGAACCCTCCGAAGGGTTGGCGCCGGTGATCAGGGAGGAGCTGAAGAAGGTGATCTCGGAGCTGGCAAGCGAGGTAGCTATCTTACTTGTGGAACAGAATCTTCAGATGACAATGGAGCTCTCAAAGAGGATTTACATCATCGTAAACGGCGCCGTCGCCTTTGTGGGAGCCCCCCAGGAGATACAAGAAAGTAAGGCGGTTGAGAAGTACCTGATGGTATGATATACGGGAAATACCTGTTGACATCGCTGACATCAGACCCGGGTTTCTGCAACAGAAAATCAAGAAAGAAAGGGGGGATAGCAACGTTTTTCTCGGCAAAGGGCTTTTTGAACCTAAAACCCGAAGATTCGGAGGTGAGTGAAATGACGAAAAAGAATGTGATCTGGATCTTTTTGGTGCCTATCATCGCAATTTTGATTGGAGGCGTAGGATTTGTTAATACACCTCAGGCCTCGGCAAAAGAACCTGTCAAAGTCGGCTGTGTAATCCCTTTAACAGGACCTTTTGCTCGGATCGCAGCGGCCCAGAAAGATGGTATTCAATTGGCGGCAAAAGAGATAAACGCGAGGGGAGGGGTCCTCGGCAGGCCAATCAAACTCTATTTACGAGACTCTGAGCTAAATGCCACCATTGCCGTGAGAAGACTGCAGGACCTAGTCACAAAAGAGAAGATCGACTGGCACGTGGGAACCCTGAGCGGAGGCATCACATTTGCCGCAAACCAGGTATTGAAAAAGTATAATATACCCTACATGTCGTCCTGCCAGACCGTGGAGAAGTTCCATAAGAAGGGTGTTACCGGTCCATACAGCTTCACGGTTGCAAGTGTGACATATACAGTGGGCTATGCGGCTGCCGAGTACATAATCACAAAGATGGGGGCAAAAAAACTCTATATCCTTTACGCCGACTATGCATGGGGCCATGGAAACCGCGACGGGGTTA
>CAYRFN010000335.1:0-2816 GCA_964423495.1 uncultured Desulfobacteraceae bacterium
TTCGAGTACTTTTATTAGAACTGGAAAAATAATTACACTTAATTAGGGTCTAATTTTAAAGGTAAACGGCTGTTCTCCTAAGGTTTTGAGGTCAGGAGACAGCATCACGCTTTCCAGAGGGGATGAGTTATACATTGAGGAGATGCAGACAAATCTCTACAACAAACAACTGGTTCATTTGAGCATTAACGGGAATAGTCTTAAACCAAGAGAAAAACAGAGTGTCGCTATGCTGATAGGCAAGTCTGCCGAAAGCTCTAATCATGAGGCCTTTGTAAAAAAAGGCGATCTGTTACTAGGAAAGATCAATATCCATCTTGAATAATTCTTCAAGATGCTTGTACGAGAGATTCCTTATATGAAAACTTTACCAAGTCATCCCATGGGTCAACACTTTTGACTTCCACCAAGATCTTCTCTCCCGGAGAGAGAATAACTCCTTCTTGCTTATTTATTTCTGCTACGAGTAGTAAATCATTTATAATAATACGATATTTGGTTTTTAGCTCATCAAGGATTTGGGCTTTGAATTTTTTACCCTTATTCTGGCTGAGAAATTTGAGGATCCAGTAGCGCAGACGCCTTCGTCTCAAGATCTCAATATCCTTAAGAACTGGCTCAACTGTAGTTCTGATCTCTTCCAGTTGCTCCTCATTACAAATCGGTGCTATTCCAATTAAGAATGCTCTAATCTGACGCTGAGATACAAGATCAAGATATCTCCTTATAGGAGAAGTTGCATGGATATAGACATCAAGCCCCAATCCGCTATGTGGATTGGGGGCTGTGTTTATCTGGAGGGGGCTGAGCTTTCGTCGTTGGGTGAAAACATAGTATAAATATCCTTCTTCTCCAATAATTAGCATCTCACTTGGTTTTGCCTGGGTCCTGAAGAGAATAGGAATTTGATTGTCTCTACAAAACCTGGCTGCCAGCCAATTATACAAAATCATGAATTCTGATATGATTATTCTGGATGGCGTATCTTGATCAACCAATTTCAGGGATAAAGATGAATTTTCATTGAATTTAATCTGTAATTCGGGGAGTGATAGACTTAAGGCATCCTGGTTTATTCTTTTTTGGCGTAGATGCTGGCTGATCTGATACATTTCCTTAAGCAAGTCCGACAGAACTTCCACTTTAAGTTGCCTTAGGGTATCAGATAGATCTCCCTTACACAATATTTCATTGACTTCTTCGTAGGTCAGGTGCTGCTGGACCCTGATAACACTGGGCACAAATCGGTAGTCAAGAAGATTACCGCTCTTGTCAAAGCTGGTTAACAATGAGATGGCCTGCCGGTCGTGGCCCTCTTTCAAACACAAATTATCTTGGGATAGATTTGGGGGGATCATTGGAATTTGTCTACACGGCATATATATGGAGGAGGCCCGGTCTCTCGCCTCCCCATCAAGGATGCTGTCCGGCAATATGGCTGTGCTGATATCAGCAATATGTATGCCAAGATGCAGTGTATCACCAAACTTTTCAAGGCTTACGGCATCATCAAAATCACGGGTAAGAGGGCCGTCTATGGTAAAGGCGGACAGGCCTCTTAAATCCTCAAGTCCTTGAAAATCTTTTTTTCCTTCTGCCAGGAGTACTGCTTCATGCATTTGTTTTTCAGTGAAGGAGGGTTCAATACCTAATCGTAGGAGATCAAGGTTCTCATCTTCTTCCCAGACACCCAGTTTGATGAGCAAATTTCTGCTCTCTCGGATATCGGATATATCTGCCCTTGAGAGGAGTTCTTTTCCGTATTTGAAGTCGGGTTTTTCATTTCCATAAAGGGCCAGTTGAATAAGCAAATTAATAATATCGTCTTTGAAGGTTGGATCCGCAGGTTTTTTGCCTTGCTGTATATCTTTCAACCAGACACTTCCCTGCTTCAACCACTCTTCCTTCAAGGCCTCTTGCTCTTTTTGTCTTAAAATCTGTTCAACCTTTTCCTCGGAGTTTGGCTGGAAGAGTCCATCTTTTATTTTGAAATGAAGACGGTCTTCAAATAGAACCCGCACCAGGGCGGAGAGATGGTCGTCGGTAATAGTCTGGCCAAAGATAAGCTGTGTGAGGTATTTATGGTCAAAACTCTCCGCTTCATCCCTGACCAGTTCCCAGAGCTCTTTAACGTCAATCTTGGCCTTTAGACTGTTTCTTGCCTCTTCTGTTTGTTTTAGCTTCTCTAACAGTTCCTCTCTGGGTTTTAATGTATCAATTATAGTATTTGAAATAAGAATCGCTCTTTTTGGCGAAAGATTTACCTCGCGGTTTGAGGCAGTCAACAGATGCAGTCTATTAACTTTATCATTAAGACAGAGGGTGCAGATCAACTTGCCCTGATCAATATATTCTATTATTTTCCCCTGGTTCATGTCTAAATTGATCTATTTCTAAACATCTATTTCCTTAATGTTAACTAACAATTGGCATAGACGCTGTCAATAGTGAGATAAGGGTATGCCCTCCCAAAATTGCAAACATGTTTTAATTCTGATATGATACTAAAATCTAGAGTCCTAACTGTTTATCGCTTTGAAAAAAACATTATCGATTAAACATGGCCGTTGGGATCTCTTTTAAAAAGCCGCATCACAATTATTTCAAAGCTTTTGGAATACCCCTGGGCCGTGATCATTGATTCAGGGCAGGCATTTAGGCATCGACATATGGGTCTCCTTAAGAGTCACAATATTTATGCCATATTCCATAGGTGAAACAGGGGCATGGGATCTCTATTAAGAAAGTCGCAGTTTAGCCCTGGCAGAACATTGGGTTCTCTTTTCAAAAACGAGACGTCAACTGCAAGGCCAAAG
>CAYRFN010000336.1:0-2814 GCA_964423495.1 uncultured Desulfobacteraceae bacterium
AGGGTGTACTCAAAGCCGCTCAGCTCGGCGCCGGCCCCGTATGCCAGGCAGTAACCATCGCCTGTGTTGCCCGGGAAATCGTAGACACCATAGAGATAGCCGTTGTTTGGCAGGCCGAATCGTGCGGTGCCCCCGGCGGACAGGATCACCGCCTTTGCCTGGCACACCATGATTTCTCCGGTCCTGACGTTCATGCCGATGGCGCCGCTGATCCTCTCCCCATCTTTCAGGAGTTCAACGGCCATGGTCCGGTTAAAGACTCGAACGCCCAGGTCCATGACTCGCCTCGCCAGGAGGGTTTTCAGTTCCGGCTCTTTCATGGCTACACAAAAGCGTCCCTTGGGGTGTACCTGAAGAACCTCGTACTGACCCTTATCATCCACCGGGAAACAGACCCCCCAGGATTCGAGCTTTTTCAACAACTGCCAACTCCGCTGGGCCATGCGGTAACTGGGCGGCTCATCCATAATACCGTCGCAGGCGAGGCTGTTGGATTCCACATAGAGTTCCGGGGTCGATACCCCGGGCACCGCAACGATGTTTAGGGCATCCATGCCCCGGGCGATACATCCCGAATATTTGATCTCACCCTTTTCAAACACGACCACTTCCTGGCGGGGGTCCAGTTCCTTGGCCCGGATGGCGGCCATGGTCCCTGCGCTGCCGCCGCCTATAACCAGGACATCACAATCAACAATCGGATAGTCATCTCTCATCTTTTCTCCTTATGACAGACGTGGGCCTTTGGCAGTAACTGTTAATAAGAATCTAGCGAATATTCTCTCGAATTCAGGGACAATATGGCCACGTTTTCTTTCTCTGGCTATCTATTCTTCTTTCTTCAACGTCCTGAATACCTCGTTGCACTTCTAGTCGCACCTACAAATGGTATTGGATTTGCTCCAGCATACTATCATCAGGGAGACCTCTTACTAGCTCTATCACCTCTTGTTTGACAGTAAGCATCGTCCCTTCTCCTTGCTCTATGGCCTTGTAACTCAATGAAATTATCTTAACATTTTGCCCTTTGGTTTTCAAATATTGGAGACTCTGGGTAGTGCCCTATTTTGACCTGAGGAACAAACTCAATTTCAGCGTCAAGCCGAGTTCTTGATGACCGGTTTTCTTTCCAAAGTACCATGTCCCTTTGTTGTATGCTCAGAAACTTATTTTTTTTGGCGTTCCGCTCGCCACACTCCTTTGGGCCGCTTTCCTCATCCGCAATGGCCCATCATCTGCTCCCCCTTCTTTGGGAGATGGGAACATATGGCCTTTCGCCATGTCGAAAACTGGGGTGAAGAATCTTTAAGCGGTTCATTGAGATCGTTCTTTCAACTCTTTGCACTCCCTAAATAGGGAGAGCTGACAAGGGGAGCAATCGACGGGATCGAGTTTAGTGCAAATTGCAGCGATAGCCTTAGCTTCGGTGGAAAATATGTGGTCTTCTCCAATGGTTTCAATGTACCCGCCTCGTTTCAGGACCTCTTGAGGCTGTTGTTTGAGACCGCACAGATAGAGGTCGCCCCGCAGGCTGCGCCGGCGTTGAGATTCGTATGCGAGCATCTCCCGGCCGGCAACGTCGATGAAGTTGATGCCGGATGCCGTAATTAGGACGTGGCGTTTATGCAAAGAGTTCTTGTCTATTGCCTACAGCGAGAAATTAGCGGCCTGGTTGGTATTGATTCCAGGGGCCATTACAGATTGGCTGTGATAACCAGCCAGAGGATGCGGTGAGCTGCAAGTGCAGGCAATCATTCACTTCCTTTCTAAAAGCTGTGGATCATGTAGATTGCAAGAAATATCCCTATAATAAGGATAGAAAGGACAAGCATGATATCGAGTATTAAAGACGGTTGGTAGGTGTTACTATCAATTTGCTTCTCTACCTTCTTGAATCTGATAAATGCGAGCATCCCCATAAATGCCCCAAGCCCTATGAGGCATGACCCGAACAGCGAAGAATATCCGTGCGATTGTGCTAGACTGTGACCGGCGCTGCTCGAAATACCTTGCTGTTGCCCGTGTCCCTCCGTCTGTATCAATAAAACTGAGATACGTCTTACAAACAGTGCGAATTTTTCCACAACGAAACCGAATGCCATTATTCCGATGCTCGTCCTTATCCAGGCAAGGAAGGTCCTTTCATTAGCTAGGTGTGCACGGCGGTTGCGAACTCTTCCAGGGAATATATCCCCGTTATCTTCAGTCATACTCAAAACCACGCATTCATTTTAAGGTGGATTGCAAGCACTAAAGTGACGTAGCTTATTGAGACTCAAATTCCACGCCAACTATTCATCGCTTGTGTCTCGAACAGGAAAACATTTTTTGACCCGGTTCGAAAACCTTCTAAAAACGGTGAAACTTCAGTTGTTAATAGCATAGAGCAATTGATAAATTGCGGTCCTTATTTCCAAATTAATAAAATAACCAGTTGCGGGGATAGAAGCGAATGAAAAAAAGGAATAAAGGCTATAATCAAAAGTTGTGCATGAGACCTGTGCCGTCATCTCCACCATTGACAGGCAATCCCAGGATATCTCCATGGGTGTAAATGGAGCAGGCCTTTTCAAGGAGCAAGGTGCTGGAGGTCAGGGCCTGATGTGAGGCAATAATTAAAAAGGTGATCGAGAAAGTGATCCTGAGAGATATGTTGCAGAAGGATACACAGTACTTTATCAACACGACCGGCTGTTTTGTAATAGGGGGGCCTTTAGGGGACTGCGGCCCCCGAATATGATTATCTTCTCACTATTCCGGGTTTTGGCCCCGATGTGTCATCAAAGGTCCTTGCTTACATAGGGAATCCTTTTC
>CAYRFN010000337.1:0-2813 GCA_964423495.1 uncultured Desulfobacteraceae bacterium
CATGGCCCCCTGTATGATCGGGTGCTTTATCCCCAGCATTTCCGTTATTCTGGTCCTCATCTATCCTTCCTTTTGCCCATCAACCATGAGTGCCTTTGACAGAGCTTCACTTACCAATGAATTTATACTTGTTCCTTTTTTTCTGGCTTCTATTGCGATACTCTTGTGGAGTTCAGGTTCGACACGAACAACAAACCTGCCGGAGTATGGCTTATCAGGATCTTCCCCTTGCTCGGCACAAAATTCGAGATAATCATCGACAGAATCTTGAAAAGCCTGTCTCAGTTCATCAACGGTTGCGCCTTCAAAAGTGATAACGTCTCGTAGATTGATGACTTCTCCATGAAAAATGTTAGCCTCATCATCAAATTCCACCTTAGCAAAATAACCTTTATATTCCATCAATGGTTCACCCCCGTTTCCAAAAGGAATCTGCGGACAGAGCGAATAGTCGATTTATTGGTCACACGATGCGGGTGAGGTCTGTGGAAAACAGCTCTCACATCCTTTAAGGCAACCCTAACTCGCGAGCCTCTACCTTCGGATATCTCTGCTCCCAGCGCCTTAAATGATCCTTCGATATCATTCCAAGAAATGTCAGAGCGCTCGGGTTTTTCGAATATTCTCGCCAGCGTCTGCCGTTGTTTTTTATTCATGAATATATAGTATCATAAATTGGTATCATGTCAAGGGGTTAGAAACCTTAAAATCCGCGCCGTTTCCCCCGGTCCCTCTCCACTGAAAGGTTATGCCGGGTATGCCTCTAGTCCAGCTTTCATTGCACCTTTGATTGAACCATCTATGTGTTGACTGCCAGGGAAGAACCACTCTTCTGGATCATATTTTTCGCTGCTCCATTTGAAGATAGCGAACTCCCATGTGTCCATACTGCCGGTGTAAGTGAGTCGGCATATAGGGCTCAGATTGCCATAATCACTCCGGTCAAGATAAAGAAATCTCCCTTTGAATCGTGCTTGATAAAAGCAGTCGCTTTCGCTGAAAGTCTTTTGGTTGAATTCTTTGATGATTTCTTCCGCTTTCTGTTTTGCAGCGGAGGGAATGCTTTTAATTTTCAAGCCGACCCCCTTCTAATTGATCTTCTGGCGTTCCAGCGGTGCGGAGCGCCGCGGGAACGACTCACATCACCGGCAGCAAAAAGCAGAGGGAGGAACGAGCGGCGCTTTTTGCTGTCTGAGTGCATGTGATTGTCGGGCGATTTATCTCTACTACCAAATCGAAAAAAGTGGTTCTTCGTTCTGAAAAGATGAATATAGTTAGATTACGAAATCACTATTTGTCGCTTGACTCCGAAGCCTGCTTCTCTGTGGGGCTGACTTTTTCGAATAGAGTATAGACAAACTTTGCCACATAAGCGGAAAATACCGTCTCAAGAAGGGTGAGCGTGCCTTTGAATTCTTCGAAGTTTTTGAAAACTTCGCTCGTTGCAAATAGTAGTACAGAAGCACTTAATGCAACGAACAATGTCAATGGAAACGCTGTACTCATAATTGCATAAACTGCTGTAATATCCTGCGATTTGTCATCTATCCTGAATCTATTCTTGGAAAAATAAACGACGATTGCAGTTGTGTAACCAGCAAACATAGGAACAATGATAGCAACCGATGTTGTGAACTCGTCAAAACGGAATCCACCTCGCAGAAATGTGACAAAGACTAATGCCAGGATGCCAAAATGTAGGATCACCAGGAGAATTCCCAACCTTTCCCGCAGCGGAATGTGTCAATGAAAATGAGACACCCAGGTAAAGAAATTACGCTCCCACGCCATCAGTCGAAGATGGGTTTGTTTATCCAAACCGCCTCGGCCAAGGCAGGGGGTTTGGGCATTTTGCCTTTAAATCTTTTTGGGTGTTTTTCATAAGCTTCAGCCAATACGGTGGAACGATGTTCAAAGACATCTTCTCCCATGCCGTAGTGAACCCATTCAGGGGTCATCAAGCCGATACTCGAATGATAATGCTCTTTGTTGTACGAGGGGAAGAAATCCCGGCAGAAAGACCTGGCATCCTGAATCGACCCGAACCGTTCCGGAAACTGCGGGCAGTATTTCAAGGTCTTGAACTGCGCTTCTGAATAGGGGTTATCGTCACTTACATGCGGCCTGCTATGAGTCTTCGTGATTCCCAGATCACTTAGCAGATGAGCCACGGCCTTTGACTTCATGCTGGATCCGCGGTCAGCATGGATGATCAACTGACCGGGCTGGATGCCCTGTTTGAGGCAGGTTTCCTCGATCAGCCGTTTTGCCAGGCCGTCTTGCTCCCGGTGAGCGACCATCCAGCCAACCACGTAGCGGCTGAAGATGTCCAGGATCACGTAGAGATAAAAGTAAGTCCACTTAACCGGGCCCTTAAGCTTGGTGATATCCCACGACCAAACCTGATTGGGGGCCGTAGCAAGCAGTTCGGGCTTGGTGTAGTTGGGGCGCTGCACATGTCTCCTGCGCTCTTTGACATATCCATGCTCATCCGTGAGGATACGATACATCGTCCTGACAGAGCAATGATACCGCCCCTCATCCAACAATGTGGCGTAAACCTGGCGAGGGGCCTTATCCTGGAAACGCTCTGAATCCAGGACATCAATCACCGCCTTTCTCTCTTGCGTGGTGAGGGCCAAAACAGGAACAGGACGGGGCCTTTCTTCCTGAAAGGACTCAGGGCTCATGTGACGGTAAAAGGTCGCCCTGGGCACTGCCAGCGCCTCGCATGCGCTCTTCTTGCCTACATCCTGGCTTAAGGAAAAAACGGCGCTCATGAGCCCTTCCTCTCGTCCTCGCTCGGCTCCTGC
>CAYRFN010000338.1:0-2795 GCA_964423495.1 uncultured Desulfobacteraceae bacterium
TTGCCAGGTTGGCTTTTCAACCAACTGGATCTCGCAGGCTTTGCCTGGCGCACTAGGAAGCCGCTTTTTTGAGGTAAAAATGTAGGGGAATTTGACTTATGTGTCAATAATGAACCCACCTCATGATGTTGTAGTCTGTCGTTTTGTGATGAGTTGATGCGTGATAAGCGAAGGAGGTCGATCAAAAGAGTAAGGTGATCTTGCCAAAATTTATAATCAGGCTGCTATCCGTTCAAGGTGATCAATATTCACATTTTGTTTTGTTTTCCATAAATCATATTGAAGTTGAAGTCTTAGCCATCCTTCTGGAGTGCGACCGAAAACCTTTGAAAGCCTCAAGGCCATTTCAGGACTAATCCCTGATTTTCCGTTCAAGAGCATTGAAAAGGTTTTTCTGGTAACACCAAGAGATTCCGCTGCCTTGGTAACGGTCAAACCAAGCGGCTCAACACAAAATTCCTTAATTATTTCACCTGGATGAGGGGGATTATGTATACCCATAATAAACTCCTTTAATGATAATCTTTATAATTTAGTTCTAAAATATCTCCATCTTTTAGTTTAAATGTCACCCGCCAATTTCCACTAACCTTCACAGCTAATGTGTTTTTCCTTTTACCTTTTAAATTGTGCAAATTCAAACCAGGCAAATCCATATCATCAATAGTTTCGGATATCTCAAGAAGCGCTAGAATCTTTCGAAGGCGATCTACGTGCTGTTGGTTGACTCCAGAAGCGTTTTGCGGTCAGGTGAAGAGACAGGTTGTGCCTCATAATTCTTATTTTCGAATTTAATAGACTATCTCCATGGGAAGACCCACTGGATCTATTTCGGGTTCCTCGGGAATTGAAACAAGACACAACTTACCAAACAGCGCAGTGACCGCAGCGGCTAAAGCATCGAGAATGTCATCTTGTGATACTTTACTGCGCGGAAAGCTGCTTAATGCCTCCTCGACCAGCGCATCACTACGAGAGAAATATCTCCGTAAGACTCGGAGCCGTTCCTCGAATCCCGCACGTATGCTCTTCTTATTGGGCATCGCTTTACGCCCATTCAGCGCCCAAAAGAGCACTTCGGGATGTATCTCTCTGATTTTCTTCCTGGCGGCAGGTTTTGATGTCAGAAACTGATCTACCTCCTGGATCTTTGGCGTAATTGCCCAACTTTGAACTCCAATCCTTCGTCCAGTGAGAGAGTAGTTCTTCTCAGAGGCTTTCTTGCGGTTGTTGAATTCAAGTGCCGGGCGTACCGGCGGGGTAAATATGCTAGAAGCTCGGGGAAAACCCAAAAGTCGCCGTGCTGCAGAGTCACAAGCCCTGCCTTCCACTCCGTTTTCTCTTAACCCTATCGGAATGTCGATTAACAGTAACTGCGCCTTATAGTGAGTATTCCAAAGCTGGGAAATATCGGGGAACACAGAAAGATTCCATAGTCCTGATTCAAAAAGTCCAATTGTAAACCAGCCAGCTTTGCAACCATCTATTCCAACATAGTATATCATCTTGAGACGTAAAGTGGGACGTGTCACATTGTCAAGGCGTTTTGGAACCAACGTCTCCTTTTACGTCCCCTTTTATTCGCTCCAAGTCTCGCCGTTTCATCCAATCATCACCTTATCTTGAATTGCGTCCTCGGGCAGCCCTCGGAGAATGTCAGCTTTGCGGTCCTCCAAGATCAACTCAATAGCCTGCCGCAGATTAGTCTTAGTTTCCTCTATCGTTTCGCCCTGTCCGTTGGCGCCAGGCACCTCCGGACAGATAGCCCAGAAGCCGCCCTCGGGTGCGGCTTCTATGATTGCTGTGAATTCTGCCTTCATTATAATCTCCTATCGTTTGTTGTTGACCGAACGGGCTCTTAAGCGGGCGCGGTTTTTTGCGCTCCGCTTCAAGAGCGATGTTAGAGGTCAACCATGGCTGCGTAAAATTTCTCTTCTGCATCGAACAGGCGAGAAATGTAGTTAACATCGCGCTTTACAGGGATTCGGATGCCTGGCATGTTAGGCCAGTAACACCAATAATAGATTTCTGGTAGGCCAGTTATTTGAAGTTGATGCTGAAGCTGGCCGTAATAATAGGAGGGGACAATTCCTCTCTGAGCTTGTTTGTATGCAGATTGGCCACATTTGATTTCTACGATGTGATCTCTTGTATGGGAGATTGCGTCAAGGCTGGCTCGAAGCCAGTGGTGTCCTGTTGACTGTACGCACAATGGAGTCAATTCAATGCCAAATTTCTTTGAATAAGCTTCGCGAGCCGGGGCTTCTAATTGGGAGCCACGTTGCATGTGAATGTTTTGAGGAGGACTTATTCGGTTTATCTTCTCATGCAAAAGCTCTCTTGCAGATTTAAACCGGTTTTCTCCCATGATTGTTGGGGCATCAGATGCGCCGATACCTGTAAAACGCCATTCCTCCCACTCTGGGGTGTTTTGTTCCAAATGAATTACTTGATATTGCATAAACTCGCCCTCCCTCTAACGCAGAACTGAGGGGCCGGGCAACGTTGGCCGAAAAATTATGAGTATGGCACATACACTCGACCAATGTATGCCTTATGGAACCGGCACAGCTTTGCCCGGTCCAACTCCAGTGACAGGTTGGGGAATTTTTTTCTCTATTATCGAAAAAAATCCCTTCATATCATTTTAAGAAAGAGGGGTCAAATCTGCTGTTGACTGTTTTGTAATATTTTTTCTATGGTTTTTACGCGGGCCTTTAGCCTACGGTCCGCCGATATGTCTCTTTTCATTTTTTCAATGGCGCTGCTCACAGAGCTGTACTTGGCGATACCAA
>CAYRFN010000339.1:0-2784 GCA_964423495.1 uncultured Desulfobacteraceae bacterium
GCTAATTATAGGGGCATGGGGATCTCTTTTAAGAAATCCGCAGTTTAGCCATGGCAGAACATGGGGCTCTCTTTTCAGAAAACGAAAAATTGGTTGCTGGCCTCTGGCTCGTAGAGCCTACGCCTCGGAGAGTTATTTGAGTTAAGTTGCTTCTAAGGCGGGCGGCAAATTACTGAGGTTGATGCCATAGCCACCATAAAGGCAAAGTACTGACTTAACCCTCCGCCCGCCGTAGCGCAGTGATGTCCCTTCGGCCCTGCAGTTGACGTCTCGTTTTTGAAAAGAGAGCCCCATGCTCTGCCTTTCTGTATCTGATCCATGGTTAACACCCAGGGGCTTTCGATCCAGTCATAGGAGCGACTTTCTTAAAAGAGGACCCCATGACCCATCCTGTCTTATCTTCAAAGAATCAAACAGTTACGATAAAAGCAGATTAGGATTCTGCATAGCTGTGCAGGCCGGAGAGATAGTCGACACCGAAATATGTAAACAGGACACAAAAGAATCCTATGAAGCAGAGGATAGCGATCCTTTTACCTTTCCATCCCCTTACCATGTGTGAATGGATCACAGTGGCATAGATAAACCAGGTTATGAGAGACCATGTTTCTTTTGGGTCCCAGCTCCAATAGTTTCCCCAGGCAGACTGGGCCCAAACCGAACCGGTTATAATTCCAAGGGTCAACATAATAAAGCCTGTGACCACCATCTGATAGTTTAGATCTTCGAGGACAACTGCCTTTGGAATCAGCTTCAGAAAGATATTGTTTTTGTTTTGAGTATCCAATCGCTTAATAAGATACATAATACTCAGGCCAAAAGAGAGGCCAAATGCAGCATAGCCAAAAAAACAGGTAATAACATGGCTGATAAGCCAATTACTCTGAAGGGCAGGGATTAGAGGCTGAATTCGGCTATTGATGTTAGGGGAGAAGGAAGCGTAAGCCATGGCCAGGAAGGCTAAAGGCGTAATAAAGGCACCGAGTGTCCTGTTTTTTGTACGCCATTCAACGATTAGATAGAAAAGAATAATGGTCCAGGCAAAAAATATCAAAGATTCATATAGATTTGAAAGAGGAGCATGCCCTACACCCAATCTGTAAGATTCGATCCACCTCAGAATAACGGCAGCTGTGTGAGCTGTCAGTCCTGCTATTGAAACATAAGTAGCCAGACGGCCAAAGAATTCCTTGCCAATAACCATCATAAGTAGATAGAGAATAAACACTCCGAAATAGACAAAGGTTATGTAACTAAGGATTATGGAATTAAGCATGCCTTTTATCCCTTTTCCTTAACTAATTTTTTTAGATTATTTGTTAGATGCTCCAGCTCCCTTTGAAGCCCTACCTGATTTTTGTCGGCAGTTCCGGCCACGCTGATTTTGATTTTTTGTTTCTCCTTTGATAACCGTATCCAGATCCTTCTGTGAGATGTAAAAAAGGCAATAAAAAATCCGGCAACCATAAGGAAACAGCCTAACCACACAATGGGAACCCCAGGGTCCTTATTAACTTGTAATCCAGTAAAATATTTTCTCTCCAGTCTCTCAAGGGAAAAAGTGTATGGTTTAAACGCGGAGGGATAGGCAAATCTGGGAATCTGCACCTTTTGATTGGATAGCCTTTTTTTGATCAGTTCCTGCTTTTGGCACACCCAAAACTTTGTTTCTTCTCCTTTGTATCTTTGGGCCGAGATCAAGACAGCCGGGCCCAACCAATTCATAAAATTTGTTTTCACATCAACAACCTTGAATTGCCCTTCATTTTCAGGTAATTCTAATGAATCCCCAACTTCAATATCCACGGTTGTGATTTTGTTCTCACTTCCATGTCGGATAATCTTGAGACGGACCTTTTTCCCGGGTACGGTCCCATAGCTGGATTGATAAAAGGTCACCCCCTTAAACTTCACCGGATGATTGACCAATAGACTCCCTTTTTTTACCTGCTTGCCATCTATGAAAAAACTAAGTTCTGATCGGTATTCCTTGGGAGCTCCATTTTTATAGAAATCCACTATGAATTTGTCGCAGCTTACCTCAAAACCCAGTTTTTGCAGGGCCATTCCTTTTCTCAGGGTAACGGCGTTTATCTTTTCCCCTTCCACAATGTTCACGTAAGAATCAAAGCCTAAAAAAGATCCTCCTAAGGCACCAATCAGGATAATAAGTACGCTCATATGGACGAGATATACACCGAAATATGAATAACGTCCTTTTTCCCCGAAGAAATAATGTCTATCTGCATTTTCCTCTTTATTTATTTTCTTGTATCTGACTTCTAAGAACTGGCCTATTCTATTGGCTGTTTCTTTTACATTTCCTTGTGTTAGAAAGGACTGTCGAGGGGATAGATGGTCAAAGGGTTTGCTTCGATCCGGTCTTGGTCTTACACGGAATCGCGTCCAAGTATTGGGAAATCGATTTATTGAACATATAACGAGGTTCAAGACAAGAAATCCGATGAGGAGTCTGAACCAGAAGGCATGGTACATATCAAACAGGTTTAGGGAGCTAACGAGGTGGAATAATTCAGGACTGAGGCCCCTGGCAAATTCTATAGCACCTTCCCTTTGAGGAATAAGCGTTCCTAAAATGGATGTGAAAGCGAGGATGATCAATAGCACAATGGTGAGCTTGACCGAGCTAAAGAAGTTCCAGATGATATTTGATTTCTTTTCTGTTTTGAATTTCGTCATGGATATTTTGGGCAATAAAAGCAACCATTCAACGAATAGCGTTTTATCCATCGTCCCGCCCGAGATAATATAGAGAGGCCCTGT
>CAYRFN010000340.1:0-2780 GCA_964423495.1 uncultured Desulfobacteraceae bacterium
TTCGGCCTTGCAGTTGACGTCTCGTTTTTGAAAAGAGAGCCCCATGTCCTGCCTTGATTAACTGCGACTTTCTTAAAGGAGATCCATATGTCCCTGTAATTCATTATAGAAGACCTATCTGCCAATGCGTGTCTTTGTGCGACGCACAGGTAGGCTTTCCTACCTTTATTTTCAAAGAGCTAAAGTATTACATCGAACTTTAATTCTTCTATTATCTGCCTATATTATTGTCAAATCTTTTCTCTTGTCAGCCAGAATACGATTTGTTAATCAATTTCAATGATTATACCTCCTACTAACCACCTGAAACAGATCCATGAACTGAACCGGCCCCTTAAGTCTTTGAAAGGGATAGGGCCAAAGAGGGCTGTACTTCTGGCCCAGAAAGGCCTTCATACCATCCTTGATCTTATGTTTTTTACTCCTATTCGTTATGAAGATAGAAGCATTATCCTGCCCATTAGCAAGGCTATAAAGGATCATGCAGTATTGGTTAAAGGAAAGGTTGTTTCTGGCAGGGAGGAGAGATTTTTCCGAAGTGGAAAGCGTTTATTTAAGATTACAATTGAAGATGAAACCAGCAATCTGGATCTTTTGTGGTTTCAGTATAAAAAGGCTCATCTCAGTCGATTCACTGTTAAGGGTTTAGAACTTATTGCCTATGGGAATATCCAGAAGAGTAATGGCATAAAACAGATGATTCACCCTGATATTACCTTAGTGCAACCAGAAAACAAGGAAGGGGTTTTGGGCTTTTATCCTGTCTACCCGGCTATAGATGGGATTTCAGGGCGAGTTTTACGGTCCACTATCCGGCAGGTATTGGATAAATATCAAGTGAGTTTGGTAGATGCTATTCCAAAGGATATAATACGTCGAATTGGTCTCCCTGAGCTTATAGAGGCCATCAGAGGTATTCATCTTCCGGCTGAAGGATCATCAATTGATCTGCTAAATCAACTCAGGACAAAGGACCACCAAAGGCTTACATTTGATAGCTTTTTTAATGTTATGCTTAACATTGCCTTTAGGAGAAAGACCCGGGAGAGGAGAAAGGGCATAATTTTCTCAATCCCTGAAGACCTGGTGCACCAATTTGAGGGATTTTTTCCATTCAGCTTAACGGATGATCAGGTAAAGGCCATAAAAGAAATGCTAAAAGACATAAGCAGCGGTAAGCCAATGAATCGACTTCTTCAGGGGGATGTGGGATGTGGCAAGACCGTTGTTGCAGCGGCCGCAGCATATATGACTATTCTTAACAATTATCAGGTGGCAATAATGGTCCCAACCCAGGTTCTGGCACAACAACACTATGCATATTTTTCAAATATGTCTAAGAGAATGGGATTTCATCCCGTTCTATTGAGCGGAAGGCTAAAGAAGTCTGATCGTCTCAATATATATGAGAAGATTGCGGATGGGGAGCACAACTTAATGATCGGGACACAGGCCTTGATTCAGGAAGGGATTTTTTTCAGGAAATTGGGCCTGGTGGTGATTGATGAACAACATAGATTTGGGGTCAGACAGCGAGTCTTATTGGACAGAAAAGGTGTAAACCCCCATCTTCTTGTTATGACGGCAACTCCGATTCCCAGGACCCTTGCTATGACTGTGTATGCTGACGTAGATATATCTATGATCAAAGAATATCCTGAAGGACACCGGCCGGTCGAGACCCACTTTGTGGATGAAAGTCAAAAGAGGGACGTTTACAACATCCTGAAACAGAGGATGACTGCGGGACAACAGGCAATGGTTATATGTCCTGTTATTGAAGGGTCAGAGGATATGGACCTAAAGAATGCCATTGAAATGTATGTCAAGTTGAGAAAGATTTTTGATCCACCGTTTCATATTGACCTGATCCATGGTCGCCTGACTCCTGATGAAAAAGATCTGATTATGGAGCAGTTTCGGAACGGTAAAACAGATCTTTTGGTCGGAACGACGGTGATTGAGGTGGGTGTCCATGCTCCAGGGGCCACGGTAATGGTGATTGAACATCCTGAACGGTTTGGCTTAAGCCAGCTTCATCAATTGAGGGGCCGCGTAGGCAGAGGTCCCCAAAAAGGTCTATGTCTGCTTATGTTGTCCAAAGGGTTATCAAAGGAGACCCTGACAAGGATAAAGATTTTGGTAGAAAGTAATGATGGTTTTGAAATAGCGCAGAAAGATCTCGAGATGCGTGGTTATGGTGAATTGATGGGGATCAGACAGGCTGGGGTAGGTGAACTGGATTTTGCAGAGATGTTCAGGGAACCAGAATTATTGCTTGCTGCAAAAAATGAAGCAGAAAAAATAATGGGGTCCGATCCAGAACTCATTCGTGCGGGGAACCATTTTTTAAGGGAAATGGTGAGGTCGACCTTCCCGGAACCGCTGGATTTTTAGCTTGTTTTCATATAAAAAGGAAAACTTTGATTTTTTTTAGATAATTCTATAAGATATATAGCATTTTTAAACTTACTAATAAATAATAATTTAGCTCTTTGAAAATAAGACAGTAATGGACATGGGGATCTCCATTAAGTAAAGTCGTCCCGCCTATAGCGTATAGCGGGATCGAACGCCCCCTATGCCCTAACCATAGATTAGTAACAGAAAGGCAGGACATGGGGCTCTCTTTTCAGAAAACGAAAAATTGGTTGCTGGTTATTTGAGTTAAGTTGCTTCTCAGGCGGGCGGCAACTTACGGAGGTTGATGTCATAGCCACCATAAAGGCAAAGTACTGACTTAACCCTCCGCCCGCCATAGCGTTAGTGATGTCCCTTCG
>CAYRFN010000341.1:0-2760 GCA_964423495.1 uncultured Desulfobacteraceae bacterium
GAATAATGTTTGAGACAGAGAGCCTCCCGAAGTTGATCTAATAATTTAGGTTTGTTCTTATTCATAAATCCCTCCTAAACGGCCTTGCAATTGTATAAACAACGAAGATGCAGTTTTTGTTTCAACATACTTGCCAATTTGAAGTATAAGAGGTAATATTACAGTAGTTTTATAACTTCTTTATCTATTATACCGCTTTATTGTATATAGCATCCTTTTTGGGATTATATTATTGTAAAAATGAAGTTTTGTTGGGTAATATACTTCATATTTGCGATACATTTATTTGCTGGGGGAACAGAAAATATGACTGAAGAGGAAATACGTAATATAGTTCGAGAGGAATGTGGTAAGATAATGGCCGATGCCGGCCTGACCGATAACGACGTGATAATCAAGAAAGATCAGCCCTTATCAGAACAGGAATCTGTCCAGCATGGTTTCACATCCTTGGAAGTAGTAAGACGAATTGGTGAGATTATAATAATGGTTGGGAAGAAGGGTGCTATAGCTATGAAGATTGTTGTTTTCATCTTTGGGCTATGGGGGGCTATACAATTTGGATCGATGTTTGTCTTTGAGAAAGAGTTGCCCGATGCGGTGGACCTAGCTCAACGTACCCGGCAAGGTCTAATTGAGCTCGCCGACGATGATCGTGAGCAAGAACACAACACCCCAGAAAAATGGATTGTTACTTCACCATCGTGGGAGAGGTTTGACGATGCACAGTATAAAAAAATGGTTCACGAATATCTTTTGGGCATACGACCTCTAGAGGAGTTGTACATTCCGGACACACAATTTATTACGACAACAGTTTTATCACTTGAAACCCTCAATAGTACATCTTCTTCTTCAGAAGATTTCGAGGTATAATTTAATTATTTTAATCCCCCAACCATGCCAAGTAGGTATCGCTAAGTGGCGCGCTTGATGCCAGACGTTTTATACAGGAGGTTTATCATGGGCTATCAATTATGGATATCACCTGTAACTGGATATCGGAGAAAGGGTACTAGGTTCTCGGCACTTAAGAAAATATTTATTGATAATGTTACTGCAAAGAGTATTTATGAACCTTTGCTTTGCTGCCCAGCAGATTCGATAGCTGAGCATGCTAAGAATGCCCTAAAGATCAGGGAATTTGATGTCGCCGGAGTAAAAGAAATCGAGGGTGGAGAGGTTGTCGGTTATGTGGTAACTGATGAATTGGAGAATGGTGAACTTGGAAAGTATGTCAAAGTAATTGAAACGGAACTTTTAATATCCGATTCAACACCAATAGCTGATATTTTTATCGCATTGAAAAACAGAGGCTTTGTATTCGTCCTGTATGGAAAGCACATTATTGGAATTATAACGAAAGCTGACATTAATAAACCCCCAGTTAGAATTTATCTATTTGGAATGATTTCATTATTTGAGATGCACCTTAATTTGTGGATTAATCATTTCTACCCAGATAATAAATGGGAAAATTCTATTTCGGATAATCGCATAAAAGATGCTCGCGATATTTATGAAAAGCGAAAAGGAAATAACCAAGATCTTTCCTTGTTAGAATGTTTGCAATTTTGTGATAAGAGTGGGCTATTAAAAAGGTCAGATGATTTTATCAAAGAGTTTGATATTTCAAAGAATTGGTTTGGTACACTCGTAAAGCAAGCTGAGAAAATTAGAAATGAATTAGCACACAGCCAAAACTCAATTGTTTCAAACATTGAATGGTCTGTCTTTGTTGAAACAGTATCTCAACTCGAGGATTTTTTGGTAAGATCAGACTCCAAGGTTGAGCATATGGCTACTGAAGGAAATAATTTTCAAGATTTATTGGTACCGAGTATATAACCAAGCTCTTGCAGCTGACAGCCAAACGCCGCGGCTGAAGAGCAACACTAGGCGGAACGAGGTCATGGCATGAATAAAACCATTGATGAGATTATGAAAGGCATGTTCGCCTTGCTTAAGCAATCAGAAAAAGAATTGCATCTCCGTGAAGGATTCCTCCAGATGTTGTTGCAGGAAGATGACTGGTCATTCGTGATTAAGATACACGCGCTTATAGAGGCGGCAGTTTCGCAGCAACTAGCATCATCAATAGATAAGCGCCTTCTTCGAATTTTCCAGCGCCTTGAATTGGGCGACGCACGCTCGGGCAAGATTAGATTTGCTGAAGCACTTGGCCTCCTTCAAAAGGATCATTGCAGATTTATTCAAAAACTGTCAGAACTCAGGAACTCACTAGTACATGATATAAGGAAAACGGACTTTACCTTTAGAACATACCTTGATTCGCTTGATGAAAACCAAAGAAAGGCATTTCTAGATTGGGTAGTAGCCTTTTCAACAAAAGAAGCGCTCAGTGGTTGGATTCAAAATGCTACTGAAGATCCAAAGATTCCTATTTGGCTATATGCAATAACGGTAGTTATGCATACAACACTAACATCAATCAAGGCTAATCTTGATAGAGAAATGCTGAACCTCGCGTATAAAATAATGGAAGTTGAAGCGCAACCAATTTCTCACAAGAGTGAAAGCTGATTCTTGGTCTAATCGTTCAGCCTAACACACATATAAGGCCCCCAAAGTCAAGGGACAAAGGTACCCCTGACAATATTTTTCATTGCCGAACAACCGGATGAACCACCGTTCTTCCGTCACCATGATCCGGCTTGGGTTCGAAGATACTGGTGCAATAACATGTCTGCACCAAACACATATAGAGGGTCGCTCATGGCGCCCTAGAACATCATTGGT
>CAYRFN010000342.1:0-2752 GCA_964423495.1 uncultured Desulfobacteraceae bacterium
GGGTAAGGACCTCCGGGACACCCTTAAGCCTGCTGCCTAATGCGATAAAAAGAGTGTTGATCTTGTTTGCCAATTCTCTCAACCTATCCGTTAATATGTCCCTTGGTCAGGAAGTATGATAGGCAACTCATTTTATTTCAAGTCAATAATCCAGGTTTAAAATTATTAACAATTTGTCATAATCATAATATATTAAGTAAAATATATAAATATATTGCTATCTATCGCAGCAAGATTGAGGAAAAGATATGAAAGAGTGATAAGTGAAGTTAAAGTGAAGTGATAAGAACTTGTTTTTCGGGCTGAAAGTTTATGGAAATTAGCTTTGTGTGACTGATTTTAATGACTTACTTTGTTCTCACCCTTGGCTAATTCCTACAGCTGATAGCGCCTTTCACTCTTTCGACAGAGCTCCCATATAATACATGACGGCCTGAATTTACAATGCCCACAGGGATCTGTGCAGGCCTCACAATTATCCAAGCACTCCTGGCAATACCCAAACTCCATCTTTTGGCATATCACACGGGCTTCCCGGTTGGAGTGATAACGACATTTCATTTTTTCATTTCCTTAAGATTATAGACAAAGCCTTGCCTCAAATATTTAATATACAAGACTAATCAGGAAATTTAAAGCCAATTAGCTTTAAATCAGACACTTATTGATATTATTCCACTGACCATTTATCACCCAGGTGAACTTTTCTCTAAAAAGCCTATCGCTTGAATAAAATTTATTGTTCTTACAACGATTTAGGAACTTTTTGAATTGTCCTGGTCCGCCATTATACATGGCATAAATAACCCCCGCCAACTTCATTTCGGTGAAAGGGTTAATTTGGTCAATCTTTCTTAAGGCATATCTCCTAAAATAGAGATCGATAATTTCGCAACCGGCTAAGGCATTATATTTGATATTCCATCGTAAATGATTTAGGTTATAAACACCACGCCATACACGCTCATTGATCTGCATGAGTCCTACAGATGTGCCATTGTAAGAGCGAATATAGGTCAAACGTTTATTCTTTGTTCTAAACTGGCGAAAACAGCTTTCCTGCCACGCCGTTGATAGAACAGTCTGTTGATAAATTGTATGGTATTTCTTTGAAAGTTTGCCTTTTTCCAAAACATTTAAAACTGATCTATCTAAAAGACCTTTTATTCTATCAATATAATTAGTTACCCCTTCTTTTTGAACGAGCCACTCTCTTATTTGTTTCAGTTTTGGGATCGACTTTATTGCTTTTGCCCAAACGGGTTTACAAAAAATGGAAGAAATTACTTTTGATAGATTGTTGTCATTGCTATCCAGAGCGTTATCCTCGATTTCAATCTCTATTTCTTCTTTTTCGAAAACGGTATCGGTTGGTTCCTTTGTTGGCTCAAATCCAAGAGTGCGCCTTAGCTTGTCATCGACGTCGGGCAGATAAGTGAGCGTTTCGAGTTGACTGTCTAACATACGAGCCAGACGGATCAAACCATTTCGACTTATTTCAACACCGACGGTTGGGCCGATCTTGTCAAGGGCCGATAATGCGTCAGATGCAGTAAAAAAAGCAAGATAGCCCAACAGGTTTTCAGAGGGTTCATCCCCCAGGTGTTTTCTTAATATGGGTGATATTTGCTGCCATACGCTGACAAATTGTTCCCGTACAAAATCGTTTTCCCATGTTTTTTCCGATAATTGTGCGACAAATTGGTGCCTGGTTTCTAATACCAAATCCAGCAATAGGTCACGGTCCTCCTTTGAGAGCGGCTCTTCGGCCAAGGCAGTGATCATCTGGACAAGAAATGAATCCCATGTTTCCCAGATCCGGATAAAATTTTCCAATTCTTGTTGGGAAATGGTTTCATTGATTATATCTCTTTCTTCTTTATATTCTTTTTCTAAATTAACAAGAATATCTATCTTCAAGGCCTTCGGTGTTGTATGGATTTCACCTGGACGCATGCTGTCAAGCATCTTTTGGATATTATGGCTCACTTCTTTGGTAAACAAGGGTAGTAAAAAAGATTTAAGGTCGGATATTGGCGGACCAAGATCAATCGTGATATTTTTGAGATAATCATAGACCCATGATTCGATAAAGTACCAGATAATGGCGGCAACCTTGGCTGGTTGATGATCTTTATTATAGATAAACGACTCAACTGTTTCAAAGGACAACAGCCATTTTTCATTATCAATTTTAGGTTTTTGATACAAAACCAGATAGCCTTCCCAAATAACCGGCATAAGACATTTGTCTCCAATAAGCGCACCGGACCTGATATTGACTTTGGTCTCAAAGCGAACAAAAGAACCACTTCTCGAAAAGTGTGGTTCGGAGGCAATTATTTTAGTGCACCCATCGTACTCATCGAGCAAAATGGCCGTCAGTCCTGGATCTGAAAACGCAGAATGAATGGTCAAAGATCTGAGAAGAGTATAATCCAGGGTTAAGGGTAAAGAGACAGTCTCTGAAAATGCAAAGGTAGGAAAACAAAAACCAATGGTTATAATCAGAATTAGTCCGAGAAATGATATTTTCAGTTTTGCCTTTCCCATATGCAGATGTCCATCTATCGTATCCATAGTTAGCCCCCAATGGGCATTCTACAAGCATGAAGGATTTTTTTAGCGGGATCAAAAACCCCTAAGTGTTAACCATGGCTAAACACAGAGAGGCAGAGCATGGGGCTCTCTTTTCAAAAACGAGACGTCAACTGCAAGGCCAAAGGGACATCACTTCGCTACGGCGGGCGGA
>CAYRFN010000343.1:0-2731 GCA_964423495.1 uncultured Desulfobacteraceae bacterium
TTCAAGTCCGGGTCTGTGGGGGGAGCGCCGGGTAACCGGTGCTTCTACCTGGAACTCTGACCAGTGTTCCGCTACGCTTCCCACCGGCAGGTGAGCTTTCCGTTAGGCATAAAAATAATGAAACGGAAATCAACAATTATCGCAAGTGTAATTTTAGAGTTAAAGGGGTTGTGGTGATTTAATTACGACAAGAGGAAAGCTTATGAACGAAATCAATTTACATCATAATGGAGCAGAGCAAGAACTCAAGCCCTCGAACGTTAGTCGGTCCGGTTTTCAACTTCCCGGAGTCCTGATGGTGATTTGCAGCCTCCTGCTCATACTTGGCGCCCCGGTTCTCATCAGGCTGTTTTTTGACACACTTACCGAGGTTGGGCCTCGTGTACTAATTTCATTCTGGGATAACAATGGCGGGCTTCTATTATTGTATTTTACGGCGGGTTTGCCTCTTGGTGCGATTCTCCTTGCCGCAGGTGGAGCACGCTTGTTCCCTGCCACTAAAAGCGTGGGCCCTGTTCTGCTGCCGCTTCTTGGTATCGAAGTGATCTATTTTACCTACCATGCTATCCGTTTTCATTTTGATTTGGGCCTCCCGCTCTTGCTTTTCGCGGTCATTGGATGCCTGTTTATTATCCTTTTCATAGGTTTGGTCTGGTTTTGGGCGCGCAGTCGTCCAAGCTTGGCACCGGAACGCCAACGGGTGGCCGACCGGCAGTTGGGAGCGGGTTTGTGTTTCTTTTCCGCGGCATGGCAGGCATGCGGCCTCGCCAGTGCACCCGGCTTTGCAATCCATCCCGAACTAGCACAAAAACTCGCCAACCAATCCTTTATTTTGGGTCAGGTGTTGGCAATTCAGGTCTTTATGGCTCTGGGTTTCATTTTTCTGCTGCTTGCCATGCGGGCGGAACGGGTCAGAAGAAAAACTGGGACAGAGAGTAATACTCTGTAGATATTGTCTTGAAATGGGGTCGGGCCGTGATAAGGATATGATATATTTGGATAAAGGTTAAAAATATGGTCTTAAATAGGCCCTATATTGCCATTTTTGATGCTAAAAAACGCCATATAGATCATGAGTAATAGAGGCATTTTATTCCCGGTTATCTTTGGCACATCATGCATTGTTGCTATAAAAGGGAATTCTTGCTCAAATTTGCAAGGGACCGTCGCCGTTGGCTTTACTGGCTTTATCAGGCCAGGAGACGGTACGGGTTGACCATCCTGAATTATACGGTAACATCCAATCATACTTCGAGAGCCTTCGGTGCCCTATAAGGTCAATTTTGATATTATTGTTGATTAATCAATAGGTTATCACGGCCCGACCCCAAAACAGACCCCAAAACACAAAACATTATCCGATTAAGAGACATGCCGAACCATCTCTTTCAGTGGAGCGCAAAAACCGCGCCCGCTGAAGAGGACGATGGGACGGACCTAAATGACAGCACTATAAATTTCTCGTTGACAATTTGTAGCCACGTGGCTACACTCTAATCATGATGGAAATTCGCAAAACAGAAACTTTTGCCAAATGGATCGATGGATTGCATGATATCAGGGCACGTGCTCGTATCCTTGTCCGAATTGAAAGATTAGCGACTGGAAATCCGGGAGACGTTAAACCAGTTGGTGAAGGTGTATCGGAAATGTGGATTGATTATGGACCCGGCTATCGGGTGTATTACAAAAAGCATGGGCGGAAGGTGGTATTTCTTTTGGCTGGTGGCGACAAACGTTCGCAGGCTAAGGATATCAAAACCGCCTTGCGTCTAGCACGAAATCTTTAGGAGTGTATATTATGGCTAAAACCGTCACTACTCGATACGATGTTGCAGAGCATCTCCGCACCCCAGATGAAATGGCAGCCTATCTTGAAGCATGCCTTGAGGAAGCAAAAGGTGATGCGGCCTTTATTGCTAAAGCTTTGGGCGATATAGCCCGGGCCAAAGGTATGACACAGGTTGCACGCGATGCTGGCTTATCCCGTGAAAGTCTTTACAAAGCTCTCTCTGGGGAACGAAGCCCAGGTTTCGACACAATCCTTAAAGTAATAGGCGCACTCGGCCTAAAATTGCATGCAGAAGCAATTCATATAAATAAATCCATGGCCCAACCTGGCGCTTGAGCGGGACGCTCCTATCGTCGCGCCCCTCAGTTTATTGTTAGGTGGCATTGCGAGATAGGCCACTGTCACAACTTTTTATCATGACCGTTTTTCTCCGGCTTGTTGTAGCATTCAGTATCACAATAGTGACCGCATGGTGGATTCTGGTCTTGATGGCTCTGCTGCATGTGCATTCTCCTGTGTTCGGGGTTGCATTGAATGGGACGCTGATGGCGTGGGAGCAAGAGTAAATCGCCTTTGCCGCTGAACTTGGTCGATAGGTATTTGATTTGAAAGGGAGACAAAGAAATGATCAGAAAGGTCGAGTGGGGAGGAGGTATTTTAACCCTTAGAGGTCCTATTTTGAGGCCATAATTGACCTTTTAAGATAAATCAACGGTTCAAGGCGATGCCGAGAGCGAACAGGCACTATAAGTTTGCCAGTATGAAAGTGGGGCACTCTTTAAAAATTCAGTAGCTTTTGATTGCGCTATAATTTATTAAATTATTAAAGAGTCCCGCTCCAAGGTAAAATTAACGAATTAGAATTCCAATATGAAAAGGAGGGAAAAACATGGAAGGAAGAACATGGGAAAGAATGTGGCCACCGGAACTTCCCTATGA
>CAYRFN010000344.1:0-2681 GCA_964423495.1 uncultured Desulfobacteraceae bacterium
CAGCTCTGGCTTCCTCCCCTTCGAAATACCCTGTTCGACAAATCGATTGTAGCCCAAAATAGCCTCTCTCCTTCTCCTGCCAAAATAAGCCAAAATCGTATCAGTGTCCTGCCACTCCCTCTTCAACTTTCCCAAGATTGCGGAATGTCCTGTCCAGGCATAAGTGCTGAGGGCTTTTAAATTTTCCAAAACCCCCGCCCTTAACGGATTGAGATGGATATACCTTGTCAGCTCAAGTAAGTATGGATCATCCTCACAAATAATAGATTTATATCTGTTTTGAAAAAGATGTCCATAGCGCCTATGACGTCGATTGAAATTGATCACATATCCGGTAAGGAGTCTCCTCATATTCTTGGATAACGGTTGATTGCACGTTCTCACTAAAAGGTGAAAATGGTTCGATAACAGTGCCCAAGCATAAACAATCCATGATCTCTCCAAGCATATTTCTTCTATGCGGTTGATGAAATCCTCCCGGTCATGATTATTCCTGAATAGCTTCATTCTTTCAATGCCTCGGCCCATCACATGGTGCAAGGTGCCGGGGGCATCTAGTCTTGGTTGTCGGGGCATAAAAACCTTTTATCCAATTTGATACAAATTGTCAAGTTCATTCAGAAACAACGTCCCCTTTTTTATTGACCATCTCCTTGACCTTGAGTTGGAGGCACGGACAAGAAATAGTATCGCTCTGCGTTTCAAGCAATCAAAGCTTTGTGAAAAATCCACCATCGATCAGTTTGACTTCAACTTCCATAGCTCCCGAAAAAAACAGAAAAGCAGGATCATCGACCTCATGGCAATGTATTTTGTCAGCCAGAAAAAAGATATTATTCTCATCGGCAATCCCGGTGTGGGAAAGAGCTTCCTGGCCAAGTGTATCGCTTATGCTGCAACACAGGCCAATATTAAGACCCTCTTTACCACCTCCATGGACCTCATCAATCATCTCATTGCAGCTGAAGCCGATCACTCGCTTCTAAAGAAGCTCCACTATTATCAATCTCCAGACCTCCTTGTTTGTGACGAAATAGGATATCTTCCGCTGGGCACACAGGGATCAAATCTTTTCTTCCAGGTCATCAGTCAAAGGCATGAAAAAAAGTCTACTATTATAACGACTAATCTCCCCTTTGCTGACTGGGGAAAGATCTTTGACAGCACTACTGTTGCCACAGCGATCGCCGACCGTCTTGTTTACAACTCCGAGGTCTTTATACTGGAGGGACCAAGTTATAGAAAAAAGCATAACAGAGCCTGATCAAACAACAAAATGAGAATCCACGGCACTTACCGCCGCCCGGGCCGGCTTTTCCTACCCACTTCCAGTGAATCTAGTTCAAGCCGGAATGGATACCTCTACACATCCTCTAAACTGGCCCCTTTTTTCTCCTTGATTTTGGCTCCCTTTCACGCCCCTGGTAACACCGGAACACCAAAATATACTGAACGTCATAATTAATTGCGCAATTAAAAAATATATGTTATGATGCTTTTTATGAAAGCATCAAAGATAACAGATCGTGAAAACGTTATTTTCATCTTGCAAGATGAAATCCGGCGAACATATGAAGCTCGATATGATCACAGGCTTCATGCAATACTTTTAGTTGCTCAAGGCATGAGTAGCCGACAGGCAGCTCAGTTCCTTGGAGATTCATCGAGGACAGTTGCTTACTGGGTTCAGAGATTCGAAGCCGAAGGCCTTGCCGGGCTTGCTGATGCAGATAGACCTGGCAGACCCCGAAGGTTGGATCAAGAACAGATTTGTCAAATTGAAAAAGCATTACGTAAGTCACCTCTAGATGTTGGACTATCAGTAAATTTATGGGATGGCAAAACACTATCGGCTTATGTAAAACAACAATTTGGGATCCAATTAGGAGTACGCCAATGTCAACGGTTATTCAGACAATTGGGGTTCCGGCTTAGGAAACCTCGTTCAAAGATAGCTAATTCTGATCCCTCTAAAAAGGAAGCCTTTAAAAAAAATTCTAAAGCTCTTAAAGGATGATGAATACGATATTTGGGCACTTGATGAAGTTCATTTTCAACAATACGGTTCGCGTTGTCGCATGTGGATACCGCCGGAAATTAAAGAACCTGTTCTAATGCATCATCCTACACGTGCCGGTGTTGGCTACTATGGAGCGGTAAGGCTCCGTGATGGAAAATTTGCATATAAATCTGAATGGGATAAATTTAACGGTGAAACATTCTTTATTTTTCTCAAGTATTTACGGAGAGTTAGCTCCCATTCAGAGCGTAAAGTGATTGTTATCACTGATAATGCCCGATATCACCATGCCAAACTACATAAACCTTGGCGCGAAAAATGTTCAGAGAAATTTGAAATGATGTTTCTACCCTCTTATAGTCCCGAATTAAATCCCATTGAACGTGTCTGGAAACTCACACACACGAAGGCTTGCAGTTCATAATCGGTATTTCCCTTCTTTAGAAAGTGTTTCAGATGCAATCGAGTTTGTTTTTAATAATTGGATTTCAGGAAACAAAACATTGAAAAAGTTATGCGCAATTGTTTAAGGCGCAGAGTATAGTTAGTGCCCTTTTACGATAAGGGTAATTTGGCGCGGGTTTTTGTGCTCAAGTTCACCCGTGGGTTCAAGTAAGCCGCTACGCGGCAGTTTATACTTTGAAACAGTTTATTATTGACT
>CAYRFN010000345.1:0-2669 GCA_964423495.1 uncultured Desulfobacteraceae bacterium
TTCTGAAAAGAGAGCCCCATGTCCTGCCTTTCTGTTCTTGATCTATGGTTAACACTTAGGGGTTTTTGATCCAGTCATAGGAGGGACGGATTTCTTAAAAGAGAACCTTATGCCCCTGTCTTACCGACAGGCAAGCCCTTCTGTTCTTAATCAATAGATAATAGAGAGCATTTTTCAAAAATCTTCAGGCCATTGATTATTCCATGGACATGCCAGTTCATAAGCATAAGCGGCCTGGAGTGCCAGATCATCGCGGTGCCTGGGCGCAATGATCTGTAGACCTGCCGGAAGACCCTTTTTTGTCAGTCCAACTCGGACAGTTGCAGCGGGGTGGCCAGACAGATTGAAGGGATAAGTAAAGGCAACTGCACCTAATAAAGGAATGGGGTGGCCGTCAATCTCTATGGGTGGTGGCCCTTTGGCCGCGAATGCCTCAGTAGGCATGGTAGGGGTTAGGAGGAGATCAAAGCGGTCGAAGATCTCTAAAAGAGATTGATTCAACTTTGTTCGAACCTTCTGATTTTCAATTTGATCTTTTACTGATAGCCCTATAACCTGATCCAGAGATTCCACAAGTGTCCTTCCCAATTGCGGACGAATTTTGTCCAGATCCTTATGAATCTGGGCATAGATATCACAATTAAATAGATCAGACCATACTTGACTAACATCCGGTAGTTTCCCTTTCCAGATTTCAACAGTGTGCCCCATTTGTTCAAAGGAGCTTACGGCTTGTTCCACCAAATCCATAACATCTTGCTTGACACGAGCATATCCCAAGGTAGGGCTGAAACCGATTCTTAAAGGTGTGCGAAGTTTATTAAGGCTTTCCACATAGGATATTCCAGGGTGAGGGAGGGAATCAGGATCAATAGGATGATATCCAGCCACGCAATCTAAGTAAAGGGCCGAATCGCCAACAGACCTACTTAGTGGTCCAGGTACCAACATGCGGCTCATGTGTTGCAAGGATAGAGGCCCTAAAGGAATTCTCCCATAGGAAGGCTTAAATCCAAAACATCCCGAATAACAGGCAGGAATTCTGATTGAGCCACCGGCATCGGAGCCGGTTGAAAGTGGAACCATGCCTGCCGCAACCGCTGCAGCAGAACCTCCGCTAGAACCGCCTGGTGTATGCTCAATATTCCATGGATTTCGTGTGACTCCGTAGAGCCTATTTTTTGTAAAGCCGGTAAATCCAAATTCGGGTGTATTTGTCTTGCCGACTACGATAGCCCCAGAAGCCTTAAGTCGAGACACTTGAACGGAATCCTGATGGGCAAGATTGTCCTTGTAAGGTATTGAGCCAAAACTTGTGACCATATCTTTTACGTCTTCAAGGTCCTTTACTCCAATAGGGATCCCGGCTAAAGGGCCTGGGTCTTCCCCAGAGAGGACACGTTTGTCCAAGGCCTTTGCCTCCTCCATGGCCTCTTCTGCCCGAATAACAACAAAGGCATTGAGGGTCGGGTTTATGGCCTCGATTCTCTTTAGTGTCACTTCCATCAGTTCCACTGTAGAAAGGTCTTTGGAACGGATAAGTTTGACCAATTCCCGTGTAGTTTTATAGTGAAGAGAATTCATAGGATTTTCTCCCTTAATAATTAATTTGTAACGTTCAAAAGGTTTTGTACTTAGAAGGGCATGGGGCCCTCTTTTAAGAAACCGACTAGGCAGGCGCTCCGGACTCAGCGGTCAGAAAAACTAAGGCGGGCAGCGGATTTTCTGGATTTTTGCCCCGTGCAGCCTCCTAGCGTCAAACATAGCAGCCTCTCCGCCCGCCTTAGGCAGCAGGAATATTCACAATCAAGCAGCCAATTTCTCGGTTCTTAAAAGAGGGCCCCATGCCCTTCATATTAGGCATAGTCTTAGACAAAAGAGGATAAAAGGGGTTATATTTCTTCAGCTTTTATAAGGTAATGATCAATAGTGTCCTTGATTATGTTTACAATTGCATTGTGGATGTCTTTTATTTTTTCAATCCCATTAATAGGGACCATATAATTATCTTTCAATGAATCGAATATCAGATTCACTTTTGCCAAATATTTTTCCTGTTCAAACAGATTCGGCCTTTCATTTCTCCCTTTCTGAATCCTTCTAAGGCCAACACTTGGAGACACCTTGAATAAAAAAACTATCTCGGGTATTGGAGCGAATGATTCATTCTCTGTCTTTATTTTTTTCGGGTCCAGACCCAAAGCACCTTGATAGGCGATAGTAGAGAAATAATAGCGGTCCAAAATCACTATTTTTTTCTGTTTGAGGGCAGGATTTATTAGGTTTTCAACATGGACCCTTCGATCATTTATAAAAAGGTGATATTCATCCATGGGCTTTATTAAGGCCCTTTCACCTTGTGCCAGTTTTTGAATTTTTTGTCCATATATACTATCGGTGGGTTCTTTTGAAAGAACGACGTCAAATCCTTTTTTCTTGAGGTAACCAAAGAGTAAGTTGGCCTGGGTTGTTTTACCAGATCCATCAATACCCTCGAAAACGACCAAAAGCCCTCTTTTTAATGTCACGGCTCTACCCTATAAAAGTTTTATGCACCTTATTCACAATACAGAAAAAATGTAAAGTTTATTGTAGCTTTTGTAACTGTTTGGCTTTTTAACAAATGTTCACCCCCAGAAAAGGTAATTATGGTAGCCATAACCTATGGA
>CAYRFN010000346.1:0-2632 GCA_964423495.1 uncultured Desulfobacteraceae bacterium
AATGCGTCATCCGGTGTTGAATCCCAAATGTGACGCTCTTCTTCAAAAGGCGACTCCTCAACCCAATATTCCTTATCAAGCATTACAGTCTTTCGATGCATTCTATAGGCAGGCCATACTCCCAGCGTTTTACAAGAAGGATTGCCGCTATGTGTGAATGCAAGCCACGCTTCCTGCATATTCGTTGAGAGCACATTAACTCCTGAGTTCAGGCCGAAGGAATCAACCTGATAGGCATTCCAAATAAAGCCGATATCAATTCCGTGACATGCTCTTAAATTTCCGCCTTGAAATGGCCATTTCCAAGCTAACATATAGTTATAAACCGAATTACACCAGTGCCCTTGTGCTTCGAGCATCCTGAAAGTTGGTATCCAAAACAAGCGCGCCGACATCAAACGTAAGTAGATTTCAGATGGAGTAGGAGTTACTCCTTGATGAACAAGTAACCTCCTGTACTTCT
Organism: uncultured Desulfobacteraceae bacterium; assembly: GCA_964423495.1. GTDB lineage: Bacteria > Desulfobacterota > DSM-4660 > Desulfatiglandales > Desulfatiglandaceae > CAYRFN01. The sequence goes on from CAYRFN010000346.1 coordinate 464, forward strand.
CTACCATCCCAGCTATATCAGAGTTCGGCATCATTCTATTTAACCGCTTTAACATGTGGGCTTCATTCAGGTTTCTCAGCGCTGGATCAATTATTAGCCAGGCCCTCCATTCATCTAGTGTTGTACCAGCCAATAAGGGTATCCCATCTGCCGATCCGGCTTTTATACTTTCGATCGGTGGTTTTAGGAATATCTCACCATCAACTACCGGAAACGGACTGCGTATGTCTTTTGGAAGAGGAAACGAATTTATATAGGCATCAAGCAATTGTTCCGAGGTTAGTGAACGTATTGCCTTTGCCTGGCTGACATCCAGATTAAGCCGGTGAAGTAAATATTCCGAATATCGATTTGCTTCATCTAATGTTACGAAAGAGTTATAAGAACCGCTTTGGCAAATAGCCTTATTAAATATTCCTTTCGTTGAGGATAGGCCAAGCAATCCGGAAATACTGGCACCCCCCGCTGATTGTCCAAAGACAGTCACATTGTTTGGGTCACCTCCGAAAGATTCTATATTATCGTGAATCCATTTCAAAGCGGCAATCTGATCCAGGATTCCCTCATTACCAGTAGAGGGTATTCCACCTTGGGTAATATCTTTCAATCTTAAAAATCCGAAAATATTTAACCTATAATTAATAGTAACTACCACGACATTTCCGCGACCAGCCAGTACTCCACCATTGTAAAGAGCTGATGATCCCGTGCCGGTACTGAAACCTCCTCCATGAATCCAAACCATTACGGGTCTACGGTCGTTATCTAATCCTGAAGACCAAATATTTAGGTAAAGGCAATCTTCGTTGCCTGCTGGCTCCGTACCGAGACTCATGTCGATTTTATAACTTGCATCCAGAGGATTTTCCATGATTGAAGTATCTTTTATCTGAGGAGCAACAGGACCAAAATTCTCCGTAGCTCTTATCCCTGTCCACGGAGCAACAGGTTGCGGAGCAAGCCAGCGCCGATGGCCAACAGGAGGGGCAGCAAAGGGTATTCCTAAGAAAATTTTTAAACCTGACCTTTCGAAGCCACGGACTTTACCAGTGTTTGTTTCAACAACAGGGTTCATAAAATCCTCTTGTAATAGATTCTAAACAATATAAGTCAACTGCCTAGTGGACGACGGTTTGCCTGTGCCGTATACTGCATGGCCTGAATGCCTTGTTTCCATGTACCTATTATACGTTATCTCACCGCCTTCTTCATTCGTCCATATGTAAATTCGTGGGTTTCTGCCCTTCGGTATTACTTAAAGCGCCAAATTGTGAAGCAACTCCGGCACTCATTGTTGTTCCCAATTATTCTGCTATTCATAATGCTCGTTTAAATGCTAGTGGAACGGACCGGTTGATTGGAAGGGCATAAGAATTGAGATTGATGACCTAATATTCGACGACCGATTTTTTACGTTGATATCTGGATTCTTTTGCCCCTTAATAGGTTAGCGTCTATAATTTTAAGCATTATATGATAAAGAATTCATCGTATCCTAATATTCCCAATTGGCCCTATTATTGGTTGACTGATTATGTTCCATAAAAGCTTAATCAAGGGAGTTTGGCTTATTGACAACGACATTCTGACACATGTTATAATTATTGAAATGTGAAATTATTATTCCTTCAGGTGGTATTTTTTTATTGTTTTTTATAATCCAAATATTTAATCGACCCCCGGAAATTGTTAGATTTGTTTATCCATAGGATAACATTAAATCAGATTCCAATAATTTGTTAACCTTTGTTATATAATAATGTGACAACTAGCATTTCTCCAATATTGAATTTTCTTATTTTAGGGAGAAGCTTGGTAGAAAACGGAGTTAGGGAAATGCAGAAACAATCAGAATTTTATAGTGTTTATAATATTGAAATATTAAGATAAGATCACAATATAATATTACATATCATTTTACTTAATGTATGGCAAAGAGGTAAGAAAGATGGCAAAAATCAAAATACTTGAAGGAATCAGAGTAGTCGAATGCGCTTCTGTGTTCAATGGACCGGTAACTGCGTATATGCTTGGAGATTTAGGTGCTGAAGTCATCAAGATAGAGCCACCGGTTATTGGTGACCAAAGTCGTGGTATGTCTTCCATTTATGATGTCCAGATGGTCCTTCCGGGAGGAAGAAATAGTTCTTTCGAGGCGGCTAACCGAAA
>CAYRFN010000347.1:0-2629 GCA_964423495.1 uncultured Desulfobacteraceae bacterium
AAGATCCAATTATCATATCACAGAATAACAGTCAACAGCAGATTTGACCCCTATACAGGTTCCGCATGCAATACAGAACTTAGAGTCATCAGAATTCTTTTTACCACAGTTTGAGCAATATATAACTTTCTCCATTTTTAAGTATCTAAAATACAAAACCCCACCTCTCTGAGTTAGAAATGGGGTATTGGTGGTCATTCCATAGGGCTCTCTTCATTCATAAGTTTTCTTAAGATTTCCCATATGCTATACTCTTCAATCACTTTTCGATTTAGATTAGTATGAAACCTTTGAAGAATCTTGCCTTTAAAAAAGGTTTCACCGTGTAAGGAGTCAACTTACCACCGCCAGAGGCGGTGGTAAGTTGACTACATCTTTTCAATATTATTAAATACAACTGTAAATTCGGGATCTGTCATAGAACCATCTTCAGTCATACTTTGTTCACCAACAAAATCATCATCACCAGATACAAAAGAACCACTAAAGGTTACTTTATCTCCTTCACTTAGTTCAGCTACTTTTTTATACAATGGGCTAGACTCGGGTATTAATGTCTTAGTACTAAGAACATCAGATATCTCGTTGTTCCAAGTTTGGACACGAAAGTTACAACCTACTGGTTGAATAGAGACATAAGCATTCCTTTCTGAAGTTGTCGCCATATCTTTTAAAGTTCCAACCCAATTTACTATTTTATAATTACTATTTAAAGCTTGTTTGATTGCTTTCTTCCTTTTCTGTCTAACAGCCGATTTTTTTAATTCATTTGGAGCTGCATTGTATTCACTTATTAATGAAGTAACTGCTTGAATAAATGCTTTTTGAGTTTCAGGAATATTGAGTGATTGGACTTCTTTTGATTTTGAGGTTTTTGTACCTTTATTATCTTGTGATGCTACACCAATAATTATAAGTACTAATATGATTACACCAATGATCCACCACTTTTTCTTTGATTTTTTCTTTTCTTTAGCCATATTTACCCCCTTTCATTTTTGAATTTACCCTGTATATAGATACCATTATCTAACCTACCACTATAAGTTGTACATTTTTTAATTTCCCTACTTTTTGTGTTTGCGCTGTAAAAACTATTCAAGTTTGGCTGCCTGTGCGTCTATTTAGTCCGTGTTCAGGAGCATCCATTATATTGGGCTCAGATTCCTCAGCGTGCCAAATTTCTTAATATAGCGAATAAATATGGGTTTTAAGCCTTATTGTCAAGCAAATAATGGTTATTTCCCTATAGCCCTTCACGCGAATAAAGAATATCTATCTACTAAGAAGGAGAGGGATACAGTGGATAAAGCCCGTAAAAGTGAATTACTGCGATGGTTTGGTCAGAACTTGAAGAGGGCCAGAAAGGACAAAGGCTACAGCCAAGAAGTATTATCCGAAATTGCCGACATAGATCTCTCTCATTATGGGGCAGTCGAAAGAGGGGAAAGTGCCATTACGATACAGAAATTGTTTCAAATAACTAATGCCATTAATATTCCTATGCGTTATCTTTTTTCAGGTGAACCTGGACGACCTTCGAATGAAAAGGAAGACGCTCTTGAAAGATTAATTGAATTCTTGCGGTGTTTAGAAACGGAAGATCTTGATTTATTTAATAATTTGTTGCCAAAACTGTTAAAATGGAAGTCAAAAAAATAGAAAAGGAGATGGGGTCGCCTAACTATTTAAAACTATTAAAGAACAATCGTAAAAACACCTATTTTTGGAACGTTAAGGTATAATATTCAGTAAGTTAGCGTGACACCAACGCCAAACTCTATGGGGAATTTTTGTCAAGTGTGGATAACTTGAGTGAAAGGAGGCAGTTCAACAGGTGGAAAAAATGTGGATTGGAAAATACTTCTATAATCAACCACTTATCTGTTTTGGGACTTGCGATCAACCCAAAAGTATTGGGTTGATCGAGCTAAAAGAGAATCCCAAAAAACGCATATTTCCTAATAATTATAAAGAGTTAGGTAGATCATAGAGATCTTAAATTGCCTCTGAAAGGAATCTACAACTTTTCAAACCCTTTTTCAGTAAGAGAATATGAAATAACCCCTGTGACTTTCTTTTCTTCCAAATAGCCCTGTTTCACAAGCCATTCTAACCCTGGTAGTAAATCTTCTGCTCTTTCTCCCATTTTCATCCAATCACCATTGATAACTTGGAATGTCAATATCTCTCTAAAACGAATATTCCTATTCTTGTAAATTTGAAGGATTTTTGTGCCTGACTCTTCAGGTGTTGGTATCGTTACCATATCATCTCCTCTCAACTTTTTTTAATTGAATTATTTAAAATGCCTATTGACTTAGCTCATAAAGATGTCAAGCCAAATGAGATGTCCCGGGGATTCACATGTATGACAAAGTTCAGCTCCATAAGAAAGCCGCTCAGCCCTCTTTTTACCTCAGACAGGTGCAGTATTCCTGGGGAAATGATGTTTGGGAACACTCCTAATAAGAGTAAGAGGGGTCATAAGAGGGGTCAAATCTGCTGTTGACTGTTTTGTAATATTTTTCTATGGTTTTTACGCGGGCCTTTAGCCTACGGTCCGCCGATATATCTCTTTTCATTTTTTCAATGGCGCTGCTCACAGAGCTGTACTTGGCGATACCAA
>CAYRFN010000348.1:0-2617 GCA_964423495.1 uncultured Desulfobacteraceae bacterium
GCCTTTCGGAACTAAAGTTCCGACGGCTCGTCACCTACGACTCAACTCCACATTAAATGCCTATGAGAGAAATTGAAGACAATTTAATTGCATGGAAAATGACTCTTTGTAAGTCTGTTGATATTGGTGGGCTTTATTCACGAAACAACATTGCTCACAAATGGAAGGCTCCATATAGGAGCCTCGAGCTTAGAGAAACAGTGTCTTGGCGTACTCAAGACTTATTGCAACAGTCTTTATTGCTATTTGATGCAGATCATTTGCTTGGGGCGCGCGTACTATTGAGATCCGCCTTTGAAACCGTTGCAATACTTATCTATCTTAACCAAATTACACGCAACGTTCTGGCTGGCAAACTAGATTTTCATGAATTTTCCGATAAAACCTCTACCTTACTCCTTGGGTCTCGTGATAACTCGACACCACATAAAGCTATTAACATAATGACAGTTATTGAAAAGTGTAATTCCAGGTATCCAGGAATTAAGGATCTGTATGCACAGTTATCGGAAAGCGCGCACCCTAACTATGAAGGTATATGTATCGGATACTCTACTATAGACAGAGAAAACTTTATAACCACATACTCTAACAAATGGAAATCTATGTATGGGGAGAAACATCTAGATTTTATGAAGAGATGTGTTACCACATTTCATCATGAGTACAATGAAGAGTGGACAGATGCTTTCGAGAAACTTGAGGCATGGATAACTGAAAATGACGAACAACTCGAAGCAACTAAAAACAGCATTTAACAATGCGCTCGTGTGGGATGCTTGCTTCGCTGCGCACCCCACAGCTTAGCGTTATCCGTTCCATAAAGGGGTCAAATCTGCTGTTGACTGTTTTGTAATATCTTTTCTGTGGTTTTTACACGGGCCTTTAGTCTACGGTCCGCCCATATGTCTCTTGCCATTTCTTAAATGGAGTTGCTCATAAGATACAAGAATCATTTCTCAGAATAACAGTCAACAGCAGATTTGACCCCTAGTCATGCAAATACGCAACATATAGATAATTTTTCTTCTTCAAATAAAAGCATGAAGTTTAACAATGGACTTTAATACTCTTAAAAAAATCCTTGAATCCTTTCAAAAACACCCCAAGCGAACCATATTGATACTCTGCATAATGGTGCTAGTTACTATCTCTACCATGTTTTTCAGCGGCTTTTTCAGTGAATTGGGAAAGAAGACTGCATCAGATAGAGGGGCCAAAAGCCAAGAAGCTCCGAGGACACAAATAGGTCAGATAAAAACTGGTGATCAAAGTCCTGTTATTGTCGGTGATAAAGCCACCATCACATATGGTGTGTCGCAGGCAGTTGTTGACGATTTACGCAAGACATTAAATTTTAAGGATGGTGTCATAGAAAGACTACTTAAAACTCTTGATGAAAAAGATGTTGCTATACAAGATCGGGATACAAAGCTCCAGGAGCTAGCCAAAAAATACAAAGAATTGGAAGAGCGACTGGCCAAACGTTCAGCTGAAGATGACCTTGTCGCTCAAGCAAAAAAGAAATTGGATGTAGGCGACTTTGAAGGTGCAGAAAAATTATTGCTTCAATCACTTGAGAAAAATATACAAAATCTTGCTGAAAAAAAGATGGCTGCAGCAGCGTCTGCATTTGAACTGGGATCCCTTAAAGAACTTCAGCTGGAGTATTACAGTGCCAAAAAATATTATGAACAGGCAGTCAAACTAGAGCCGGAAAATACGGATTATCTAAATAGATATGGCCAAATTTTAGATACACTTGGCAAACACAAGGAAGCCATCGACTACTATGAAAAGGCGCTGGCCATTGATCTGAAGGGCTATGGCGAACAGCACCCTCAGGTGGCAATCCTATACAACAACCTCGGCTCGGCTTGGTACAGTTTAGGCAAATACCAAAAAGCCATCGACTACTATGAAAAGGCGCTGGCCATTCTCCTAAAGGTCTTTGGGGAACAGCACCCTGATACTCAATTAGTAAAATCAAATCTTGAAAGTTTAAAGAAAAATATAACAAGTAGTAAAAAGCAGTAGTACTCTCCTTGTAGGTTTGCTTTGAATAGCTTCAACACAGGTCTCCTTGCAATTCTAAAATCTGTTATGTCTCCAACATCTATTTACCGGCACTAAATTTCATGTACCCGCAATGCTTCGGCTAATATCAAGGCCTTGAGATCCTGAGGTATCCAAACCATATCGACAATCATATTATAATTTAAAAGGGATTTGCTCGTGGCAAGATATCTGACATTTTGATATTCGAGTTGAAATGCTTCAATACTTTGGAATTTTAGAATTTTAAGGGCATCCCACTCTCACTTTAGCAGGCGCATATTGACCAGTTAGAAGGAGTGTGAGAACAGATAATAAAATATAGAAATTAATATTGTGTCAGCTCTTTTGCATAAGCTTCCTTACTTTGTGCGATCACCCCTCTTAGCTTGTTAAACTAGGCACCTCAGTGTCCCGGGGGTTACCCTTTTAATATACACAAATAAAGGGGTCAAATCTGCTGTTGACTGTTTTGTAATATCTTTTCTGTAGTTTTTACACGGGCCTTTAGTCCCTAATTAAGTGTAATTATTTTTCCAGTTCTAATAAAAGTACTCGAAAT
>CAYRFN010000349.1:0-2581 GCA_964423495.1 uncultured Desulfobacteraceae bacterium
GTGACTGTTATTGTAGCGGGGGAGAAAGCAACACCTTTGGGAAGCGCTTCAGCCAGCAGTTTGGGACCCTACCCTTTGGCTATGATCACAAATATGTCTATTCCCATATCGGCTACAATCTCAAGGTAACGGATCTCCAGGCCGCCATTGGATGTGCCCAGTTGGAAAAGCTGGATACCTTTGTCGCAGCCCGCCGCCGTAATTGGGAAACCCTCTACAATTTGTGCGGGAAATTCTGGAAAAGGGCGTTAGGATTGTGTGAGGATGTTTTCCATCCACTTTCTCGGAACCAATGGCCGGTATGACAACAACAGCAGAGAGTTTTGATAGGATCAACAGAGTTAACCAGATGTTCCCCAAAAGATTATCCTGAAAATCTTGTCGATCCTGTCCGCCCCGTTGAATTTGAAAAACATTCAACTGGGGTCTAAAATAAGGAGGTGTTTCTCATGTACAAAAAATCAATCATCATAATCCTCCTCTGCATCCTCTTCCTTCCCCTAACTGCCCTCGCCCAATCAGAGGGCATCCCGCTCCAAAAGGACGTCTTCCTTGGGACCCCCATCTCCGGCCCTGAAGACCTCCCTGAGGAAATCACCTTCAACCTCTACGACTCTCAAGACGCCCTCATCCCTATCGGCTCCCAGACCTTCACCCGCGGCCAGTATACCGTGGATTTTGACTTCAGCAAATCAGACGGCCTTACGGCAGGCAGCGTGGCCAGGGCCAAAGCCAACTTCGGATAAGATGTCAGATATTATGGAGGTGATTTAGCTATGTTAATAGAATATGTTGAAGAGGCATTAAGGCGGGCGCGTTATGAACTGATTGATGATGAAGAGCCTTATTATGGTGAAGTACCAGAACTGAAAGGTGTTTGGGCAACTGGAAAAACACTTGAAGGATGTAGAGAGAATCTGAAAGATGTTATCGAAGGTTGGATATTGATCAGCCTGAGAAGAGATCTGCCGGTACCAAGGCTCGGCACACATGAAATAAAAGAACTGCAGGTTGCGGTAGGTTAAGTGGCAAAACTGAGCCCTCTTTCTTTTAGTGAATTCGTAAAAAAACTTAAGGCCCTCGGGTTCGAAGGGCCATTCAGCGGGGGTAAACATCTGTTCATGATAAAAGGTGATCTGAGGCTTACTATCCCTAATCCACACAGGCAGGATATCGGAGTTGATCTCTTGAAAAGAATTCTAAGGCAAGGGGGAATACAGAGGGACGAATAGAACCAGGCTTGAAAACAAATGGTTCAAAAATCGCAACTGTCATAGCCAAATTTTGTCAATGGGGGGTTGTTTCATACTCTAATCACAGCTCGCATCTAACCTAACTCCTTTGATTTCCAGTAATTTCCACACAGTTCGATGCCTTCCCCCACCCTCGCACACTTCTTGCATTATAAATTCTATTTGTCACAGAGGTCACAAAGACACCGAGAACTGGGGAAAACTAATAAACAAACCTCTGTGACTCTGTGTTCTGTGCCTGCCCCGTTGAGCCGGGCCCTTGCAGGGTGCTCAACTGGGGTGAGAGACAAAAACAAAAGCTGGTATTTCTCACAGAGCCACAAAGACCGCAGAGCAGTTATAAAGACAAACAAAGATATTTTTCTCTATTAGACCTATGCTAAGATTTCACTATTATAAAGTTAAACAACTCTGTGACTCTGTGCTCTCTGTGAGAGAAAAAACAAGGCTTATTAAAAATATTTGAGTGAGGTAGATATAAAATGCAGCAAATTACAGTAGATAAAACAGAGCTTTACAACCTAATTAAACTTGCTGTGCGGGATGTATTTGAAGAAGAGCTATTTCGCATTCGGCTTGAAGCACTGCCATTTGTGTCAGATGATGAGATGAGACAAATTGAGGAGTCATACGACACTCCGCAGTTACGGAAAGATGTCGCTCGGACAGAAAGCCTCGATATATGAAATGGACTATTGAGTACTCTCGATCCTCCGACGAGTTTATCGCGAGAGAAGATATTAGCCTGGTGGTTGGGGAACAGATTGGGAGTTTTCTGAAGAAAATGCGGGGAGAGTCAATAAATATTGATGTAAAAAAGCTAAATTGTCCATCCTCCGGCTCCGGAGGATTGGTCGCAATAGGTATTCAGGTGCCTGAATTCCTATAAGAAGTTGGATGATATTGGCCGTCAGCTTGGGGATCTGGGCCTTGTGCAAGGGGAAGTGGTAGAGGACCTGTTCTACCGGAATTTGACGAGTCTATTCAGGGAGAGGGAAGTGCGATTTGACAAAGTCCGTCGAAACGTGAGCAAGAAGGGGGCCGAGGAGTACGACATTGTGGCGATAGATGGGGGCGAAGAAAAGCATAAAAGCATAGGCGTCCCCCTGCTCAGATAGGCGTGGAAAGGTAAGCAAAATTTAACGATCGGTGACAATTTCAAACTCAGTCGCCGAAGGGGCAGGTTGCAGATTTTTGGAAATATTCAGAGTTCTCATTACCTCAAAGTTGCTGCAGAAGATCGAAGAACTCACCCTTTATGTAATAGAGCTAAAAAAAGAGAATAATTCCCTCAAAGCTCAGCTCAAGCATTGACTATGAGTATTAAC
>CAYRFN010000350.1:0-2579 GCA_964423495.1 uncultured Desulfobacteraceae bacterium
TGCATCTTAATTATATAAATATATCAATAGGTTAACATATTGAACAGGCTTAAATAATGTTCACTGGTTTAATACAAGGTATTGGGAAAGTTAAGACCGTCCAGCGTGCGCATTCTGATATGAGGTTTTCTGTTGCGCCACTTTTTGAGTTTACCGACTGCCGCGTGGGAGACAGTATTTCTGTCGATGGCGTATGTCTAACGGTGACAGATGTATCAGAAGGTATTTTTGTGATGTATGTTTCCGGTGAAACGCTTTCCCGAAGTACCTTAAGTCTATTAAAACAAGGCGATGAAGTGAATATAGAGATGTCCTTACGCCTAACAGATCGCCTGGGAGGACATCTTGTGTCAGGCCATGTGGATGGTACTGGCAAAATACTGAAAAAAGAAAAGCACCAAAGATCATGGCTTATAGGAATTGGGATTAACGAACAGATTTCTCGATATACTATTGAAAAAGGCTCCATTGCAGTGGATGGAATTAGTTTGACCATTAATCAATGTAAGGAAAGATATTTTGAAGTGAATATCATTCCCCAGACACGCGATATGACAACTATTCTCAAAAAGAAGGTTGGGGATTTGGTTAATGTAGAAACGGATTTAATCGGAAAATATATAGAGAAATTTTTTTCAAAAGACGGATCAAACTCACAAGATAGAAAAGCTTCGGGTATTGATCTGGAAATGCTTAATAAATATGGATTTGGGGATTAGAATGCCTATAGCCAGCATTAAGGAAGTATTAAAAGATCTGAGACAAGGGAAGATAATAGTCCTTGTGGATGATGAGAGCAGGGAAAATGAAGGAGATTTGACCATAGCTGCAGAAAAAGTAACCCCTGAGGCAATCAATTTTATGGCAAAATATGGTCGTGGTCTTATCTGTCTGGCCTTGAGCCCTGAAATCGTGGAAAGGCTAAAACTTATGCCAATGGTTTACGACAATCGTTCTCCCTATAAAACCGCCTTCACAGTATCCATTGAGGCACGGAATGGGGTGACAACAGGCATATCAGCTGCTGATAGGGCCCATACGATTTTGACTGCTGTGGCGGATGATGCCAAGCCGGAAGATATCATTCAGCCTGGACATGTTTTTCCACTAAGGGCCAGAAGGGGAGGGGTCTTGTTCAGGAGTGGACAGACAGAGGGATCTGTCGATTTGGCATATCTTGCGGGCCTGAAGTCTGCCGCGGTGATTTGTGAGGTTATGAATGACGATGGTACGATGGCCAGAATGCCGGACCTTAAAAAATTTGCCGAAAAACACGATCTTAAGATAGCTACAGTGGCTGATATTATTGCCTATCGGATGCGAAATGAGTCTTTTGTTCACAAGATGGCGGAGACTGTCTTGCCAACGCCTTATGGTGAGTTCAGGGCCATAGCCTTTGTAAATGACATTGATGATTATGAGCACTTGGCGTTGATCAAAGGCGAAATTAGTCCAGAAAAGGAAATTATGGTGCGAGTACATTCAGAATGCCTCACCGGAGATGTATTCAGTTCCTATCGTTGTGATTGCGGGGAACAGTTGAAAAAGTCAATGTCTATGGTTCAACAAGAAGGGCTGGGTGTGATCCTTTATCTCCTTCAGGAAGGTAGAGGTATAGGTCTTGCGAACAAATTGAAGGCATATGCTTTACAGGATAATGGCCTGGATACAGTTGAGGCCAATAAAGAGCTTGGTTTTGAGGCAGACCTGAGAGACTACGGGGTGGGGGCCCAGATTCTGGCGGCACTTGGTGTCCGGAAGATGAGGCTTATTACCAATAATCCAAAAAAGATTGTTGGGCTTGAAGGTTATGGCCTCCAGGTGACAGGTAGGGTTCCTATTGAGATTGAACCCAGACCAGAAAACATGAAGTATTTGTTAACTAAGTGTCAGAAACTGGGACACCTAATGAAGGCCTTTAAGGAGTGATTTTATTCTGGGAGGTGGAATTAAGACAAATATTATAATTCCCAATTATTTATTCAGGTTTTAGAAAGGGGGTATCTATGGCTAATATTGTTGAAGGTAAACTATCGGCTGAAGGTTTTCGGTTTGCAGTAATAGTTAGTCGGTTTAACGATTTTATCTGTTCGAGACTTTTGGAAGGGGCCATGGATGCCCTTAATAGGCATGGAGCACTTGACGAAAACGTGTTCTTAGTAAAGGTGCCCGGCGCCTTTGAGATTCCCCTTGTGGCAAAAAAGTTGGCCGAGAGCGGCAGGTATGATGCCGTGATATGCCTTGGCGCGGTCATCAGGGGAGCTACGCCACATTTTGAGTACGTGGCTGCGGAGGTCTCTAAGGGGATCGCAAATGTTTCCTTGGAAACCGGGGTTCCCGTCTGTTTTGGTGTGCTGACTACTGAGAATTTGGAACAGGCCATTGAAAGGGCAGGGACCAAGTCGGGAAACAAGGGCTACGAGACAGCTATTTCAGCGATTGAAATGGCCAATCTATTTAAAGAAATACAATAATTGGTAACCGCTTAAATTTCTAAAAACATGTCAGGCAAGGGCATAGGGGGCTCTTTTAAGAAATTCGCAGTTTAGCCATGGCAGGACATGGGGTTCTCTTTTCAA
>CAYRFN010000351.1:0-2579 GCA_964423495.1 uncultured Desulfobacteraceae bacterium
CTCTTTGCTGGCTTGATAGGCTGCGTGAACCGATTTGCGGGCGCCGCAAACAACATCGCTCATGATGTCAAAAACTGTCGAAAATAAAAGATTGCGGGTATATTGCTCTTCTGCTGCTTGCTCAAAGCATTTATCCAACTGGTCCGGATTCAAAACACGCTCCATCACTGCACGTGCCATCACACATATGGGGCTTTCTTTGGCAAAACGATCAAACATAGGCTTCAACATGAACTCCACCTCCCGATATTTAGAATTTCCCTGGATATCCTAAATATAAGGAGGCGCTTTTGTCCAGCTTTTTGTTTAACCTATTGATATTGCATGCTTTTCATCGCAACTACAGCTTCACCTTGAAAGGGCTGGTGACTGGAACCTAATAAATTACTGCGAATACTGTAACAAGTGCTGGTACGGAGTTATCAAAGGTAAAGCGTTATTATGCCGAAAAAAGACAAATAATGGCTAAGGGAATGGATAAGAGCTTTTTTAACAAGGCTAGAACCTGAATCCTATCTGAAAAAGGAGTAAAAGTCTTCCCATCGAATGCGGCGGCAAGTTTTTTGGACTACGTTTCACCGTACAATCTTAACCTGATAAAAAAGTAGGTTAATATGATAGCCCTAAAATAATGTCCATTATACCAAGAAACCGCACGTTTGCTGGGAAATTTTGTAGTTCGTGATTTCATTTCCCAAAAAATGACGCAGGATTCAGGATAAATATTCCGTGTAACCACTTGAGCCAGGTAAGGTCAATTTCATCGTCCAGTTGTTCAATCAAGATGTTGTTGCACCTTGAGTCAAGTGGAACTTCATAAAAATATTGCTCTTAAATTTTACCTCAAGGGCTTTAAGCATGCTAAGCATTGGTCACATTTTGGAGTATAATTCGAATTGCTTCAGCAACAACAAGGCAATTGTATCAAGGGAGCGGAGCCTAACCTACGGCCAATTCAACAGTAGAGTAGATCAGCTGGCTCGGGCATTTGCCAATATCGGCTTGAAAAAAAGTGATGTTTGCTCACTAATGCTTCATAACTCCCAAGAATTCTTGGAAGCATATTTCGCGATCTCAAAATTAGGGGCGATAGCTAATCCCCTTAATTATCGTTTGAGTGAATTAGAAATAATAAATATCTTGAACCACGCAAAACCAAAGGTATTGGTCATCAAAGATGATTTCATAGAAGGATTTTCCCAAGAGTTTTTCGATAAGACAGACGGCATAACGATCGTTGTGGTAGGTGAAGAGCAGGACGGAGCCTTTCTAAATTACGAGGACATTCTCGATGAACAAGAGGCAAAGCGATATAATCCAAATGCATCGATTCATGATGTGAATATGGTTATATACACTTCGGGCACGACAGCACTGCCTAAAGGAGTTCTTATAACCCATAATCATATCATTTGGAACTCAATTAATAGTAACATATTTTTTGGGCTCAATTCGAAAGATGTGACTTTGGCGATCGCTCCCCTATTTCATATCGCCGGCCTGCATGATCTTGTGTTCCCTCATCTTCACATTGGTGCCAGTGTCGTCCTTCAGCAGAGATTCGATCCAAACGAAACCGTTGCTCTCATCAAGAAGCATGGGGTGACAAACACGTTTCTGGTGCCCAGTATGTATCAGATTTTATTAGAAAGTTATTCCTTTAGACCAATTGATTTACAATCACCTTTCAGAATGATTCTCTCTGGCGCCGCTCCAATTTCTGAATTCCTATTTGATGAAGTGAAGAACAAGATACATGAGAACTTCCTGTACGGTTACGGCATGTCAGAGGCGGGACCAAACGTATGTTTTCTGAATACAACAAGATACCCAAACAAGAAGTGTTCCATTGGCTTGCCACTGCCGCACCAGTTTGTGTGTCTGGTCGATGGAAACCATAATGAAATTGATTCGTCTGGCGAAGTGGGGGAGATAGTCATTGCAGGACCAACTGTATTCAAGGAGTATTTGAACGATCCTGAAACGACGTGCGAAACTATAGTTGAACTTACAACAGAGCGTTTTCGAGGAAAATGCTTGCTCACGGGTGATCTGGCGTATAGGGATGTCGATGGGTTCTACTATGTGGTTGACCGAAAAAAAGACATGATCATCAGCGGTGGGGAGAATGTCTATTGCATAGAGGTTGAAAACGTGCTTAACTCCTACCCCGATATCAGGGAAGCCGCTGTCATTGGCGTTCCGCACGAAAAATGGGGAGAGGCGGTAAAGGCCTTCATAGTTCCAAGAAGCACGAAGCCTATCTCTTACGAGAAGTTGAACGAATTCTGTCGGAAACGCATCGGGGGCTTCAAGATACCTAAAGTATATGAAATCGTCGATTCGATTCCGCGAAATGCGAGCGGGAAAATATTGCGTAGGCTTCTGAAAGCGAAGGATAGGGGGACATCCTATATTACTCCTCTCAAGGAAAAAATTAGTCAACGATAATTCATAGGAAATTCAAAGGGATAAAAATTCGTAATTTTTTTGGGCATAGATATCCATTAAGCCCGTAGCGGGCTTTTTTACCTGTTCGGCGAGTTTCTCGCTACTCATGAACCATGCACCTAATCGTT
>CAYRFN010000352.1:0-2577 GCA_964423495.1 uncultured Desulfobacteraceae bacterium
CGAACCCCTGCCTGCGGCAGGCAGGCTTTTGTTCAACTAAATTGGAGAAGAATCAGACTTTTAAACGTTATACATTAACTAAGAAAATGTATTAAGGAGGAGAAAATGACAAAAAAAATAGGAATATCTATCTTTATGGTGCTTTTTGTGTTGATTATAATGATGAGCGGACAGTGCCTGGCAGCCGAAGGGGGCCTTCGATACTCCATATCGGTTGCCAAGTTTGAGAATCGCTCAGGCTGGCATGGACAATGGGATATTGGAGATGCCTGGGGGGCGGTCCTTACCGATAGTCTAAACAATACAGGGAAATTTATTGTGCTTGGCGAGAAGGATATGAGGTTAGAAGCCCTTCAGGAGCAGGATCTTGCAGCAAGTGGTAGAACAGCAGGAGGAGGCAAGGTTGTGGTTACCGGTCAGATGACTCCTGCGCAGTTACTCGTAAAGGGAAACATTACACATTTTGCTCACGATATAAGTGGGGGAGGTGGTGGTATTGGCTTTGGCGGCATCAGAATAGGCGCTAAAGGTGCTATGTCTGAGATTAATGTGGTCATGTACATTATTGATTCCAGTACAGGCCAGGTGCTTGCATCAAAAAAGTGTTATGGAAATGTGACTAAGAAAGGTCTCTCCCTTGGTTTAAGCAAAGGAGGATTTACAGGTGATATAGGAGGATTTAAGAAGACAAATGCCGGAAAGGCAATTGAATTGGCCGTGGATCAAGGGGTGGAATTTCTCATATCCCAGCTTTCAGAGATCCCATGGTCAGGGAAAATTATTCTGACAAAAGGTGGTAAGGCCTATATCAATAGGGGTGGCAGGGAAGGTGTTACTGTTGGGCAGACCTTTTCAGTAGGTGAGGCGAATACCATAAGGGATCCTGATACTGGAGAGGTACTGGATCAGAGCCTGGAGAAAGTAGGAACCGTTGAAGTGGTAAAAGTAAAAGAAAAACTCTCGATTTGCAAGGTAACTCAGGGCTCGGATATCAAAAAAGGCATGACTGTAGTGCTACCTGAATAGCTCAATTCAATACCTTGTTAAGAATTATAGGAGGAATAAGGATGACAAAGAGGTTTCTTTTGAAATTAGCCTTTGGTGTGATGGTTATTTTTTTCTTACCATTATTAGGGTATGCAGGAGAAGCAATGCAGACCCAGCCATCTTCAGACGGCAAGGTGGAGGGCGCAATCATTGGGGTAAAAGTAAAAAGAGGGGTGTTGACCGTTAAGGTTTCCTTGAAGAATGTCTCTGAAAATAGAATTGAACCGGAGATGTTTTTTCGTGAGGTGTACTTTACAGATATCAAAGAGAATAAGAAATACTTTTGTTTAAAGGATTCTAATGGAAGATATATTTCCGGACCGCAGGATTCCGGCTTCAGAGGGGGTACTTTTAAGGATAAGATTCCGTTTGGAGAAAAGAGGATTATCTGGATGAAGTTCCCTGCCCCACCAGAAAGTTCAGATACAATAGATATATTCCTCCCTGGTATGCTGCCATTTGAGGAAATTGAGATAAAAAAATAGAAAAGAGTTGAAATGGCCTTTTCTTTTATAAAGTCATTATTAATAAGTATTGCTATCTTAATTTGTCTTTTAGGTCCAGGCTATGCTGATGATGGTTACAGCGGACCGGATGATAAAAGAACTGAAGAGGCAGCCAAGAAGGCCTTGAAATTACTTGGCCCTGAAAAAGGGGCTATTCCTATTGTAATCACGGCTGTTGATATAGTAGGGCTCAAGTCAGTGGCTTTGTCTACTGTTTCTATTGAGATTGATAAGACACTTAAGGATTTGGGAGCGAGGAAGGTTGGTACAGAGATACAGATTTCCCTTTCAGGAGATGTCCTCTTCGACTTTAACAAATGGGATATCAAGAAAGAGGCAGAAAAGACACTTATAAAAATTAAAAAGCTTATAAAGGATCTAAATAAAAGGCATGTTATAGTTGAGGGACATACAGACTCAAAAGGATCTGAATCTTACAATCTCGAGCTTTCTGAAAAAAGGGTAAAGGCTGTTACTAATTGGTTTATATACAAAGGAAATAGTAAAGATGTTGACTTTCAGGTGAAAGGCTGTGGCGAATCAAAACCAGTGGCTCCTAATACCAACCCTGATGGATCGGATAATCCCGAGGGAAGGGCAAAGAACCGGCGAGTTGAGATTAGAATTATAGATTAGAAGGAGGATAACATGTTTCTCTGACCCTAATCATTAGATTCGCTACAAGCCCCACAATAAAAGCCCCGTTTTCCTTCTGAGAAGCGGGGCTTTTATTTTTAATTATCGTTCACTTTAACTATTTCTTCTTAAACTTTTTACTGCTTACTACTGTTAGACAGACCACCATCCTTAGAAAGGATAATTAGATATTTTCTATATAGAGGGAGAGATGAAACAGAGCGTCCTGTCAAGGCAGGTAAGAAGCCAAACCGAAAAATGGCAATATAAATTCAAGTGTTATTCATGATAGCCAGAATATTGCCTTTGTTCGATCAATAATTAAATTACGCACCTCTTAACAATTTGCAGCTTAATGCTTATATTATATAATAAGATCAACCAAATA
>CAYRFN010000353.1:0-2571 GCA_964423495.1 uncultured Desulfobacteraceae bacterium
AATACGTTTTGTCGCTGTTTGGCTTCACAAACGGTAAGAATTCGGGAATGCTCCCAAAAGTAAGTAACTTTTTTTTGTTTTGACTTATTTAATTATTGACGGACGTCCCCCTTCCATAAATGCAGCCAGTGTGGAGGAAAACTTAACCTCGTGGTCTCGTTTCTGCCTTTTAAACTGATTCGATCCGGCTCAGGATAAAACCGGATTCGAACACGAAAATTATTGATAACCTAAACAGGCCGTATCCATCTATCGGAACGGCACAGGAGTGCTATGTCCTAATGAACATGAATCAGCCTTTGACTGTCATTAAAAACTGATTCTTTGAGAGATTCAAAGCGGATTCTAAACGTCTCCTCCGCTCATAATCCTTTCACACCCCTGACTTTTCCATATTCAGGGGGCCGTTCCCTTTTCAAATACCAAACCTTTACCCTATACACAGAATATCCCCAGACCGGGCTTCTTGAACAACTGATAGAGTCCGACCTTATCAGGATCGGTCTCTATCCTTTAAGGTTGTTCGGCGTCCCCGTCCTCTTCAGCCAGCAGTTGTTTCATGACCGCGTCGCAGTCGATGTTGAAGTCTTTGGCATACGTCGTGAGGGTTTCTCGGAAGAGATCATGCCCTTTCATGAGGATCCCCGACATCCGTTCGAGTTCTGCCACAGCACGCCCACATCCGGTAGAGGTCCGGAAATCGGCCACAGAGGACAGTAAGAAATCGTGGGCAAGGCTGTTTCGCGTCTTCCGCAGCACTTCCAGAAACTGCTTGAGATCATCCGGGAGGAATGGCGACTTGTTAAGCGGATGCAACAGCTTCCCGAGTGTCTTTCTGCTCCAATCGGCCTGGAACTCATGTAGATCTTCGCGTGTGACCGAAACGCCCTGCGAGACCGAATCCAGAATCCAGATCGAGACCAGATCATACTCGATGAGCTGTGCGTAATATGCGGCCCTGCCGTAGGCTGCGAAGACATCTGAGATTTCAACCATTCGTTTCATCTCTGTTGCTGCCGAACGTATTTCTCACCTGACGGTGTGGAGCGGCAGCGTAACACCGGTCAGGTGCAGAAAATGGTTCGGCACATCTGATTAATTTTTTAGCCAAAAACTTAACGCGGCTCCCAATACAGCACCTAGTATTGCAACCAAAACGGCCAAGCGGACAAGTTGGCTGTGTCGTTTTGTGTTTAGGGATTCCTGATCGTATTGTTCCTGTAAAGACAGACATTCAGCCACATTGATCGCGTATCTATCTTCACCATTATGAGGACCCACATAATAGCAATATTTTTGGCCAAGATTGTGCTGAGCAATATTAAACTCAGCCTCTGTAATGTTCAGAATATCCATCATTTCCTTTTTATAGAAATGTGGATTAAAATTCCCTGATTGCTTAGCATAGTTGATTAGCGCTCTTAGAAGCTCTTTTCTATTAGTATTTATATCTTTCATTTACTTTGCCTGAATTGCTGATGCCGAACGAGGTAGTCAGGAGCAGCCAGGGCTTCCAATGACCGTTTGAATATTTGATGACTCTAAGCCTGGAACAATTTCCCAGACACGCCCGGCCCTGGCTGTCACCTGCACTTTTTTGTTATACCAAACCTTTTCGTTTTGCCTCAGCATAAGAAGTATAAGTAAAGTTTTTAAATTCAACTTTAAATTCAGTATCACTACGATTTCCTTCAAAGAATTGAACGTCAGGGTTTTGCCCTTGAATAATTAAACAAACTATTTCAAGCGCCAGTCTTTCAATATCGGGACCAAAATAAATCGCCTGAAGTGCATCCGCTTCGTATCCATACAATATACCTGCAACTGAGTGGATAGCACGCCATTCCTTTTCATATTTCCATGAAATAGATTTTGTACAGAATAAATCGTCAAGTAGTTTGCCATGATTTTTATTTAGTGTAAAATCTACAATATCAATTTGTGGGATGGTCTCGACATACCTTACTTGGCGGAGTTTTGTAAAAGGATCTTTAGCTGTATTAAAAGCAAGACAAAATCCTTTGTATTGACCACCATAATGTGCCCACATAATCAGATCGTCATTACACTCTGAAAAACAAGTGACGCCTTTGGTATTTAAAAAGTTTTCACGTGCATCATTGATACCCTTGTTGGCACCGTTCATCAAATGCTGCTTAAGCACACCGATCGGCATGGACTCAAACTGTTGTTTAATTTTTGGCGGAATTGAATGATTGTTTATGTAGTGCTGTTTTAAAGTCTCTATTTGATCATCTGATGGTTCAGAAGCCGTTGCATTAATGGCACAATCGTATGGATCGTTAAAGCCATGCGGAGAACCAAAATAAAGTGATTGAGCTTTAAGATTTAGAAGGGAGTGAACATTAAAGCTTTCATATTTATACACTATGGTTGGACGATCTGCCATTAACTATCCTCAAAGGTATAATGCCCGGCTTCAGCGCGCGCTGTCAGGCGTCCGCTGAAAGCCGATGTTCGCTTTTCCTTTTCTTTCTTTCCATGTTTTCGGATAATAGGACTTCAACAGATTCCAAAACCTTTCACGAACTTCAGATATTCCATTATGAT
>CAYRFN010000354.1:0-2566 GCA_964423495.1 uncultured Desulfobacteraceae bacterium
ATACCAAACTTGATCCTTTGCCCCAGGAGTGATCCAACGGATTTTCTGGAAAAAGCACAACCATAGAACAGCGCTTTACCAACCATAATGTTCTTCTGTGCAAAGCAGCTTTTGGGGGAATATTATCCGGAACAACCACAGAAGCAAAAAGCCCATAAGAATAGGAGGATTTTGTTCTATTTTTAAATGCACAGGCAACAAAACAGCGGTCTTTGTAAGGGGAATGGGCTAAGGCTTTTCTAAAAGATCGATCCACCCCATCAGCACACCCAGTGTAAAAGCTAAACCCCAGATGAGCAAGGGCTTGGATTAATTGCTGGCAGGTTCTCTGGGGAACATCACAAAACCTTGAACCAGCAAACAATACTGACCATGTGGGAACGGAAAAAGGAAAGTATTTCCCTTCTGTTTTCCCTCCCTCTTCTTTTGTGGGAACGCTAAAGGTAACCATACCGCCCTCCAATAAAAGATTTTCTATTGGAGCGCGATCGCAATATTTTGTTAATTGTTACAGTATTTTTTGCAATTTTTTCTGTTTTTCAGTTATTTTTTTCTTACCTATTTGGAGGTGAAAATAATAATGAAGAATTGTTTAAGTCTTATTTAACAGGATATTTCTCTCTGGGATGGTAAAGGCTGTGCATCTTCTTTAAATCACTAATCTCAACTCTTAAATATTTCTGTGTAGTCTTCAGTGAGGAATGACCTAACAGTTGTGCAATATACATAATATCTACTTTGTTTCTCAATAAATGCGTAGCAATCGAGTGCCTCATGCTGTAACAAGAGATCGATTTTTTTAGTTTTATATTTCTACAAACAGTTTTCATCACTGTCTTATTTATTGTTGACTTATTGAAAGGATTCCCTCGTTGAGATAGGAACAAATATCCCGGATCATTCATCTTTCCTTTAAGCATATATTTTCTTGCTTTCTCAAGATAAAGCTGTATATAATAAGAAGCATACTGTCCAATCGGTAACAACCTGGATTTGTTCCCTTTTCCTTTCACGATGATTACCGTCTGTTCCTTCAGATCCACATCGTGTACTTTTAAATTGCAAAGTTCAGAGGTTCTTATTCCGCAGGCATAAAACATTTCTAAAATTGCTCGGTTGCGTATCCCGATGGGATCTCTCAATTTGATGTTATCCAGGAGTTCAAAAACCTCTTTCTCAGAGAGAATATTTCGGGTAAGTCTTTGCTCTTCCTTAGGGAAAGTAATTATGGTTGTAGGGTCTTTTAAAATTAATTCCTTCCTTATGAGAAAGAGAAAGAACTTTTTTAAGGCTCTCAGTTTTAAGCTCTGTGTTTTATTCGCTAATGGTTCTCCTTTGTCATTCTTATAATTTGTAAGGTAATTCTGGTAATCTAATACAATATCTTTTGTAATCTTTTCCAGCGATGTAACCCTTGGGTAATATTCCTCAATGAAAAAGAGAAATTGTTTTGCATAAGAACAGTAGGTTTCAACTGTTCTCTCTGAAAATTGAGTTGTTTCAAGATAATCCTTAAAACCATTGAAATGTTTTTCAAACTTCATTTTTTTCTACCTCCTTCGTATCTTGTAGTTGTTTTTTAAAAGTTGATCTTGGATGTTTCTGGTCTAATTCATCTTTCAATTCTAATGTTTTTACTTTCAGGTATATCTGAGTTGTTCTGATATCAGAATGACCAAGCAGCTTACTTATATAGGCAATGCTCATTCCATTTAATAAAAGAGCTGTTGCAGCTGTTGATCTGATACTGTAGGGTTTTATTGTTTGTAACCCATTCAATCGTAATGTTTCCCGTATTGCCCATCTAATACCCCATACAGTTTGCTTTTCGCCTGTTTTATGGCTGATGAAAATATAATTATGGTTTTTGTCTTTTATGTATTTAGCTCTTACTACTTTAACATAATTTTCTACCCAGAAAAGAGCAGTTTTTCCAACAGGAACAATTCTATCTTTTTGATTCTTTGACTGCTCAATAAAAATAAGCCCCATTTTAAAATCAATATCTGTAATCTTGAGATTGTATATTTCCCTGGGCCTTAAGGCAGAAGAATAGGCAAGTTCAATTATCGCTTTTCCTTTTAGGCATAATGGATGATCTGTTTTGATATTTTTCAGAATACTCTCTATTTCTTCCTGGTTTAAAGTCGGATATCTTTTTCTCTGGTATTGTAGGGTTGTATAATCTTTAACCGGTGAGAGGAAAATATGACTATTATCCTCTAAGTATTGAAAGTACTTTCTCAACCTGGTAATTTTTAATGCGTATTCTTTCTCAGAACTCTTTCTATTCCTTATTTTGTTTAAGTATTCAAGTATTTCATTTTTAGAGATATTCTTTACATCAGTAATGCCATAGTTATCAAAGTATCTTTCAAAATTATGAAGGAGATAGGCGTAGTCTCTAATAGTTTTTTTTCTGTATCTTTTTCCTTCGAGATGATTTAAAAAATCTTTTGAATAAAACATATTTTCCTCCATATCAAATATTTTCAATGAAATAAAACTTAATTATTCAAGTTGACTGAGTTTTATGCGGCAATAAGAAGCCGCAATAGTTCTTTGA
>CAYRFN010000355.1:0-2556 GCA_964423495.1 uncultured Desulfobacteraceae bacterium
TTGTTCCATCATCACGAAAACTTGATTTGTCGTGAACATACATCAAAAACACAATTAATTCAATAAATCGCAATTATTTTAAACAATCGAGATAGAAGAAAAGAAAGGTATCTGGGGTAGCGTCTTAATCAGTGATTAAGGAAAATTCTCGATGCCTTAATCTACGAAAAAGCGTTATGATTTTGGTTGCTGTAGATACAGCTTGGTTCCCACTGCTTGCTCGCCGTCCTGCTGGCGTGTCCGATAACTGGCTTTATGCTGACCCGCAGTATCCAGAGGTTTACCCGCCTCTGGAGGGTCACCCGCCTGATTTTTGAAGTGGGAGTTTAGATCATAAGGATACGTCTACCCCACATTCCTTGATTTTCTCCCTTTTTTGCAAAATCAAGCCACCCGGTCGCCGTCTTGGCATCCGAACCCTTCGTCGCACCAGACATCAATTTTGGCATGAAAATCGCCCCCACAACATCATGAGGTTGAATTTGGCTTGACACATAAGGCCAATTTTTCCTATACTCTTTCCATGAAAAAGAAGTTCTTATCAACAAAAGATGGCTGAAAGATTATTCTCGGAATAGCAAACGACATCTCACAAAAAACTGAAACGAGGGGGGTGAAATGAAAAGGATTGATTTTGAAGCTCACTTTTTGACCCATGAATATATTGATTTGTTGCATGAAAACAAAGGATTTCCGCGCTACGAAGCGGATAAGCAAACAGAACGCCAATACCTGTGTTATTCCGATAATGTCAGACTGCAAGTCGGGGGCATAATCGGCGATCGACTTCTTGATTTGGGGGAAGGAAGATTGAAAAATATGGATGCGGACGGTGTTGATGTGCAAGTACTTAGCTTGACAGCTCCGGGCCTTGAGCAATTTGACGCAGCAATAGCAACACCTCTTGCAAGAAAGACAAATGATCACTTGGCAGAAGCCATCCAGAGACACCCGGATAGGTTCATGGGGTTTGCTGCACTTGCGCCCCAAAGCCCTGAAGAGGCTGTCGATGAGCTTGAACGCGCGGTGAAAGATCTCGGATTCAAGGGATGGAATACCCATTCAAATTATGCCGGCACTTACCTTGATGACAAGAAGTATCTTCCGATACTTGAAAAGGCTGAGGAACTTGATGCGCTGATCTATCTTCATCCTACGGTTCCAGCTATTACTCAATTGTGGAAATATGGGTTTGCGCTGGGTGGTGCCCCTTTTGGATTTGGATTTGAAACGGCCATGTGCATGATGCGGTTGATACTTAGTGGTGTGTTTGACAAGTATCCCAAATTAAAGATTATGCTTGGACATTATGGAGAGGCATTACCCTTTCTTATGACGAGAATAGACTGGCCTTATGTAAGACCTTCCGATCCTGCCGGTAGACCGCCACTTGAAAAAAAGCCCAGTGAATATCTTAAAAACAACGTATTTGTAACCACCAGTGGGAATTTCTATGAACCGGCCTTTGTATGCTCCTATCAAGCAATGGGCATGGACAGAATATTTCTCGGCACCGATTACCCCTATGAGGACATGGATGAGAGTATCCAATTCCTCGAAAGTCTATCCATATCTCAGGAGGATAAGGAAAAGCTCTACTATTTGAATGCCAAACGGATAGGTATTACGTCATAAGATTGCATCCAGTCCAAAGGGTAGGAAAATATCGAGTCAATCTGCAAGCCCGGCTCCTAGCAGGATGCCGCTCTGCAGAGGATCAAAGCCCGCCGCCTAGTAGAAAGCGGGACAATCTTCAATAATTCAATATCTCAACTTTTAGATTTCCTCTAACCTGTGATATCTTGCCACTATAACCTCCTGGTAGAGACAGTTGACAAAAATTTATCGTTAGGAATGCGTCACCTGAATGGGGTCTATACCCAATGGTTTAACCGTAGGCATCATCGTGTGGGTCATATTTTCCAAGGCAGGTTTAAGGCAATCCTTGTTGAGCAAGACAGTTATCTATTGGAGCTTTGCAGATATGTGGTTTTGAATCCGGTCAGAGCAGGCATGGTAAAACATCCCGGGAAGTACAAATGGAGCAGTTATAAAGGATACCGATTCTCAAATTCTCTTGTACCGCTTTTTGTCTACTTAACCTTATGATATCATATGCAATTTACAGAAGTACGCAAATTCCGGATGAACTAAAATTTATAATAACGGCCTGTTTTGTTATAGTACGGAGGTAAATTATGACCGAAAAATTAGTTGAAGCTATGGTGAACATGAAGGAGAAGGAAGCTGTATCAATTGCTGAAGATTTAATTGAAGGAGGGAATGACCCCCTCAGCATCTTAGGCGCATGCAAAGAAGCAATGGATACAGTGGGCAAGCGATTTGAAAAAGGCGAGTATTTTCTACCGGAACTCATTATGGCCGGTGAAATGCTCAAACAGATCTCAGACATTGTTAAGCCCAAAATGAGTGGTGAGTTAGAGACGGAGCGATTGGGCAAGATTATTATCGCCACCGTAGAGGGAGACATACATGACATTGGCAAGGACATCGTGGTTTTCATGCTGGATGTGAACGGCTTTGATGTCCTTGACC
>CAYRFN010000356.1:0-2539 GCA_964423495.1 uncultured Desulfobacteraceae bacterium
TTAACTCAAATAACTCTCCGAGGCGTAGGCTCTACGAGCCAGAGGCCAGCAACCAGTTTCTCGTTTTTGAAAAGAGAGCCCTATGTCCTGCCTTTCTGTTATTAATCTATAGTTAGGGCATAGGGGGCGTTCTACAAGCATGTAAGAATTCTTGTTGCGGCTTTCTTGAAAGAGACCCCCATGCCCTTCCATGTGAAAAAAGTTTTAAACATTACCAATAATTTTAATTATCCAAAAACAAGTAACGAGAAAAATTCATGTAGGTTATAATCTTTGAGCTTTAAGCTATCAGTTAAATTGGGTATGTCAGAGCAGTCCATAAGCCGGGTTCTGTTTCCCGAAGCAGTTACCCACTTTCGGGACAATGACCATTCATCTAGCCAAGATGTTACCATCAAGGTCAAGCGACCTACCCAGGAACTCGGACGGACCATCCTCAAACGTTCCCCTATTTGGTCTTGCTCCAGGTGGGGTTTGCCTAGCTCCCGCCGTCACCGGCAGGACTGGTGAGCTCTTACCTCACCATTTCACCCTTACCGAGTACTCATTTTACTGAGCACCAGGCGGTTTCTTTTCTGTGGCACTTTCCTTCCCGTCACCGGGACTGGGCGTTACCCAGCACCCTGTCCTGCGGAGCCCGGACTTTCCTCCCCCTTGCCAAAAGGGCAAGGCAGCGATCATTCGTCCTGCTCTAACATACCCTACTAAACTTAATTGCCGACGTCCTGAAAACGTTTATCTTCGCCCCAATAAATAATGCGCATGCAATGGGGACAACTCATCAGCTCCTTGCCTCGAACAAGCTCATTGAAATTTTGTGGCGGAATACCCATATGGCATCCCTGGCATACGCCATGATTAACCGGGCTGATAGCAACACCCCCTCTATGTTCCATAAGGGAATTATATCTTCTTAGTAAATCCTCGTCAATGATTTGGCAGAAATGCCCCCTCTTTTTAATAAGTTTTATAATGTCCTCATCCACGATCTTTAATGTTTTCAGGATCTCATCACGATCTTTTTCAAATTTTTCTTCAAGATCATTTCTTTTTGCTTTGCCAACAGCACTTCTTTCTTCTAATTCCTCAATCTCCTCCATAATCTCAAGAACCTTGTCTTCCAAATTGGCCTTTTCTGTATTAAAATCATCAATTTCTTTTAATGCCGCCCTATATTCCTTATTTGATTTTATATTAGCTAACTTTATATTACTTTTATTTATTCGGTTTTCGAGATCTTCAATGCCCTGCTCAGCCTCCCCCCTTTCCCTTTTTAATAACTCAAGCTGATTTAACCCTTCCTCTAACTCCTTTTCGGCAAGTTTCAATCCGTCCTCAAGTCTCTGGATTTCTTTAGGCCCTGACTCCTTCTTTCTCTGGTAATATCTTATCTGTTTGTCACAATCTTGTAGTTGTATCAAAACTCTCATAATAGTTTCCAATTTCTTCACCTTACCGTTCCTAAACGACCTGCATGGGATCTAATTCATTCTCATTCACCTCGACCGTTACCTCCCAGCCTTGGGCTGAGATCATGTCCTTAAGTCGTTCAGCAAAAACCCTGAAAGCCGTTTTTTCTGTATAAAAATGCCCTCCATCGATCAAAGCAATTCCCAAGGACTCGGCCTCTAACGCATTATGATGGCTCATATCTCCTGTCAAAAGGAGATCAGCACCTCTTCTTGAGGCAAGAGATATTAGACTCCCACCTGATCCTCCGACTATAGCGAGTCGGTGAATCAACACATCCCTCTGACCAACTATTCTTAATTTTTTAGCACCAAGTATTTTCTTTATATTCCTGGATAGAACAGATAGTTTAGTGTCTTTGGGCAAATCACCAATTCTTCCTAACCCCATGCCATCCATCCCATCCGATTTGCCTAAAACCTCCACGTGTTGGAGATCTAAGAGGTCTGCCAGGATATCATTTATGCCACCATGGGCAATATCCAAATTTGTATGGACGGCAATCACAGAGATCTCTCTCTTTACAGCTTCAATGATCACATTTCCAGGGTAGATACTGATATCCAGGTGTGAGAGAGCCTTAGAAATTAGAGGGTGATGGGTAAGTAACACCTGAGCATTTCGCTTCGACGCAGCCTTTAAAGCAGTCAGGGTTGGATCAAGAGCAAGAAAGATCTTCCTGATCTCTTGAGAATATGATCCGATCTGGAGACCCGGGTTGTCCCAGGACTCAGCCAATCGTGTGGGAGCAACCCTTTCTAATAGGTCCAAAACATCTATTAACTTAGGAAGCATCTGCGGCTGCAATCTTCTTGTTGGGCTCAAATAATCCATCCATATACATTATCTTTTGTACTAAGATTTTATTAATATTCAAAAGTATTTACATCCAGTTTGTACCAGGCCAATTTATTATTCGATTCCTTAAATGTGAGTTACATAATTTCGGATCTAAAACCTATGTCTGATAAGAAGGATATGGAACTCTCTTTTAAGAAATTCGCAATTTAGCCCTGGCAGGACATGGGGCTCTCTTTTCAAAAACGAGACGTCAACTGCAAGGCCGAAG
>CAYRFN010000357.1:0-2522 GCA_964423495.1 uncultured Desulfobacteraceae bacterium
CAACCAATTTTTCGTTTTCTGAAAAGAGAGCCCCATGCCCTGCCTTTCTGTTCCTGATCTATGGTTAAGGCATAGGGGGCGTTCAATCCCGCGATACGCTATAGGTGGGACGACTTTCTTAAAAGAGAGTTCTATGCCCTTCTAAATGCGAAGCCTTTTGAACATTACCAATTGATTATTTGGCCCTCATAATATAAAGATCAACTTAACCTCTCAATTAATCAACTATGTAATGTTGTCTGTCTCTCCAGCATCCCTCCAATTACTGCACATTCCAGCCCAAAGGGCAGATAGCCGGCATATCCCAAAATCGGCATCTCGAAGACGTGGTATCGATTCAGAAAAGACACGGTATATTCCCATTTGGCCAGGCTATAAAAGTTCCACATCTCCCAGAACCATCCGCAAAAGAGGGCTGCCATAGCGGATGAAATAGGCAAACGCCAGTCCCCTTGTCCTATATCCCACAGGATATGGCGTTCTTCCATCAGGGTCTGGAGGGAGACAATAATTAGGAAAGGGGAAATCCACAGTAATGAGTATAGGTAATTCGGCCAAACCCCAATCCCTGCCAACCCTGCGCTAGACACAAGCAAAACTGCCCACGCCATAACCTTGGATTGAGAAAATCCCATCGGGCGAAAATTCGCAAATCCCTGCTCAACCCAGAAAAAACTTAATATCCACTCACGAGCTCCAAGTACCGCTGGAATTACTGTTGAAAAGGAGATTGTTGCGTAACAGAAATACTCCCAGGAACTGAAATGAACGCCCACATAGAACCAGTTTTGTACAAATCTGTTCAGATATTCAAAGAACCACCAGAAGGCTGCACTTGTTGGGAAAAGCAGGAGAAAAAATCCAGGGCGATCAACTATCATACAGCGACCTTTGCATCGATAGGTCAGGCCATTTATAACAAGAATAAAGGATATCCATAGAGGGGTAAATGTGTGTGGCTGAAATTTTGAAAACCAAGAAAAGCGAGTCCATGCAAGAGTCCAAGCAATCAAGCCTGTTACAATCCCAAGCCAGCCCCACCACGGGAAAGGGTATAAGGTAGGCTGTTTGACCCTCACTTTTCTGCCTGCTCTTACTACTATTATAAACAGTGGAATGATTAAGCAAAGAATAAAAAGGCCATATCCCACAAATGCTACCCAAGAAAAAGGTGCATGGCTGATATATCGCGTTTCAGGAGGGAATTCCAGATATCGACCCAGAGGCAGACCTTTAAGAGTAATGCCCAGCAGAGGAAAACCGAGTAACATACCTGCAAGGATAAAAAATTTCAGGAAAAAACTTCTCACAATTTACTCTTATTAACTATGATCTCGTCTAACGAACGCTTTGGAACATGGTGTATACCTTCACTGTCACGCCAGTACTTGATGTCTCCATCAGACCCGACTGCCTCGATTACTACTGTTTCCTTGTTTCATGTCTTATTTCAAAATCCTGATGAAATCGCCGATAACTCCTGTTCTTTGTTATCAAATCTTTAATATCTCTTGTCATCATTAAAAGTCCTCCTTTAGCAACTCTGTTCTGGCATTTCTGATATGAGAAGTGTCATTAATATAATCTATGATGTATCCACCTTCCGTCCGCTCAAATCTGTTGATACAGCAGTTTCCCTGCATAATGAAAAGAAACCGATCAAGCCCAAGGCCCAGTGTGCCGATCAAGAGGAGTTTGTTGACCACGCGGTGTGCAAAAAGGGCAACCGTCTGATTATCGTGTTTTTGAGTTATCTCCTCTATACACCCAAAGGCCCTATCGTAGATCTCTTTAAGAGTATCTCCACCGGGGATGCGAAGGGAATCCGGCCGAGAGTTCCAGGCGGTATATTCCTCGGGCCACTTTTTGGCAACGTCTGTATCCTTTCGGCCAGTCCAGTCACCGTAATCTAAGTCAAGCAGTCCTTCATGAACAGATGCTTCAATATTGTGCGGCTCAAGAACGATTCTGGCAGTCTCTACAGCTCGCGAGAGAGGGCTGGTATAAGCAAAATCAATCTCGCATGATTTCAGCGCCTTCGCTGCTAATTTAGCTTGTTCACGACCATTATGATTAAGCGGTATATCAGATGTGCCTCGAAATATCTTATCGCGGTTCCATACTGTTTCTCCATGACGGACAAGAAAAATAGTCGTTGGCATTTTAACCTCCGGCTCACTTGATCACTCAGTTCCTGAAAAGTCTGACAGATCTGCCGATGCTCAAGTCAATATAGTAGATACCCACGGGCTTATACCCATGGCATTAATATATGAAACGTGGCTTTAAGGCCTTTTCTGAATTATGTAAACCCGAAGGCATTCACCTACGGCCTCACACCAGTGGCCCTCTGCTATTTTTGATTGAACGATTAGCGTATAAGTATCATTGACTTTTGCTTTTAGTCAAATTTTTGAAGATTAGTACTAATCCAAAAAACGTAACCAGACCGGACATAAACATAAGTACTAGTACTACAACGTTACTTAAGTTATAAGCCGCAGTCTCTTTTTACGATGAGA
>CAYRFN010000358.1:0-2497 GCA_964423495.1 uncultured Desulfobacteraceae bacterium
CGGCCTTGCAGTTGACGTCTCGTTTTTGAAAAGAGAGCCCCATGTCCTGCCATGGTTAGACTGCGGATTTCTTAAAAGAGAGTTCCATGTCCTTCTTAAAGAAATCGAAAGGCACATAAATTTTTTAAGTACAAACTGAATGTAAATACTTTTAAGCATTATTAACAACTTACTATACTGCGTCTTTCCCAGTCTCTCCTGTTCGAATACGGATCACTTCTTCCACAGGGATAATAAAGATCTTACCGTCCCCAATCTCGCCTGTTCGGGCCTTTTCCTGGATGATCTTCACTGCTTCAGGCACCAGGTCGGGCTCTAACACAACCTCGATCTTGATTTTTGAGACGAAATCCACCTGGTATTCGACTCCACGATATACTTCTACATGTCCCCGCTGGCGACCGAATCCCTTGACCTCGCTTACAGTGAGTCCCTTGATTCCGAGACCGGAGAGACCATCTTTTACGTCGTCCAATTTAAATGGCTTGATGATCGCTTCTACTTTTTTCATGGGCTTTACTCCTTTTTAATCCATAGATTACACAGATCTTTTATTAAAAACTATACCCAGTCTCATTGTGCAGGCTGACATCCATGCCTTTTACCTCCTCCTCTTCGGTTATTCTCAAACCTATGATCAGATCGACAATCTTGAGAATAATTATCGTCATGACAAAGGCAAAGACCATGGTTGAAATTACTGAAACAAACTGTATCCATAGCTGACCGGGATTGCCGAAGAAAAGGCCGTTAGCCCCGCCAGGATTGATGGCTTTGCTGGCAAATAGTCCCGTGGCTAAGGCACCCCAAGTACCACCCAATCCATGGACAGCAAATACGTCGAGGGAGTCATCATATCCCAGCCTGGATTTCAGCAATACACCTCCGTAACAGATGGTACCGCCCATACCACCGATAATGATTGCGGATACCGGGTCCACAAATCCCGACCCAGGGGTGATTGCCACCAAGCCGGCAACGGCCCCACTGGCCGCGCCCAAAGTGGTTGGTTTTCCGCGATGTATCCATTCCATAAAAACCCATGTGAGCGCCGCGAGAGCAGAGGCGATGTGTGTGACCACAAAGGCACTGGCTGCAAGGCCATTACAGGCGAGAGCGCTGCCGGCATTGAACCCAAACCATCCAAACCAGAGTAGGGCAGCGCCGGTCACGGTCATGGGCAGGTTATGCGGTATGTAGGCGGTCGTTCCATAACCCAGCCTTCGCCCTATGATTAAGGCGGCAGCCAGGGCCGACATACCAGAACTGATGTGAACAACTGTTCCACCGGCAAAATCCAGGGCACCAAGGTTGCCCATCCATCCTCCAACACCCCAAACCCAGTGACAAAGGGGGTTATAAACAAAGGTGGCCCATAAAAGCGTGAAGATCAAAAAGGCACTAAATTTCAGGCGCTCTGCAAAGGCACCGGTGATCAATGCCGGTGTGATAATGGCAAACATGCACTGGAAGATCATAAAGGCCAGGTGGGGGACGGTGTTACCGTAATCGGGACTTGGTTTCATTCCCACACCGTTCAATCCGAACCAGTCAAGACCTCCGATTATACCCCAGTGGTCCGGTCCAAATGACATTGAATACCCCCAGAGGACCCATTCGAAAGTGATAATTCCAAGGATGATAAAGCTCTGCATAATGGTTCCAAGGACATTTTTGTCACGGACCATACCTCCATAGAAAAGGGCCAGCCCTGGCGTCATGAGCATGACTAAGGCGGCTGAGAATAATACAAAGGCTGTGTCTCCTGTATTCATTGACTGTTCCCTCCTTTTGTTTTTACGTAAGAAGTTTAGCAACAGGTGTGCCATTCTTTGAATGGCATCTTTTTATTTAAAAAAGTCAAATAGTTATCGTTAAGACAGGATAATTCAACTTTAAATAGTCTACAATTTTGTATAATTTAAATTAACAAAAAAATAATTTTGGGATATGTTGAGGGTATTCTCAGATATGGTAAATTGGAATTTTTAAACACATTGAAAAAAGGTTTCATCTGAAAGCGTTAGGTATGCAAGACTTGAGATCCCGGGGTTTGCAGACAGGAGTATAGACAAAATGTTCAATAAGCCCGTTTTGATCTCGTAATGGGATACCGTCGTCCATATCCAAAGGCCTTGGTGGTTATCTTAAGGCCAAGAGGTGCCTGGCGGCGTTTATATTCGTTAATTGCCAGACGCCTGAGAATATCCTTTACGATATCAGGCTCGTGTCCCATTTCTACAATATCTTCAAAACCGAGGTTTTTTTCCACGGCCGCTTCTAATATTTCGTCTAAGACCTCATATGGCGGGAGGCTATCCTGATCTGTTTGATTAGCTCTGAGTTCAGCGGTAGGTGGCCTAGACAGGACACGAGCCGGGATGATTTCTTCTTTGTTGTTAATATATTTTGCAAGACGATAACAGAGGGTTTTTGGTATATCTGATATCACTGCCAACCCGCCACTCATATCACCATAGAGGGTGCAGTATCCCAT
>CAYRFN010000359.1:0-2443 GCA_964423495.1 uncultured Desulfobacteraceae bacterium
TTGACGTCTCGTTTTTGAAAAGAGAGCCCCATGTTCTGCCATGGCTAAACTGCGAATTTCTTAAAAGATATCCCCATGCCCCTATAATTGGCTAATGATTTTTTACAAAGCGCTAAGTTATTACAATTTTTCAATTTTCTCATTATTAAAACCCAGATAAGGGAATCGAGATTACAGGAGAACATTATGGCACGCGTCACAGTGGAAGACTGTTTAGAAAAAGTAGACAACAGGTTTGGTTTAATACATTTGGGAGCCCAACGGGTACGTCAATTGCGAAAAGGGGCAGAGCCTTTAGTGATTAGCAAGAACACCGATATTGTGGTTGCACTCAGGGAAATTGCTGCTGGAAAGGTCTTTCAGGTGAGAGAAGAAGGTGGCTCAATTGAAAAAAATCTTTCCGAGCAAAAAGATGAAGGATCTCCGATCCAAGAAAATGGAGATCAGGAGGAAATGCTTGAAGGAAAATCATAATGCGTAAGAGAGATTACTATGAGGTCCTGGGCGTTTCCAACAACGCAGGAGATGAAGAAATAAAAAGGGCCTATCGAAAACTGGCTCTAAAATATCATCCTGACAGGAACAAAGGTGATAAGACGGCCGAGGAAAAATTTAAGGAGGCCGCTGAGGCATATGAAGTTCTTAGAGACGATGAAAAAAGGCAAATATACGATCAGTTTGGTCACGAAGGTCTTGAAGGAAGAGGCTTTAGAGGCTTTAGAGGCTTTGAAGATATTTTTTCCAGTTTCGGAGATATTTTTGAAGATTTCTTTGGCTTTGGCAGCAGCAGAGGAAGAAAATCACGAGCTAGACAAGGAAGAAGCCTGCGGTATGATCTGGAATTGACCTTAGAAGAATCCTTTTATGGCATAGAAAAAGAGATCTCTTTTCATAAGCTCGAGAATTGCCAAACGTGTAATGGCACAGGAATTAGCCCGGGGAGTGAGCCCCAGATTTGCACTACTTGCCAAGGCAGGGGCCAGGTTATAAGATCCCAAGGGTTTTTTCAAGTCAGCACAACATGTCCTGCGTGCCATGGTGAAGGACAGATAATTCTCGATCCATGCAGGGATTGTAGGGGCGAGGGAAAGCTCGGAATCAAAAAGACGGTTAATGTCAAGATACCACCGGGAGTTGACACTGGTTCACAATTAAAATTAAGAGGAGAAGGTGAGCCAGGAGAAAATGGAGGCCCTCCTGGCGATCTTTTTGTTGTTATCCATGTAAAAGTGCATGATTTTTTCACACGGGATGGTGAAGATCTATTCTGCCAGGTACCCATCTCATTTGTGCAGGCGTCATTAGGTGACACAATATCGATCCCGATCTTAGGCAATGAGGAAAACCACGAACTGCAAATATCTGAGGGGACTCAACCGGATGATGTCCTTAAGGTGCCCGGGCAAGGGATGCCAAGCCTCAGAACACATCATAAGAGAGGAGATCTTTACGTAAAGGTTATTGTCAAAATTCCAAAAAAATTGAACCAGCAACAGAGGGAGCTACTTCACACCTTTGCAAAGGCAGAGGGATTGGAAATTTTAGATAAAAAGAAAAAGTCAAAAAACCTTTGGAAGACTATGATAAAGTAGAATCATAAAATTTATTTATCTATATTTTTAAAGTTTTAATTCCTTTACATAATTATGAGATATTGTTATACTTTATTAATTATCTCTTTCGATATTTAACCTAATAGCCATGTTGACAAAAAAGAAGAAAGAATATTTCAAAAATAATTTGACACAAAGGTTAAATGAGCTTTTAACAGAGGCCAATAAGACTGTTAGTGGCATGACAGACATGAGACAAAATTTTCCTGATCCCACGGACCGGGCATCCTTAGAGTCGGACAGAAATTTTGAGCTTAGGATCCGAGATAGGGAAAGGAGATTGATTGGAAAAATCATGGATGCCATGGACAGGCTTGATAATGGAACATACGGCATCTGTGAGGCATGCGGTGAAGATATTGCAGAGAAAAGACTAAAAGCCCGCCCAGTAACTACCTTATGCATCAACTGTAAGAAAAAACAGGAAAATGAGGAAAAACTCAAGGGATTATGAGTATAGTTCCTGCTTCCTGATTCGAATGACTTAGCCGGTGCAATAAAATGCCCGGCTTTTTTCTGTCAAATATTACATATCCATTGTGAAATATATTGGTAATGTTCAAAAGTGTTTACATTCAGTTTGTACTTAAAAAGTTTATGTGCATTTCGATTTCTTTAAGAAGGGCATGGGACTCTCTTTTAAGAAATTCGCAATTTAGTCATGGCAGAACATTGGGTTCTCTTTTCAAAAACGAGACGTCAACTGCAAGGCCAAAGGGACATCACTGCGCTACGGCGGGCGGAGGGTTAAGTCAGTACTTTGCCTTTATGGTGCCTATGGCATCAACCTCCGTAAATTGCCGCCCGCCTGAGAAGCAACTTAACTCAAA
>CAYRFN010000360.1:0-2442 GCA_964423495.1 uncultured Desulfobacteraceae bacterium
GAGAAATAAACGGCGGGCGTGGGAAACACTTCCGCAAAGCGGTTCTGTTCAACATAATATTAGCCGACACTTTTAAGGGTTAGCTTAGGATATTGTGATGTAAAAAACAATTAAAAATTGATTGAAAAACCCAGTTGCACAGCGCAGCAACTGCATGCTCTTATCAGAGTAAGATATTGATAATAAATGACACGGAGATGTAAGATATGAGTGATAGCCAACAGCTGAAGAGGGTGCAGGTCGTCCAGGCCAGGGAAGCATTGTAGATATCATCTTGAGACATAAAGTGGGACGTGTCACATTGTCAAGGCGTTTTGGAACCAACGTCCCTTTTAACTTTTACGTCCCCTTTTACATTATCAAACAAATCAAACTTTTTCATTGACACACAAGGAGAATTTCTCTATAGTTATCAACATAAAAAGCAAAATCTAATCACAACATAAAGCAAGATCTTTTCACATATCTTATCGCAAAAAAACGATATCTTATCACATCCAGGATAAGAAAATGATAGTTTCTGAACATCCCAAAAACGAAAAGCAATTCAAGCGCGTACATCCACGCTCCAAGCTGACCGGCGTTCAACTGGCGGGAGACTGGACACCAAAAGTTGCCTCTGAACCGAAGTATAAGGTGGCTATGGTTCCGGATATTCAAATTCCCCTGTCGGACGGAACAATTCTACGTGGCGATCTTTATCGACCTAAAGGGGCAGATGCCTTTCCGTTACTGCTGGCATGGGGCGGATACACCAAAGAATTACAGAATACAGGTTTACCATTACCAATCAATGAGGTGGGGCAGGTCAAATACGTCGTCACAAGAGGCTACTGTCACCTTACCGCCAATGCACGTGGCACCGGGAAATCAGGAGGAAAGCGTCTCCTGCCTTTTCATGAATCGGAGCCGAAAGATGTGGCCGATACGATTGAATGGGCGGCAACACAGCCGTGGTGTGATGGCAACGTTGGTATGATTGGTATGTCCTACTTCGCAGCGATTCAATATCTGGCGGCAGCACAACAGCCACCTCATTTAAAAGCCATATTTCCCTATTTGGGCTTTACCGATCTGTATCGGCATTTTACGTTTCACGGCGGCGCTTTCCATTCCGGGTTCTTCGCGCCCTATTATACCTTTGTCGGCAGCACGCAGCATATTTCTGTTCCTCCTCGGTTGCGCCACCTGTTAGGTTACATTTTAGGCCATGGATGGATCCAGCGCCGTATTACTGCTTATTTCTTTAAAAATGAAGAAAAGATGCCGAAGCAAAAAAATATGCATCCTGAGGAATCCTGGATGCGCGATTTTGCCAGACTTGCCTTTGATCAGCCCTATGATGATGCTTATTATCGTGAGAAGTCAGCCTGGCCCGTACTTGATCGAATTCAAGTTCCCGTATGTCTTGGCACAAATTGGGGAAATATCGGCCTCCATATGCGGGGAGCCTTCCAGGCGTGGCATCACATTCGCGCACCAAAAAAACTTTTCATTGGCCCGCCAGATCCTCGCTGGCCATGGGCCAGCTATCAAAAAGAATTGCTGGCCTGGTATGACTATTATCTCAAGGGGTTAGACACAGGCGTGGAAGAGCAACCGCCGGTACGTTACTGGCTACAAGGAGCCAATCGCTGGCTGTCTTCCAGCGATTGGCCTGTTCCAGGCACAGTGACACAGCGCCTCTATCTCCATTATGTTTCCGGGAACAACCTTGAAAAACAACTTCTTGTATCTCAATCGCCCCAACATGAGACAGATCTTTCGTTTGTCGCTATCCCTCGTGGCATGAACTACCCTCAAGAGTTGGAAAAATATGAAGCACAACGGCTTACCTATCAGACACAACCATATGAGAAGGATACAGAGCTTGTCGGGCCAGTTCATCTCCGCCTTACACTTGCTTCAACCGCGATTGATACCCATATCATTGCGCGCATTAGCGATGTGTCACCCCAGGGAAAAGTTCGCCTTCTTTCCTTTGGCTGGCTGCAAGCGTCTCACCGAAAAGTGGATGCCAACCTCTCACGTCAGGACGAAATTATTCATGCGCATCAATGTTCAGAACCTTTGCAACCTGGTTGCCCTGAAATCTTACATTTCAGCCTGACACCTACGGCAAACTTGTTCCGTGCAGGCCATTCTCTTCGCCTGGAGATTGGGAGCCGCCCAGATCTCATGAAGGCAACCGTTTTTGACGAGATGGTCTTCTTTCCTTACGATGCGCCTCCTTATCCGGCGAGGAATACAATCACTCATGGGGGAGGACAACCTTCATACCTTGAAATATCTCTTGCAGGATAATTGCTCCGTTAAAGGGGTCAATTCTTCGCTTGACCTTTGATAGATTTTAGCAAGAGCCAAGAGTAGACTTGACCACATTTTCACTACAAAATAATTGGATACAGACTGTAGTTAGATATCGAGATAACTTAATACACA
>CAYRFN010000361.1:0-2425 GCA_964423495.1 uncultured Desulfobacteraceae bacterium
TGATCACAAGATCCTTATTAACAGGCCAGAACAGCGTTAATGTATAAGGAAAAATTGCGTTAGGCTTATCCAAGATAAAATCGACCACATACCTAGAAACAACGGTTGCGGTTAGCTTCCCTAGCATACTGGAATATCCCCTTCCCATGGCAAGAAGACGCTCCATCGAAAAAACGACATCTTCGGCTGTAAGCTCGCTGCCATCGTGAAATTTAATCCCAGGTCTTAACGTAAATCGCCAACGGCTTGGACTTCCATCCACTGTTTCCCACAACAGAGCAAGGTGAGGTCTCACCTTGCCTTCTGGTGTAGGGTAGACTAAAGGGCTATAAAGGTTATAGACTACTTGAGTATCGTACCAGTCCATAGCCAGAGCCGGATCGGGCAATATTACTGGTAAAGCGCTGATAACCACTGTATTTTCGGCGACCTTCTTCACACATGCCTGACTCCAGAATCCAATGACAATCATCGCCATAATCAAGCTCGAACATCTTACCGTTTTCACCGTCAGCTTCCTTTAAAAACTCAGGTTTGACTTTTCAAAATTTAACAGCACTATCCTTATTTTCTCTTTTCCTCCATTCATGGCACCTAATCTATCATCCTCCGCATCTGCTGTATTTCCTCATTCATATTTGATTTGAATTATCGTCCACATCCCCCGCCGGTTCCTATTCTTTTAATAGAGTGACTGTAACCTTCTCTATCCCATGTTGCCATATCCGCAGACCAATTCTTTCTATCGTCTTCCATTGAGATGGATGGATGCGGGCGAAGACATTGACTGGCAGATATCCCCGGTAATCTCTGCTGACCTCTGGTCCATAATAAATGGAAATGGCTTCAGCGGACTCTGGACCCTCTAGTTCCCACTCTTTCCAATAAATCACGTCACCAGTATTCATCTGAGCCGTCTGTTTTTCCCTAGGAATCTTGACCTTACTCTTCAAAGGAAAATAGACCTCCCGTCCGGACCACCTTGAGTGATAGGCAGTAACCTGCAAAGGCAACATTTTAAGGACTGACTTTACGGTTTTGGGCGCGATATCCGGCATTAACTCGGCGGTTAAATCGCCCTTTCTCTCAAATCTAAACAGAATCTTATTTTGCATCTTGCTCCTCCTCAACCGACTTCTCTTTTTTTCCCCTCAGCTCCTTGGTTCCCTCATTGCTTATCTTCATCTCGCGCTCATCAATCACAATGCCCTATTCTTTTCTTGCTTTTTTACTGAACTTTCTATTCCGTGTTCATCCTCGATAGAACAGGTTCTGTAAGGACTTTGGTAAAATGATCAGGAGCTAGTCGAGCTTTCAATTTCATCCCTAACCAATAAATAGCTGCAGAAATTAAAAGAGATTGAATGGCCGGAATGCCAATTTTCCAATTATACTGTGTTAAATAACCGATTAACGCTCCAACCATAAAGGCGACCGTTGCCACCCAGTTCCATCCTCTCTTGTCCGCCCATTCTCGTTTTCTAATAAAGAAGAAATCAGCAAACATCACACCTGCGATGGCTGGATAGATTACACCGAGCAAGATGAGAAAATCCATGAAGAAACGCAATATTCCCAACAATGCAAGAGATATTCCGATTAATGCTCCTAAAAAGGTCAAGAAAGCTCTTCCTCTCCCGGAGTCAACATTGAACATATTTGCTGCGGCCAGGCCAATCGAATAACTCGCTATTATCTGGCTGGTCCAGAGAGCAATGTATAAGATTAGAAAGCCCCAAAATGGATAGCCAAGTTCTTTCATCACATTTACAATATCAGCATCACCAATTCCCACTGACATGACAGCACCTGTAAAGAAAAATACTAAGCCAATAACGATTATTCCAAGCGGGATCAACGCCTGATCTTTTAATTTAGGTTTTGAATAACGGGTATAATCTGATGCAATAAGCCATTGAGCAACATTGGCTCCGAGAATAAAGCTCACTGCACCAAAGAATGTAATGGAGGGTTCTGGATTCCATGATGCTAATTTCTGCCAGCCAGTATCTCTAAGGGCAAAAAATACCCCTGAAATTATCAAAATCAGGCCGGAGGGCACTGCTAAATAATCCGTCCATTTCATGGAATTGTATCCAATGACTGACGGTAAAGCGAATAAAAATCCAGCAACGAGCGTTAAAAAAGCCCATGCAAGCCACTGCTCATTATAATTTATGCCGACTATTGCTGATATTGCGTTACCAGCTACAGCGGTGTTGACTCCGAACCAACCTACATTGAGAACTATCAAAGCTAATCCAACCACAAATCTCGCTTGAATAGCCCCAAAACTTGTTCGGGCAATTACAGAAGATGGGCGACCAGTCTTAGCACCTAAATATCCCTGTAATGCATTTCCAATCCATTGGAAAACTACCAATCCTATAAACAGAATAAGTAATATTTTTAATAATCCAAAGCT
>CAYRFN010000362.1:0-2396 GCA_964423495.1 uncultured Desulfobacteraceae bacterium
CGTAGTATCAAAAAAGTCAACTAAATAATTACCTAACTATCGTTGTAGTACTAGAGTATGTTCAAATCTTGAATGTCTACATGAAGGGAAAATATAGTCAACTAAACTTGTTTGCTTTATTTGGCGAAGCCGTTGGAGAAGTGGAAGATCTAATACAGCAATCTCGTAAGGGTGAAGAGTAATTGTTCCCCAAAGAGCGTCATGAATTATTTTGTTGTCTTTCGGAAATCGAACCGGATATTTCCTAATATACTCCTCACAGTATTCTTCTATTTCATCTTTAGTTCGATCAATGGAGTTCCCCATTCCATCACTCAGCCCCCAAAGCGGCTATGAATTCATCCGCGATCATTGCGAAGCGCTTTACAATTGTAGAATTGATTTTCTTTTCAACAAAAGTCTCGTAAGCACTTTGCATTTTGTCGGTCATCTCATAAAATCTTGGTCGATTATTGAGCCTTTGAAGTAGACCTCCAGCTTCCATGCTAGATATGGCTTGATCAAGTAAAGGGCTTTCTGGAAAAATGTCCTTCTCCAAAAATAGAAAAGATTGAAGCTCCTCTTTATGCTTCTTTTTTTGGTTGCAGAAAAAACGATGAATCCGTTCACGGTCTGCAGAGAATTTATCCTTCTTTTTTCTGTAAACAAATACTAATGTAGCTAAAAGAGTCTCACTGGCTGTCAATTCTGTTTTTTCCATACATCCTCCTTCTTTTAAAGGTTACGCATGGAAATGCGCATCGATCTAAAACTTTCCTTAAAGTCTGCTTTTTGTGAAGTGATGTGACGCGGAAAACAATCGGTGCTAGGGCTGAATAATGTTTCAGTAGTTCCAAGTAGCTGGAGAATCATCGACAACATTGGAAGATTTCCCTATTAATCAAACGGTGATATTTTTTCTTTCTGGTGCCATAGGCAGGATCATTACACTTTTTTCTGACCAACATAAGGCCCCAATTCTAGTTAAGTTATAGGTATCTTCTTGATATGTCACATGAATTAGTCTTTTATATTATTCTGCACGGTCTGTCAAGAGAAATCGCCTCAGTCAAACATTTTGGCTTTTTAGGTTTTAGTTCTTTACCACTATCTATTCTCGATGGTCATTACCCCCACCCATTCAGATAAAGGGGTGGCTGGTTCCCGCATGATAGATTTTTATAGATGGTATTAGAAATTTTAATAAATCAAATCTATAGTTAACGACATGATCATAGGCCTTGTGTACTCACGCTGCTCACATATAAAACCCAGTGTATCAATTTTTTATATCTTTGGTATCTTCGTCTGGGGCATAAGACACTACATCACTGGGTAGCATCAAGCCTTCGAGTTCCATAGGCGAAAACGGTAGGGAAAGGAAGCGACTCAAGGAAACTTCCCTCTGGCCGTGAGCCCAGAGGTACAACTCTAACCCAGGTGCAGACGGACGAAAGACAATACCACTCGATCCTACCTCGTTGGCCTCGTACTTCTTAAGAAGCTCCACTTGCCCAGCAATCCATCGCGCTGCAATGAGCGCTTCTCGGCTCAAGCCGTTCATAATATGTGGAATTAGCGTGTCTGGTGACTCGCCTTTCTGGAGATCCATAGCGGCAAAGTAGCTCCTGAAAGGCATAAAGAGCTTAAATTTATTACGTTCGTTCTCAACCCCCAAGTTTTCCGACCGTCCGTCACATATCTGTTTAAGAATCGTGTAGAAAATAAAGTGTGTTCGGATCTGGTATGTGGACAATCGACCTATAGTCGCAATAAAATAGCTGCCGCGATCATCTCGTGATACGCCTGTTCGGGATGAGGCGAGCACACCTCCGAAGTACTGGGATGATAGTTGGTCTTCCGAGAAGTAGCCATGTTCCAGTATACCCTTCAGAACCTTCGGTGGTACTTGGCCAGGCTCCTCAAGTCTTCGCCCCAGTGTCTTGGTAGCATAGCGGAAGATACGACTGAGGTTAGCAACCCCTTTTTCTGTGTAATTGCGCATCTCTCCGCCCAAATAATCAGCTGTTGGCCCAAGCAGTTTCTCGAGGAGCTTGGCGGAACCGATAGCTCCACCTAATATTGTTAAGCCGGTTCCTGGTTCCATACGGGACTGTTCCCTTCTTCAGATGGAATGTAAAGCGCAGTGGTGGCGGTTACCCTATCTACTTACGTTGTTTTTGTGAGGATTTGTTGAGCACGCGGGCTGTCTAATGGGATCATATCTAATGAGTCACAGGAAGGACAAGCTTTATATCGTGTGGTATGGCGCCAGATGGAGTAAATAAGGCCCGGGACGATGAAACAAATCCATAAAATTATTTCAATAAATATAGACCCTTTAGTTTTTAATTTTGGCTTTCCCTAGGAGGCTGTCCGAGAACATCCTCATTCCCATAGAAAAAAATCTAAATTAT
>CAYRFN010000363.1:0-2389 GCA_964423495.1 uncultured Desulfobacteraceae bacterium
GATTTTGGATTGCGCCCCGGTTAAACAGGCTTTGCGTTTCACAGGGCAGGGATTGCGGATTGGGTAATGATTCAAGAAAGACGTCAATCTGGAGGGGGATGCCTTCGGATTGGGCTAAGGCGGTCAGGGGAAGGAAGAAGATGCAGAGGAGGATTATGATGATTGATTTATGTGACATGATAAATACCTCCTTGTTTTTTCTCTCACAGAGAACACAGAGTCACGGAGTTGTTTAAGTCTATAATAGTGAAATCTTAGCATAGGGCTAATAGAGAAAAATATGCTTTTTTGTCTTTATAATTGCTCTGTGTCTCTGTGTGCCCTACGGGAAATACACGTTTTCGTCTCTCACAGAGAACACAGAGTCACAGAGGTTTGTTTATTATTCTTGTGATACCATCCTTAAGCAAGTTTTCATTGAAATTAATCAGGAGTCCAAGTTCCTTTTCAGCAAGTCGAAGATAGGTCCGCCGTTAATCTGATAGACCGACTCAAGGAGCCCGGGGCCCAAAGTCTCGTGCACTGTAATTGCTGCCTTTAGAATCTGCGATGAAATGAAATTTAGATTCATTCTGTCTAATCTCAGGACCGCCTTGAAATATACCTTCTGTCTTTATGACTGCTCTGTGTCTCTGTGTGCCCTGCGGGAAATACACATTTTTGTCTTTGTCTCTCACAGAGTTTTGTTTATTAGTTTTCCGCAGTTCTCTGTGTCTTTGTGGCCTCTGTGAGAGATAGAGCTTATAATGCAAGAAGTGTGCGAGGGTGGGGGAAGTCTTGGTGTTTCTGGAATTTGTTGAGAATCAAGAGGGTTAGCACGAAATCAAAAAACTCTATGATCGTTACCTGCAACTCAGCTGACAAAATTTGGCTCTGACGGTTGCGATTTTTGATAAATGCATCTCACCCCGGTTAAATACGCTGTGCTGTCCTTCGGAATTGAACGGGGCAGGCCCCAGTACCATCAGTCGGAGCTACCCCGGTGAAATGGGTTCTTCGAAATTTCACAGGGCAAGCGGGGCAGGCCCCGGTTAAATACGCTCTGCCAAGTTAAATCCGCTGCGCTCTGACTTCGTCAATTTCACCTGGTAAACTGTGGTTCCACCAATTTAATGGGGCAGGCCCCAGCTGAATCCTCCTTGAAATAGTGCCTCAAAATTTCACCCCAATTATATATCTTTCGAGTTAACAAGGCATGGAGCAAAGAAGCGCGAGCAAAAGCAAAGGCACACAAATCATGGTGCTTTTAAAGTATTTCGGTGATTTCCCGCCAGGCTCTCAAAGGTGACCGGTATCTCAAAAACATCGTCCCGCAGCAGGCGGGTTGAAAAAAAGAGTATTTCGATATTTTCCACTTTACCGGTCTCAGGATTGATCCTCACAATGATATCATCACCCACTTCCTCGGACTCCTGTTCAGGATAGGGCTGCTTCCTATTGATATACAAGATGTCCGCTTCTCGATCGTATTTAAAGGTCAGTCTTTGTTCCATTCTATTTCACTCCCTGCCAGCTTCCTGGCCATATATGACGTGACAATCCAGTGCCGTTTCGAAAACTTACTCTCGGATATTACCACTACCACAATGTATTTCCCGCCACGCACAAAGTCAAACCAGCGGGTGAAAAGGCGCGCATTTTTTAAGCGTGCGCTGAGACGTATCTGATCTGGTTTGAGCAGAGTTTCAGCAATGCAGTCCCTATACTCGGGCAGCAAGTCAGGATGGTGCTCTGCAATATGCTTTTCCCGTTCACTGCTAAGCTCCACCTCAGAGGAGAGATATGGGCATGGAAATCTTGAAATCAATGTCAGTTTTTGTCTCAGAACTAAACGGATCAAGTTTGCGTTTAGCTTCCCTCCAGTCCAAGAATTGAGCCGCATCGCACATTTGTGTGGGTAGCCCCCATATCTTGTGGTTATCCCCTAAAAGGCTGAACTGGTATTTTGTCCTTTGGTAGTGATCGAACTACGATGGCTATGTCAATGGATTCAACATGTTACAGGATAGCAGAAGATGCTCCCCAGGTTAATCCCGGTCTACTATATGTTGTGGTCACCCACACAAATGTGCGATGCCCCAGAATTGAGAGGATCCCTCCTCAATTCGCCCTTCCCTGGCTTGCAGAACATCACCGTGCCAGGAAGGAGGCGGAATTTTCACCTCCATTGTTCGTCCTCCGAATGGCGTGTGACATAATGGGGGTAGTTTATTTAGTTTATGAAAAAGATCTGGAAAATGGAGACGCGGAGC
Organism: uncultured Desulfobacteraceae bacterium; assembly: GCA_964423495.1. Classification (GTDB taxonomy): domain Bacteria; phylum Desulfobacterota; class DSM-4660; order Desulfatiglandales; family Desulfatiglandaceae; genus CAYRFN01. The sequence goes on from CAYRFN010000363.1 coordinate 2,253, forward strand.
CATGCTGCTATGATGCTTTTTTGCTCAACTTGCTACATTGTTTTCTGCTCTGCAGTATAGCGCTTTTCCGGACGGTGGGTCGTCAGCCCTCAGGTAAAAGCTCTCTCAGAAGCTATGGTCTGGGCTATGCCTTGTCA
>CAYRFN010000364.1:0-2337 GCA_964423495.1 uncultured Desulfobacteraceae bacterium
GCTGAAGCAGTTAAAGCCTTAGAGTTAAATCCTAATTTTTCTCTTGAGCGTGCTGCAAAATCATGGCCGTATAAAAATCAAGCCCAACTTAAGCTTTTTGGCGATGCATTGAATAAGGCAGGGGTTAAGTAAATTGAGGTTTGAATATCTCTGCAATTAAAACGTAACAAAATGGTAATTGACCTTTAGTTGGTTAAGTTGCATTATCAGCCTGATTTTTCTATTAAAAAATAGAAAAGGAGGCCGATATGCAAAAAGACCAATTACGAAATATCAATCCAAACCATCTTTACGGATGCCACCCATTAGATCTCCGGAGTTATTTTGGAGAATCTTCAATTTGTCTCATAGCTGAAAAGCCGAAAGACCCTTTTCCACCGATTTCCCGACGGCTTCTTTTGCTGGAACGTATTTTGGGCGATATTTCTCGAAGCGATCTTCCATCAAAAGAACATTTTTCGGAATATATGCGTTGGAAGTATCGACGCAACTGCAAACCCAATACCCTGCGCCAGGCAGCTGGTTCATTAACACAGTTCCTTTCTTTTTATCTGAATACAGGCAAAAAATATCTTGAGCAGATGACAAGAGAAGATATTGAAGCTTTTATAGAGACATTGCAGGATCGCGGGTTAACTCCCAACACGGTTAGAACACGGCTGTGCGCCGTGTATGCATTTATCCGTTTTTTGATTGAGAGGAAGGTGGTGAATTATGAGTTATTGGAGCGACGGATAAAGCTAAAACTTCCGGAGCGTCTACCCCGGGCGATTGATCCCGGGGACCTGGGGCAGCTATTGTCGGTCATCGACAAGGTCCGTGATCGGGCGCTGATATTGCTTTTGCTGAGAACCGGCATGAGAATCGGTGAGTTGTTAAATACAAAAGTCCATGATGTGGATTTGAACAACCATAGAATCTTAATCTATGAGGCAGAAAAAAACAGTGTCGGCCGTGTGGTTTATTACAGTGAAGATGCAAAAGAAGCCTTGTTGTCCTGGCTTCGAGTCAGAAATACGTTCAAGGAAAACCTTTTTTATGGTCAGAAAGATAAACCGTTATCTTATGAAGCCGCCCGCAGTATGTTCAATAAATACTTAGAAAAAGCCGGACTGCTTTACAGTGGCTATACGCTGCATTGTTTAAGGCACACGTTTGCCACGGATCTCTTAAACACCAGGATGCCGCTTGAGTGCCTGCGGGTTCTTTTGGGGCATACCAGTCTGGAGGTCACCAGAATATATGCACGTCTCACCGATAAAACTCGTGAAGAGGAATACTTTATGGCCATGGAACGAATCTTAAAAGGAGAATCCGATGCACATGACCCATGTGATTATTAACTTCAGGCGACATCTAAAGCGTCGCAACTTCTCGCCACATACGGTCAAATACTACCTCAACATTATTAAGCAGTATGTGATCTGGCTGGATATGCCGCTTGAACAAGCAACGGTGGAAAAAGTAGATGCCTACATCGATTATCTTCACCGTAAACGGCTGCATCCTGGGAGTATCAACTTGTATTTGGTCATCATACGGGTGTTCTACGATTATTTGAGATATGAAGAAAGGGTTGATCTGACAAACCCTGTCAAACGTAATCGCCGCCTGCGTGTTCCCAAGCCGCTGCCACGAAGTCTGCGGGATCAGGAAGTTGAAAGGCTGTTTGATGTGATCAAAGGCAAACGCGATATTGCCATGTTCAAGTTGATGCTCAGGTGCGGCCTTCGGGTCGAGGAAGTATCCAATCTGAGCCTTGGCGACATTGATCTTAAGCGTCGCAGGATCATGGTACAGCAAGGAAAGGGAAGAAAGGATCGTGTGGTATACATCAGCGATGATGCCCATCAAGCCCTGGTTGCGTATCTGAAAACCCGATCTCATTATCGGGTTAAAAAAGTCTTTTTGGTAGAAAAGGGAACTTATAAGGGCCGACCTATCTCCATAAGGGGCATTCAGAAACGGATAGAATATTATGCAAAGAAAGCCGGGTTAAAAGTCTCTTGTCATCGCCTTCGTCATACCATGGCCACACAGCTCTTAAATGCCGAGGCCGAGGTGGAAACCATCCAGGATCTTTTAGGTCACAACTGGATTACGACCACCCAGCGATATTGCAAGGTATCTAACCTGAAGGTTCAAAGAGACTACTTCAAGGCCATGAGAAATGTTCTGCAGCGCTCGGAACAGCCGTTTTTAAACCAAATGTTTGACCCTGGATGATGGTTAGGTATCAATTATTGCTTGACATTTATAAAATTATAAAGGAGTTTAATAGAAGATAACCTATCAATAATAATAGAAAAATCAGACTTTGTTACGTTTTACTGCAAT
>CAYRFN010000365.1:0-2328 GCA_964423495.1 uncultured Desulfobacteraceae bacterium
GAGCCCCATGTCCTGCCATGGCTAAACTGCGAATTTCTTAAAAGAGAGTTCCATGTCCTTCTTAAAGAAATCGAAAGGCACATATACTGTCTAAGTACAAACTGAATGTAAATACTTTTGAACGTTACCAATTCTTTATTTAAATTAAATGCTAATATAACATAAGTTTGTCAAAATAGCAATAATCATATTAAAAAGACCTCGAAAATTTTGGATAAAAGGTGCGACGTAATGCGAATAAAACGTTATTTTATTTGCACCGAGACTACTTAGATAGTCTGGATCAAGGGGTTCCAGACCGTTTGCTCAGTTTGTTGGTGTAAGGAATTTTCTTAGTGAACATATAGTTTTATTCATATCTTATGGCCTCTACAGGATTCTGCTTAGAGGCATTCCAGGCTGGATAGAGGGTGGCAAGAAAGGAAATGCCCATGGAAACCAAAACCACAAACAATACATCCCAGGATTCAATCCGGACGGGAAGAGTCGAGATAGAGTAGACATCCGAGGGCAAGGTGATAAAATTGTATTTTGCCAGCATGTAGCAGATCCATATGCCCGATGCTAAACCTACTAGCGTGCCTACAACTCCTACCAGCAATCCTTGGAGAATAAATATCGACATGATGCTTTTTGCGGAAGCCCCCATGGCTCTCAGGATGGCTATATTCTTTGTTTTTTCCATAACCACCATGACCAGTGTGCTGATGATGCTCAAAGCCCCTACGAGTACGATCATGGTCAGGATAATAAAAAAAGTGACTTTTTGCAGCCTGAGCATCGAAAATATTTCCCTGTTCATTGCTTTCCAATCCTTAGTCCAGTAAGGATAGCCTAATTCCTCTTGAATAGCTTTTGCGACAATATCTGACTTGTAAATATCTTTTACTTTAATCTCAAGCCCGGACACGCTCTCTCCAAGCCCAAGAAGATCCTGAGCCTCTTTAAGAGAGATAAACACCATACGTAAATCATAGTCATACATGCCCAAATTAAAAATTGCAGTGACCTTATACTTTTTCTCATTTACTCTTCCGTCTGATGATGTGATGATTTTCAGAATGTCGCCTGGATGGGTTTTAATCTTTTTGGAGAGTTCACTCCCAACTATAATGCAAGGCAAGCCATCATGGCTATTCCGAAGGGAGGTTATTGAGCCTTTTTCCATCATTGAGTCAATGCTTAAGACCTTCGAGACGCTCTTAGCATCAACTCCTCTTATAATTATATCCGAAACATTCCCTGAATTGTTGACTAACCCTTGACTATAAATAAACGGGGTTGAGGCAACTACACCACTCACCTTACCGACAATCTCTGCCACTTTTTCATGATTATTGAACGTTCCTCTATTGTTCAACACAAAGAGGTGGGCGTTGACCCCCATGATCTTTGACATGAATTCCGATTTGAACCCGTTCATTACGGAAAGTACAACAACGAGGGCCATAACACCAAGCATGACAGCAAGTACAGAGATCACCGTAATCACGGAGATGAAAGCTTGCTTCCGTTTTGCTTTTATATATTTCAATCCAAGAAACAACTCAAAAAACATGATGGCCCTTTATATACTGATCTTTCCGGAGGCTCTCTATCCCTGTTGCCGTGCCTTACGGATCTATGACACGACCAAGGTATTTGAAAAATAGTCTATGCTTTCTTTTTGGTTAAGATTTTGAACGGTATGTCAAGTTGGTAGAACCCGATGAAGCTGGTGACCGCAAAGATGACAACCAGAATGCCCAGGGTGAGCCATCCCGTGGGGATGCTTATTATAAAGCCGAAAAGGTCGGTTAATAAATCGCCGAACCCGAGCTTTGTTGCTGGTATCAACTTTTTCGATAGTTAGTATTGTAGTCTCCTCCCTGGACCTCACTCTCCAAGCTTTGCTAACGCCCAAGCCTGTCTGATAGCTGACAGAAAACAATGAGTATAAGTCCACTTAAAAGGTAAGCCCAGTTAAATCTCTCCTTGTGCATAGATTGCAAACAGACCAGCAACATGTCTATTTTCTATGCTCTCGTTGTCGCGGTACCTTCATTTCCATTGTTATAGCTAAACCAATCCCACCTGCAATACTAAGGATCAATCCACACAAAGTATTCGCAAGTGATATACACAGCACAACACTTAAATAGAGACCATGCCACCCAATCACTTGAAGAATTGTCGCTATCTTCCGCCGGGCTAAAAGCCACGCTTTATCTGGAGTTCTATCCAGTGCACAATTCCAAAACTGAAGGCTAAATGTGTAAGCCAAGCTTGCGGTACCGACGCGTTTCTGATACAATGTCTCAAACTAAGAAATCATTACACTACAGGCGG
>CAYRFN010000366.1:0-2320 GCA_964423495.1 uncultured Desulfobacteraceae bacterium
TTCTGCAAAAACTTCATGCCCATATTCCTTGCCAACAATTTCACCTTTCTGGTTTGTATATATCGTATTGTTGTAATCTATCCACGTTCTACCACCCCCCATCTTGCCTTGTTTAGAAACGAACTCCCTTAAACAACATACGACTTTAAATTTATCGCCAACCTGTACCGGTCGATACCATTCCCAGTCTCCTCCTGAATACCAGCCATGTATTCCAGGTCCTCCGAATCCAGGGGTTTCCCACATGATACTGTACAGATAACTTCCCGGAGCGACTATGTTGCCATATTTAGTTTTTTTGGCATATTCTTCATTCTGAAATAAGGGATTATTGTCCCCTATCCCTTCTGCAAAATGTTTGATACTATCCTTTGATGCCTCGGAATTGAAGTGATAAGAACGAGGTATAAACGGTTTGTCGGACCTATTCGTTCTTCTCGCCTGCAATTCAGGAGTAAATTCCTCATGTTTTTCCTCATCCCTCATCTCAGCCTTTTCACAGGCTATTAGTCTTGCATGCCCTTCCCATTTACTTTTGTTTTCCATTTTTATTTCCCTCCTTTATATAAACAACAGTCTTACTATAACAATTGCTTTCCCATTTTAAGGCTAAGCTGTAAGTGTGAGCTTTCGTTATGAATGTAAGGATTGAATTCTCCGGATTTTTCTGGATTGGCTGCCTATTCCATGTTAATTCGTCTTATTTGTAACCTTGCTGCCAACCGTTTGTCGTCTTTCACCTCTCCATGTGATGTTTAAATAATATTCTCAGTTAGCAGATAACAAAGTTGCTCGTGGCTAAAACCTAACTCATTTTTATAGATATCAATATTATGCTCGCCAACGTGAGGAGCTCGGCTCGCATTCCATGGAGTTTCAGAAAGTCTATAAGGAGCCCCAGGATATTTTAGGGTAGCCTTAAATTCAGGATGTTCAATATTAACGAAATAATTTCTTGCATTTAAATGAGCATCATGGACTATATCTTTAGCGTTATTACATGGCATTAATCCGACTCCCCTGCGTTGTGCTCCTTCAAAAAGTTCAGCTTTGGTATGAGTCATTAAAAATGCTTCCCAGACTTCCTCAATATGCTTTATCTGTCCGGTGAAATCTGATAAACGATCAGCACCAATAGTTTTTTCCGCTTTAGTTCCGGTTTTCATGCCAGTGAGTTGGCGTATTCCTCCGATAAGAGCTATAGCATCCTCATATTTCTCATCTAACAGGTCTGACGCCATACCTTCACTATCCATCCATTGGAGCATCTGCTTGGCACCTGATCCACCCAGGGCACTACAGACAACATCACCGTCTTTGCAATGAAAAACATCCCTCACCCCTCTATAGAGCTCTTGACCCGTCCTCTTGCGGATTACTTTTGTGGCTCCATATTCCGATACTGCAAAATCAGCCAATCTCACCACAGCTGCTTGTTCTGAAATATCAACCTGCTGGCCTTCATTGGTAATATCCCGATTAAAAAGAGCCATTAAAGAACCAATGGCAGCATATGTTGCCGTCATATAATGCGCCCATGGAGATCCAATAGAAACGGGCGGGTCTTCAGGAAATCCTAATTGATATAGTGTTCCGCTCATTGCTAATCCGATTAATTCAGATGCTTTGAAGTCTTTATAAGGTCCTTCTTGACCAAATCCTGTAATTGAGGTCACTATTAACCGGTTATTAATCCCTTTGAGATTTTTGTAACCTAGTCCTATCTTATCAAGATTGCCTGCGGGAAATGCCTCAACTATGATATCAGTAGTTTTGGTGAGTTCCCTCAGAATTTCCTGTCCCTGCGCTTTATCCAGATTCAACGTAATGCTTTTTTTGCTTGTATTGAAGTAAAAGAAATAAAGCGATTTCTCTAGGTCAGGTTCATCGTGGAAAAAAGGTCCTATGCGCCTTGTAAAATCCCCTCCTGGCCTTTCTACTTTAATTACATCAGCGCCTAGGTCACCAAGTAACTTGGTACAGTAATCAGCTATCTGCCCTCCAAGATCAAGTACTCTAATACCGTCAAGAGCCTTTAGTGTATCGATTGGCTGATCCATATGATCGCAACTTATTATTTAAAAGAATTGTTAAGAAAAAGTTCCATCTACGTAGCATTGATTTATTTCATCTTCTGACATACCCAGAATTTGTTTATATACGTATTCGTTGTCTTGTCCCATGGTAGGCGCTACGCGAAGGACCTTACCCGGGGTTTTGGAAAGTCCAATTGTAATGTTCTCACAAACCATTGGACCTTGCGGGTGTTCTAGCGTTACAAAATATTCTCGTGCTCTAACTTGTTCATCAAAAAGCATTA
>CAYRFN010000367.1:0-2297 GCA_964423495.1 uncultured Desulfobacteraceae bacterium
AGGGCATGCGGATGAGGTCCTTTCCCTGGGAGAAGAGCTCTTTGAGGCAGGGACAAGACAGATAGAGATGAGCCATGACGAGGGGGAGACGGCCGTGGAGATTGGGTCATGCATGGAAGTCGTGTTCGAGGCACTGCCCAAATCGTCTCTCTCTCCGGTCGAACAGATGCGCTGGGCCATGGAAAAAGAGTTGGATGATCAGTTCGAACTATGCAATGGAATTGACTCCTTCTGGAAAAGAAAACAAGAGAAGTCCGATTGGGATACTCTGGCAGACCAACTCCTTGGGGAATTGAAGAAATCAGGAAAACGCTCCAGTGATTTTCACAGGAATTACCGAAGGGATCGACTGACGGACTGGATTATCGAGGCCCTGAGGGAGGCTGGGCGCGCTAAAGAGATCATCCCGCTTTGCAAAGAAGAAGCGGAGATTACGGGCAGCTATGTGCGGTTGATAAACGAACTCAGAAAGGCCCGCAGGCCAGATAAAGCCGTGGAATGGATACAGAAAGGGATAGAGGCAACCGGCAAGAAATGGCCCGGGATTTCTTCACAGCTGCGGAATATCTTTAAGGACATACAGATAAACAAGAAGAACTGGCGCATGGTGGCTGCCGTCTGTGCTGAAGAGTTTTTCCAAGATGCCTCCCTCACCGCCTATAAGGAATTGGCAAAGGTAGCAAAAAAGTCCAAGATCTGGTCTGAAGTCCAAAAGGCCGTTTTGGCATATCTGCAGACCGGTAAATTGCCTGATGAGAAATCCTCATGGCCCTTGCCTGAGTCAGGCCTTCCGGATATGGAAGGGCATAGGAGAGATGTCTTTCCAGATACAGAAATCCTCATTGACATCTCTATGCACGAAAAACGTCCCGATGATGTCCTTCATTGGTATAAACGCCGCCAAGACAAAAGAACGGGATGGGGATGGTTTGGGTATAAAGACGATCGCATTGCAGCGTGCATCAAAGATAAACATCCTGACGAAGCCATAAAGATATGGAAGAAGATGGCAGCAAATGAAATCGCCCAAACCAAACCAAACGCTTACAGGCAGGCTGCAGTCTACCTGAGAAATATCCAAACTCTCTTGAAAAAGGCCGGCCGTCACAAGGAATGGGAGGAGTATCTAACTGGAATCCGCAGGGAAAACGCCAGAAAAAGGAAGTTGGTGGAAATTTTGGACCGATTGGATGGACGTCGTATTATTGAAAGGGCGTAGGTCGGCTCCAGATCCAATACTCTTTACAGCGCTGGATAACGAATAAAAGGATGTCAAAATCCACAGTAGCACCAAGACTTGAAAATACAGCTTCAAATCCGAGATCAAAAGCAAAAGCTAATGGAATTCCACTTTGAGATATCGAATCGACACCTCAGGTTTACTCGATCTACCAAATTTGAGCAGATCACAGGTCTTTTGATTTGACGGTACGTTCGTACGGCAACTTGTAAAAACCCGCATAGACCCGAAAAGACCCCCTAATTCATCGGTCTTAAATTGTCGACTGTAAAGAGCTTCCTGAAAGCCAATTTTTCTTGACATAAGGCATTTTTTGCAATTCAATTGGCTGTAAGTATTCTCACCAATGATTCAACCTCTATCTAGAAAGTTAGCCCATGAAAAAACACCCCAAAATGTGTATGCCTAGCTCCTAGCAGGGTATGATCTGCCCTGTTGGGAAGTCAAATTTTCTTCTAGAGAAAGCCAAATCTATTGTGAAATGGACAGGAAAACTACAGGTCTTCACAATCCCGATTGACGTTCATTTACTGAAAATCAGTCAAGAGTGGAAGCTCAGTAGTGTTGAGTGGACACAAGGATGAGCAGATAGAGAAGTGGATTAATGATTTTTTTAGCCGATTTACCTGAAAGATACTCGTAATGAGTCTTATTCCAGTATGTCCAGGAAAGAAAACATGACAGTCGATTTAAGGGGGAGGCTATGAAAAAAATTAGATACGGAATCGCAGTTTTTTTTGCATTGTCCCTTTTTGCTGCACCTGCGTCAGCCCAAGAGGGTTGCAAAGCAGGGAAATCAGTTTCCCTTTTCAGTCCTGACCCCTCTTCCTATAAGCGGATATCCAAGGATGAAGCGGTGAAGATGAAAAACTACATCAGCTCTGATCAATATAAGGCCTCTATCAAACCGGATTCCTTACCAACTAAACCCCTTGAGAGGGGGTCAATTGAGAGGTAAGAAAGAAAAGGGAAAAGATGTTTTTTGACTGCTGGATAATTATGATTAAAGCCTGTTCAATACTTATTTATATAGATAAAACAATTAGTTATAGGGGTA
>CAYRFN010000368.1:0-2293 GCA_964423495.1 uncultured Desulfobacteraceae bacterium
GAGAAAACAAACCTCAACCTGTAGCATCGGAAGAAACCGGTCTACTCGACTCAACGAGAGTACGTCATGGTCACCCGAGCACGTTACATCTCTGGGCGAGGGATATTCTGCAAACCTTCATTCGCCGGCAGGCATCATGTTTATTATAATAATGAATTTAATAAAACAGAGTGCAATTTGGCTTCATAAGTTTAAATTGGTTTCATATCGAATCTCAAAAACATTTTCAATAGCGTTGATCTTCAAAAGAGATGGATTCCGTGGGGAGTGCCGTTCCATAAGGTGGGCTGATGATTGACCCACAAAAGTTATTCCGGTATAATTCAAAATCAAAAAAAGGAGGTGAGAAACCAAATGATAAAGGCGGGGGAGTGATGATGGTTCGTTCAAACCAAACGATAATAGGGAGGTGACCCATGGAGAAAAAAAATAGTAAAGGCATTACCCGCAGGGATTTTATTAAAAAGGTGGGATATACTGCGACGGCAGTGGGTATCTCATCCAGTGTACCGAAGCTTCTCAAACCGGCCCGCGCGGCCCAAAAAGCCCACATCCTAGTCGGTCGTCCCATTCCTACGACCGGTCCGGTTGCCGCATTTAACGAATCCTCGCCATGGATAGACAATAAGGCCGTGGCCGAGATCAACAAGGACGGTGGCATTTACATCAAAGAGTTCGGGAAAAAACTGCCTGTCAAGGTCAGCATCCAGGACACGGAGAGCAACCCGACAAAGGCCGCCGAACTGGCGTCCAAGCTGATTCTCAAAGACAAGATCGACTTCATGTATACCAGCAGCACACCCGCCACGGGGAGCCCGGTGTCGGCGGTATGCGAAAGGCTCAAGATGCCCTGTGTCATCACGGCCGTCCCCCTTGAAATGTGGTTACCCGGCGGCCCATACCACTGGACCTTTAATGCCGGCGTGAGCGTCATGCATTTCGCCAAGGTCTTCCTCCAGGCATGGGAGCAGGTGGATACGAATAAAATTGTCGGTCTGTGCGCGCAGAATGACGCCGATGGCGTGGCGTGGGCCCAGGGAGCCGCTGCCGTCGCCAAGCCGGCAGGTTATAAGATCATTGATTTCGGCAGGTTCCCACCCGGGACCAGCGATTACACATCCCAGATCAACGGATGGAAAGAACAGAACGTGGAAATCCTCAATTCAAACATGGCGCCGCCCGATTTTATCGCCCTGTGGAGGCAATGCCATCAGATGGGGTTCAGGCCGAAAATCTGCGTGGCTGGCAGGGCGGCCATCTTCTCCTCGGCCATGGAGGCCCTTGGCGACTGGCTGGGCCTGGGGATCCTATGTGAGGCCATCTGGCTTCCTTCCTGGCCCTACAAGTCTTCTCTGACCGGGTGGAGTGCAAGACAACTCTGTGATATGTACGAAAATGCCACGGGAAAGCAGGCCAACCAAATCATGGGGCCGAATTTTTCCGGTTATGAAATTGTGGCCGATGTCTTCAGGCGGGCTCAAACCCTCGATAGGGAGGCGGTCCGAAAGGCCCTGGCCGCAACGGATATCGACACTATACAGGGGCCCACCAAATTCAGGGAAGACAATACCGCCGTCATACCCGCCGGCTGCCAGCAGTGGATGAAAGGAAAGAGATTTAAATATGAGGCCATCCTGGTCGCCAACGGGGACTTCAAAGAACTTCCCATCGAAAGGAAGACCGTATCGCTCCGTGAATTACAGGGCTGAACCGGGAATATACCCCTCGGATCCCTGTCATGGACTGCCGTGACATGGACCATTGGACAAATGTTCTAAGAATCAGGTTGCCGTTTTTATTCACCGCCCGTTCGCTTCGCTCACTTGAGACGCAAGGAGCGCAAAGTTGATTTTTGTTTCGTATTTTCCTCTGAGAGGGAGGAAAATACGAATAAACAAGCCCGCCACAAAGACGGCGGACAAGCCCTTCGGGCAACAATAGCCGTTGCATTGGCCAAGAGTGTGCTGTTTATCAGAATTCCCCTCTCAGGAATTCTGATAAAATAGCCCTTACTCTGCGAACTTGGCGGCTCTGCGGTGAGATCGCTTTTGGACAAGAGTGACCTGCCGACAATTTTAAACGATGACACAAAAGAGACGGGACCCTTGCCTCATTGACAAGAGTCCCGTTTTTGAGTCCACAGCATGTTTCCTGATCCTGCCTGCTCAATTTATTCGATGGAGGATCAGCGAAATTCCTCATTTGAATAACCTAATCCCAAAAGGCCTCCTTGACGCTTTAGATTGGCTTGCTGCCATGTGCTCTCATATTCCTAACAAAGGAGAGCAGATGG
>CAYRFN010000369.1:0-2269 GCA_964423495.1 uncultured Desulfobacteraceae bacterium
TGGCATCACGGATCTCGACTTTGTCGTCGTGTATCGCCAGGTAGACCAGGTCGGGCGCCTCGCCCCGAATGACTATCCTGTCATAACCGGCCATTTTCATTTCCGGCCCGAAAAATCCGCCCATCAGGGAATGCCCTAGAAATCCGTTCAACGGGGCAATGGTATCGACCGACACGCGGTTTGCGCCCGGAATGCATGTGCTGTTCAGAAGACCATTACCGAATATAAGCAGATTGTCGGGAGACCATGGATCGGTGCCCGGAGGAACCCGATCAAATAGCAACTTCAAGTCCACACCGAGCCCCCCGAGATACAATGCCGTATCTATCGGATCGGTCTCTACCTTATCAATGCCTCCCTTTGACAAATCGACTTCCAATTGGAAGCCTGTTTCAGCGTACCTCATTTTTTACCCCTCTATGTCTCTTCGCAGCCTGATGTCTGGCTGCGCAGGCTGTTTATATTTCACGTGCTTCCACGGCACTTTCTAATGGCGAAAGGTCATCGAACCATGTCCGCCTTTCTTTTCCTTTACTTCAGATCTTTTAGATTCTTCTCTCGCTGGAGGCGCCACAGGAGTCTCTGTGACCGGAAGCAACCAAATAACCTCTCTCAGCGAATCCTGAAGAATCTGCTCGGCAGTCTCTTTATCCGGGGCTTCGATCTCCCTTACATTACAGTAAACCCTGAAATACATGCCTTAACCTCCTCTAATCACTTACTACCCGTCCCGTGAAACCAATCAGGTTTTTGCCTTTAAGCATTCAGCGCTTCATTCATAGGGCTGAAAGGCCCTGCATACATGGAAAAGCGGTAATTGATCTCCTTGACGATATTTGAAAGGAATTTGGCAATTTGCATCATGGCATCATCCTGAAACTCTTGCTTGAGCCCCACGGCCCATATGGCTGCCTGTAAATCCTTCCTGTACGTCTGGAGCGGAACAGCCACGGCGATAAGCCCTTCTATGTATTCTTCCCTGTCATAGGCAATGCCGGTTTTCTTTACACTCAGAATCTCTTTTTTATAGGCGGCCTTGTTAATGATGGTCCTGGGCGTATATGGTTTAGGTGTATTTTCCGAAAGGATTTTATCGATGGCTGTTTCAGGCAGTTGTGAAAGGAGGGCCTTTCCTGCAACCCCGGCGAAAATTGGTATTCGCATGCCGATTTCTGATGATATCTTGATCCTGTGGGCCCGATCCGCCTTGTCCAGGATAATGACCTCCTGGTCTGAAAGAATACCGAAAAAAGTGGACAATTTCAATTCATGGTTGATGGTTTCGAGATAGGGATGCACCGTCTGTATCAACTCAGACCCCCCGGCAGCCGCATTGCCCAGGATAAACAAACGTGGTCCCAATCGAAAGAGACCGTCCGGTCCTTTCTCAAGGACATCGAGATTGTTCAACGTATGCAGGATGTTGAATACCGTACTTTTATTCAGACCCAGATTCTTGACAATTTCATTGAATCCAAAGGGACGTTTAGCTTCCGCCATCAGCGCTAAAATTGAAAAGCATTTGTCAATGGCCGGCACCCGTTTATAATTCAGTGACATGTTGCCCCTTGGGTTATTGCTTATCCATAAATTTAATCAAAATAGACCATGATTTCCCATCCTCAATATCTATAGGGAGAATTAATGGTCTCTATATCAACCCAGGCGTTTCCATTTGTCAAGTAAAAAAGCGATATAAAGGGGATGGGAATAGCTGTAATGCCCAGGTGGCTGTCTGCATTCCTCTTTTTAATGGTACCGATCAGCGGGCTTTTGGTCCCCACGGCAATTCGACTGGTATTGACAAGCTGCGTGCCCCCATAAGGCCGGGAGCAAAAAGCAGGGTATTGTCAGGTCCCAGGGGATCGCAAGTGGTGTGTGTCAATCCAGAATCAACCTCATGATGTTGTAGGTGCATCTCGAGAGGCAAACAGAGAAGTTTCAGGACATTTCCAAAAATTAGGCGGGATATCCCACGCCTAATGCTGGTAAACCTCCAAATACTTTGTGAGGTATTTCACAGAAATGCTTGCATTCCACAAGGATGATATGTTAATAACATCCCCAAATTTGATTGAACCTAAAGAATTGGTAACGTTCAAAAGGCTTCGCATTTAGAAGGGTAAGGAACTCTCTTTTAAGAGATTCGTCCCTCCTATGACTGGATCGAAAGCCCCTGGGTGTTAACCATTGATCAGGAACAGAAAGGCAGGACATGGGGCTCTCTTTTCAGAAAACGAAATATTGGTTGCTGGTTATTTGAGTTAAG
>CAYRFN010000370.1:0-2184 GCA_964423495.1 uncultured Desulfobacteraceae bacterium
CCCAGGTGGTTTTTCAAGTATTTTTTAGATTCCGGTGCAAAATTCAGGTATTAAGTGGTGGGTTTTATCAGTTCCTGGCACCGATGGTAACTTTTCCAGTGGCCAAAGAGATAAAGTCGTTATGACCGCAAGAGTAAACAGTGTGAAAGCAACCCAATTGGTTTTTATTAAGGCCAGTAGTTTAATCATTTATATATATTCAGTAATTTTCTAAATCCAACGCGGAATTCAGCGGGCGCGTCAGCGATCCTCTGAAATGACAGGTTATGCGATTCTGCGTACATATTTAGTCGAGGCTTACGCCTATGGACTCAGCGTCTTTCAATAGTTTTTTGGGGATTTCTGGCAGCGGCTGTATATCACGCTCATAATCTCTAAGGATACTCTCAGATTGTTCAAACCACTCGTTTAGTGCTGGTAAAGCCTCAACTTGGAGTCCTGCTTTTTGCATTCCAGGGAGGGAAGATTGCATTTTTTCTCTGTGGTTGGTGTACCATGCCTTGACACGATCCGGATTCCCTAACCCCCAAATAATTGCCTCAAGACACAATTGCTCTAAAGCCGCTATTAGCTTTCGATCGGCTAGATTCTTGGCGGGTATTGATTTTCCCATGTTACTTGATAGACGCCATGGTTTAATGACTTCGCTAGGCCCGCCTTCTGGTACTTTGTCCCACTCCTCACGAGAGCCGTCGATAACCATTTTTATATCAGGCGGTTTGTCCACATCCCAGTCTTTATCTCGAAACATTTCGGCAATCATCTGTAGGGACAATTTTGGACAACCTGTAGCGAGACATGCGGCCCAAGTAAGCATTTGATCGATCACTTTATCAACGATAAAAGTGTCGTATGCCGGACCGCCAAAAAGCCTTTTTTTTCTTGGCCATCCAGCCTGTTCCAAGAGGGCTTGAACGAAATAAAAACCAAGCATAGACATATCTAAATCTCCATAAACTTTAAAGCTCAAACCTGTGGATTGAGCACCTTATGTCGATGTATTTTCTCTGTCATACATTGCATAACGCACGTTTCACTGGGCGGCGATGACCACCGAGGACTTGATTAAGATTTGGGATTGTCCAAATACACAATCCTTGTTGACCACACGATATAGCCGCTCCGAGTGCAAACGGTTGTTCGGGTTTTGATCATATTTGATTCATGGCCCATTCAGACCAATTAGGAAACTCATTACTAATAAAACCCTTCATTTCCTTTTTGTCTTTGTTGTTACTATTTCTTTTTTTCCATTCATTCAAAACATATCCAAAGCTTTCTCCTGGAACATCAGTGGCCCAATCTTTGAATTCTGATCCAGAGTCTTCTTCGTATAGATATATTCCTTTTAAAATACCCATACAATAAAGTTTGGCTTCTTGATGCATTTTCAAATCAAACAATCTATACAACTCTTGAAGAAATGGCTCTAACGCTTCTTCAAACATTTCTACTGCCATATCCTCTGGTGAAGTATAGCCATTTGTTTTAGGTCCTGCACGATCCCACAATTCATGAACATTAATCCCATCCAAGGCATCAAAAACATCATCGCAAACCGCTTCAACATCGACATTTCTGAATAAATCTTCAGCGATTTCGATAATTCTCTTTTTCAGCTTTTTGTCCGTTTTAGCAATCTGCTTAAGAATTTCTAAAGCTTCACTTGGTGATATCTTATTAAAAATGTCGCTTTTCATAATTTTTCATGCTACCGAACGCCGCGTTTCACCGGGCGGCGGTAAGACCATAAGCAATTGTTTTATTGTACAATTTATGTGTAGCTATAGCTTGCATTAACCACACGATGTAGCCGTTCCGTGTGCAAACGCATTGTTAGGATATTCGTTTCTTTCGAGCTTGATAAAAATCATGATGCACACGTCCCAATTCTGTTTTAGCCGATTTTATTTGTTCAATAATTATTTCGAAATCATCTTTTTTATAAATTAACTTGTGACCGAATGTAGGAAGCAATATTAGCGCATCTGGTTCGGTATCACAGATTCCCCATACCGCATGTGCTACTGTATTCCTGCCTTTACCAGCTTTTTTTAACTTATCCAATACATCAAGTACATCGTCCCTTTGCTGCTCGTCTTTTATTACCCATTGAGCCAGTTTTCGTACTAGTCCCAAAATAAGCGTAATTAGAGGGTAAAGTGAGCTTTACAGGCGGACTTA
>CAYRFN010000371.1:0-2171 GCA_964423495.1 uncultured Desulfobacteraceae bacterium
AGTTGTTCCACTACGCCAGCGCGAACAGCCGAAATTATTGCAGATGAGACGCCCTCTGTTTCCATATGTGACAAAATATATATCCTTTGTCACATAATGTCAACATAAAAATACTAATATCCCTATTTTACAAGCAATTTATCACGTAATATGAGGCGTACACCCCAATTGACCAGAGCATGCTGCACATGCTGCTCAGAATGCATAAACAATACGAACTTGGCGGGAAGATATTAACGCTCGGAGTAGCAGACATACATGGTTCTTATGCAGAGATGGAACGTGTTATCAAAAGTGAAAATGTTCACTATAAGGCAGTGGCCCCGAGTGAGAGAAAAACATCTTTGAGCAAAAGACAGACTGAATTATCGCTTTTGTTCGGTAACATTGCTTTCATGCACCAGGATGATCTTTTTAAGATGCTCGGTTTCGATAAGGTTGAATCCATGGATGGATTTGATAACGAAAATCCCACTTATGTCCATGACCTCAATAACCCTGTACCGCTCTGTCTCTGCACAATAAATATAACGTCGTGCTGGACCTGGGGACTCTTGACCATGTTTTTGATGTGAAAGCAGCCGTTTTTAACATTGTAGATGTCCTAAAGGTTGGTGGTGTGGTTATAATCTACGATGCAATGATAGGGTGGCACAACCAGACCCTCTATAATTTTCAGCCTCCGTTTTTCTTTGACACGTTCAGTGTTAATGGGTTTTCAGAAATTCAACTCTTCATTCATTACTATCCAAAATATGGCCACGGGCGAAAAACTAGAACTAAATGGCGGGAATTCCATTATAACGACGAAATTTCGTTCCGTAAACCATTTCACTACACTGCCTGTTTCTTCATCGCTCGCAAAATGAAACATGTAAAAATAAACAGCTTTTTTCAAGGCTATTACCTTGGCCACCACACGAAACATCTGGCACAGGGCGAGACTTTAACGGCCTCAATACAACCGACATTTCTCGAAGGCACTCATATAATTGTCAAGCGATTATATCCTTTTTTAGCTCATATATTTAGATATTTGCCGAATTTTATTCGTGTTATTTTTGGTTGATTATCTGTTTGGAAAAACTATCAACTATAAAAAATTGACAAACCGTAAGGTTTTGCGACTTTAAATTTATTGACATTCAATATTATTAATTCCTTTGTGGGGGGGCCTACCTTGACAGACACGGAAGAACCCAAACCTTTTTACTGTGTAGCCTCATAAACTTACAACAGTTGAGCTTGGAATGATCATCTTGGAAAACATAGCGGTAATTACTCGAGGTTTCATTGGTTCTATTTTATACCTTGTCAGTGCCTGGTGTCTGGGCCGCAGTTTGATGAAACTGCTTGGTATTGAATTACAGAGTTTATCGACGGTTATAAGCTGCCTTGTAGGAGCAAGCCTGTTTAGCTTTGCATTCACTGTTCTGTCTTTAACTGATCGCGCTTATCCGTGGTTGATCTGTGCTTTAGGGGTTATTCCCTTCGTATTTTGTTTTAGAGAAATATATAATTACAAAATCGCTGCACGCATGCGGAATCTTATGTTACTGCGCAACGAAAAGACAGTTTTGCTAATTGCAACCATCTGTACCGTGTATTTAATCTATACC
The DNA here is from genome assembly GCA_964423495.1 of uncultured Desulfobacteraceae bacterium. Lineage (GTDB taxonomy): Bacteria > Desulfobacterota > DSM-4660 > Desulfatiglandales > Desulfatiglandaceae > CAYRFN01. The sequence continues at coordinate 1,620 of CAYRFN010000371.1, forward strand.
CTAACTCTTTGTTTGGGGAATTATTATGGATGTGATTTAGCTGTTTATCACCTCAGTATACCCAGAGATATTCTGGCTAACCATGGATTCTATTTTAATCGCTTTTTTTTAGCCGCTGGCCTTCCCCTGGGATGGCACCACTTTGGACTTGCAGCCTTTGCCATTGGCGGAGAGAGGGGATACCTCGCCATGTCCTTTTGGGCGTTTTTGGGAGCGATGATTTTTGCTTATGTTATTTTAAAGAAAGGTAAAGAAAAATTTTCTTCAATTCGGGGAATGATGGGGGCATTAACTGCCGGTTATATAATTGTTGGGATGGTAAGGGGTTCTATACCCAACAATGATGTCCCTTTAATGTTAGTGAATGTGGCGGCCTTAATGTTGGCATTAAAAGAAAACGGACTAAAGTGGTTTCAACGAAGCATATTGGCAGGCTTATTGACAGGTTTTGCTTTATCAATTAAGACTCAAAGCTTATTCTTTGTGCCTATTTTAAGTCTGGCATTGCTGATCAGCGCTCCCCCAAAAAAAAGAATTGTGACTTTTCTGCTA
>CAYRFN010000372.1:0-2162 GCA_964423495.1 uncultured Desulfobacteraceae bacterium
TCAATGAGGCCTATCAGATCTTAGGAGATGAGGAAAAAAGAAGGCGCTATGATATTCAATATCGACAGCCTTTTGAAAGCTACGTGTTTTATAATGAAGGCGCGGATGACGTTTTTGTCAATATGTTCCAGAAGTTTCCGCAAGGCGGGTTTAACAGGAAAAGGTCCGGCCTTTGCAAGAGAGGAGGTCTTGGGAGGAGAGGCTGCGGTAGATGGAAAAGATGAGCCTTAACTCCCCCAGTGTCTCGCGGCAAGGGTAGTCTCCTTGCTGTCTTAGACAACACGATTAGTGGTAATTAGGGGAAAATCATGGAACTTACATCCATATTCAAAGATGCTATAATAATCAGTTTTTTTGTTTTTGTGATGACGCTTCCGGCTGACTTTATCGATATAGTCAATAAAAGCAGCGTGTCAGATATCATCAAAGGAGGCTAAATATGATCGACCGGCATGGAGAAGAGGGAAAAAGCATTCAAGAGAGAATGGATGAAGAGGAGCTTGTTAAAGAGCGCGTGGATAAAGAAGGTAACAGATGGACAAAAGTCTATTTTGGTGGAGAGGAGCACTTTAAGGACTGGTTGGGACAATGCAAAGGGTTAGGGGAAGTCAGAGTTGAAGAGGTTGATTCAACAGGATACAAATGTTTTGAGGGGGTGGTGAGAAATTGTGCAGGATCTGGATGATGGTGGATGAAATTAAGGGAGAGGATTTTTATTAAATGGAAGGCTTTCTTAAATTATGGTGAAAGAGGAAGAGTTGGAAAAGGAAATAATGGAGCTCAAGGAAAGGCTGAAGGATAGAGAAGATGCGCTTCCGGCCCATTCAGTCCAACCTCAACAGATTCTTCGAATTGAGGAATTAGAAACAAGTATTGAGGAAAAAAAGAATGACCTGGCAAAACTCAGAAAAAGAAAAGCTGGACATTGACCAGGATGGGGCTGGGAATCAAAAAAGAAAGGCGAACATAAACAAGGGGTCTTGTTTGGATAAGATCAAGGAATACTCTATCTCAGGCAATAAGACGAGCAATGATGTCTTTGACACAAATTTCTATGCATTTATCATCAACAGTCTTCCGGTAGCAGTTCTAACGGTGGATGCTGATCTAAATATCACGAGATTTAATCCCTGGACCGAAGAGATCACAGGTTATCGAGAAGAGGAGGCCATAGGTCATCATTGTGGTGAAATCCTGAAAGGAGGGATGTGCGGGACCGATTGCCCCCTAAAGGCCGTTATCAATCATGAATCGACTGTAACTCAAGTGGAAACCACGATCTTTAACAGGCAAAAAAACCTCATTCCGGTCAGGATGAATACTGCCGGCATTTTTGATGATGAAGGACACCTCATAGGCGGATTAGAGGCATTTCAAGATATTTCACGCCTGAAGGCCATGGAACGGGAAAAGGATAATCTCATCTCCATGTTTGCACATGACATGAAGTCATCTATCACTATTATTGGTGGATTTGCCTTACGGCTTTCGAAAAGGGCAACGAGCCTGAGCCAAGAAAAACATAAGGAATATCTTGAAATCATCAAAAAGGAATCGGGAAATCTGGAGGCTATTGTCAAAGATTTCCTTGAATTTTCACGCCTTCAGACAGGCAAGTTGAAACTGGAGTTCAGCGCCGTATCCTTAGACAAGGACTTGATAGAGCTTTTTGAGGCCTATCAGTCCAGGGCATCACAGGCGGGAGTCCGGTTGGAGCTTGAAAATGAAAACGCATTGCCGGTTATTGAGGCCGATTCCGTTCGGCTGCGGAGGGCCTTTGCAAACCTGGTTGACAATGCCCTAAAATACTCAAGAGAAGGAGGGAGAGTTATTATCTCCACCCAAGAGGCCGATCAAGATATCATTATCAAAGTAACGGATCAGGGTGTCGGCATCTCCGACAAGGACCTTCCTTATATCTTTGACCCCTTTCATCGGGGACAGATCAAGGATAAAATAGAAGGTTTCGGTGTGGGACTGGCATCAGTAAAGACCATTATAGAAGGCCACGGAGGACAGATTTTTGTAGAGAGCAAATTAGATAAAGGGTCGATTTTTACCGTGGTTTTACCCAAGGACAGAAAATAGGAGGTATGCGCATGCATGACATATCCTTTTCTGATATTGCTATAGTATCCTGTGGCACATTGAGCCTGGAATTA
>CAYRFN010000373.1:0-2147 GCA_964423495.1 uncultured Desulfobacteraceae bacterium
CGATTCCTTAAATGTGAGTTACATAATTTTGGATCTAAAAGCTATGTCTGATAAGTAAGGACATGGGACTCTCTTTTAAGAAACCGACTGGGAAGGAACTCTGACCTGAGCATTCCTGCAAACTAAGGCGGGCGGCGGACTTTCTGGATTTATGCCCTATGTTGCGCTCCGGGCATCAAGCACAATACCTTTCCCGCCCGCCTCAGGCAGCAGGTAACTCAAATATCTCTCCGAGGCGTAGGCTCTACGAGCCAGAGGCCAGCAACCAATTTTTCGGTTCTTAAAAGAGAGCCTCATATCCTTCCAGTTGCGAAACCTTTTTTGGCCTTTAGTTAAATTGCAAACAAGATTTAAAACAAGATTTAAAACAAGACTTGATCCCATCATTTATAAGAAATTAAAAAGGAGGATTGTTTTGGAATTTAGAGCTAAAAAATTCAGTACTTTTGGAGTTGTAATTATTTTTGTTATCTTTTTTGTTTGTGGAACTTCTAAAAACATAAATTCCAAAATGAGGCCAATCCTAACGGGCAAAGGGTTTGTTTCGGGGCTGGAGTTGGCCCTAATTCAGGATTCACGGAGTTGGATTATGATGGGGCAGCAAGGGTCGCCTTGACCACCATGGACAAGCTAAACATTAAGAAAATATTAATCATGCCGCCACCATTTCATCCTGAGCATCCAAATAGATATGACATAGAAGATTTTATTCACGCAGTTAAAAAATATTCCAACCGTTTTTCTTTCCTCGGCGGTGGCGGTACTCTGAATGTCATGATCCATCAGGCCAAAAATGAAATGATAGTGCCTCCTAAACTGGAAAAACAATTTGAAGAAAGGGCTTTTGAAATCATTTCAAAAGGGGCCGTCGGGTTCGGCGAGTTTGCTGTGGAACATTTTTCACTGAACTATAACCACCCTTACGAGTCCGTCCCTGCCGATCATCCCCTTTTCCTTTTACTTGCTGATATTGCATCTAAATACGGGGTGCCGATAGATATCCACATGGAGGCGATACCTAAAGATATGTCGTTACCGAACAGAAAGATATTAACCCGTTCCGGCAGGAATCCAAAGATGCTTCGCGAGAATATATCTGCCTTTAAAAGACTGCTTGCTCACAATAAAAGCGCTAAGATCATCTGGGCCCACGTAGGCTGGTGTAACACTGGGTATCGGACACCTGAACTTTGCCATAATCTGCTAACAAAATATCTCAACCTCTATATGAGTTTCAAACTGAGCCCGGATAGTATGCCTCTAACCCGTCCCATAAGTAAGGACAAAAAATCCATATGACCAAATAAAGTCACGGATCAATGAGCTTGGTAATGATAAGAGCCGTGATGTTGTTTTATATTTTCGTAGTGGAAGGAGATCTGGAATCGCAAAAAAGACACTCGATGAGATTGGATTTACAAATGTTTTGGATGCTGGTGGATATGAATCTCTTCTTAAAGCACAGTAGTTAGTGAAATGGTATCATATCTTGAATTTGTGAATAATAGCTTTGTCTAAATAAGGAGGAAAAATGAAAATCTCGATAACCTACTGTGTAGCTTGAAACTATCTACCACAAGCCACCAGTATGGCGGCAAGAATAAGAAAAGAATTCGGAATAGATCCTGAATTGATTAAAGGCAAAAATGGTGTTTTTGATGTAGTTGCTGACGACAGACTTATATTTTCCAAGCATAAAGTCGGTCGTTTTCCAGATGAAGAAGAAGTAATCAAGAATTTACAGAAATAAGAATAAAAAGGTTATTGCAACAATTACAGGTGTTAAAGGGGAATGCAATGCTGGTCACCAGAAGGGGGACACATTTGAGATCAGTTGTCATAATCCTGGGGAATTGTGTGGATTTTTTTATCATGATATCTTTCCTAACATTTCCACTTTCCAATTTGGAGGCAATCTCCCTTGGTGAGAGGATGATACGATTCAACTGCAATGCCCCGACAGTTTTAATCTCGTAACTTTAAAATTGGAAAGATCTGAGCGTTAAAAAATTGGTAATGTTCAAAAGTGTTTACATTCAGTTTATACTTAGACAGTTTATGTGCCTTTCGATTTCTTTAAGAAGGGCATGGAACTCTCTTTTAAGAAATTCGCAGTTTAGCCATGGCAGGACATGGGGCTCTCTTTT
>CAYRFN010000374.1:0-2135 GCA_964423495.1 uncultured Desulfobacteraceae bacterium
CTGTTTTAAATCGATCCTCTTGGAATAACTTGCTTGATGTTGATAATGATTCCTTAAAAAAGAAAATAAAACCCCACGAAAGGTGGGATTTATATTAAAAAGTGCCTATAAACTATTTTCAGCCAATTTTACTGGTACATGTGACAAACAAGCATTTAATAATCGTAAAGGAAGTTGAGGTTGCCAGAAGCGACGATTAAAAGGATAACTAAACTCATCAAGGTATTCCTGGAGATATTTTAAAGATACACCATGGAAAGTACCATTCAGAAATTTTTTCAAATTACCATGACGACATGCACCAGAGGCAACCATTTCGATATCTCTTCTGCCGGAACTACCTTTTTTTGGTGGCAATGCATTTCCTTGACCGAGTTAAGCGCAGGAAATGTATCTGTACGAACAGTCTGACCCACTTTCAGATGATTTTGAAGAAAGTCGCGTACAGTTTTCTTCGAGATCACATCTACTGCTTCTACGGCCATGAATCCCGCTTTTTCTCCTCTCGTTTCTACCGCAACCAGTATTGGCTTTTTCACGGCGGCACCTTGACCGCGCTTACCACCAACATATGCATCATCAAACTCAACCAAATTCTCAAGTCGATAAGCACTGTCTCTATCGGCCATAGCTACACGTATTTTTTTCAACATCTTCCGGGCCGTAGGCCAAGATACACTAATATGTTTGGCAAGTCGGAGCGCAGAGATCCCTCCCTTATCAGTGGCTGCAAGATAGATCGCCCAGAACCATTTTACCAAAGACAAATTCGTCGAATGAAACAATGTGCCAGCCGTTATGGATACTTGATACCGACATTGAGAACACTGATATGCTTTTCGAGTTGTTATATAACTCGCATCTTTCGAGTTACATCGCGGACATATAAAACCATTCGGCCATCGAATTTTAACCAAAACTTTTTCACAGGCTCGTTCTGTGCCGTAACGGTTTTGCCATTCCAGCAAAGAAACTTTTGGCATTTTCATAATAAGACCTCCTTAGCTCTATTTGATTGATCTTATTATGAAATATAACCACTAAGCTGTAAATTGTTAAGAGGCACTTAATTTAATTATTTCAGCTTTCCTGGTGAATATACAGAAGGAGGGTATATAGCATGGCGGAATTAAAATACGGAAAATATATCGTAAGCGAGTTGAAGGTCCCAGAATCTAAGGGAAAAATAGCTGCCGAATATGCCAAATACGCTACCCGTATCCTGTGGCTTGATGATAAGGTCGTGGAAGGGGCATTCCACATCAACACCGCATGGTATCTGAAAGCCGCCGCCACGCTGGAAAATGTGCCGCATACCCATGACACCGACGAGATTATCGGCTTTTTCGGCAACAATCCGGAAGACCCATACGATTTAGGCGGCGAAATAGAAATCTGGCTAGAAGACGAAAAACATATCCTCACTAGGACCAGCCTTATTTTCGTCCCCGCCGGAATGAAACACTGTCCGCTGATCCTTCGGCGTGTCGACAGGCCCATCTTCCACTTCACCACCGTACCCGGCGGCCAGTACATCAAGGACAAAGATTAAGATACTAGGGAAGAGAGGGTCTTCGATGCCTTAGGGTGGCTTGCAGTCATGGGTTCCCAATTCTCATCCTTCTTTGACAAATCAAGGTCAAGATCATCTTGATCTTTTGATTAACCTCTTCCACTTATCTCACATATTCACTCAACCCAAAATGACAGACTACAACATCATGAGGCGAATTCATTATTGACACACAAATCAAATTTCCTTATAGTTTCACCTCAAAAAAGCGGCTCACTCTAACATACTGCGCTTCCAGGTTGACCCGGTTTCACACCCTGCGGATGTATTAGTCCACTCCGCGGCATTGGTAGGGTCGGTCTGCTGCAATCTTTGTTTAACCATTGAGCGAATTTCGGCAAACTCTCTGGGGAAAATATCGTTTTTTGCTATGTCTTCAAAAAACTCCTCTCAGGCTCATCCTCTTTGTTTATTCAAGAAGGCAATGTCTAAGTCTATTGCCTCGTTTTCGGCTGCCCTCCCGGCGACCCGTTGGCATTTTCGCTTTGCTGCGTGAGCGCATCAAGCCTAGTGTCACGTCACGCTTGACATGTCGTATAATATGTGGTAGAGTTTCTTCATA
>CAYRFN010000375.1:0-2132 GCA_964423495.1 uncultured Desulfobacteraceae bacterium
GGAGGCAAATTGCCTACAATATATAGATTCACCCACGAAAAACTGTGAAGGACCTTTAATTAAGCTCTGTAGCCAAAAAGAAATTTATCTATTTAAGTGATCTCTGATGGTTTACTCCAAAGATGTTGGCTGGTATTCCAGTTCAAAAAAAAAGGACCAAAATGAATCAAATATACGATGAAGATAAAAGTAGCTCCGACACTAACGACCTCGGGAATGAAAACCCGCCCCCACATGAACATGATCATAAGGCGATCCATCATCCTATGGATATGGAAGATACGAGCGGTCCAAGACTATTGGTGACTCTTGTCCTAAACCTAATCATTCCTGTGGCCCAGATCATTGGAGGGATATACGCTCACAGCGTGGCCCTCATCTCCGATGCTACACACAACTTTAGTGATTTTACGGCAGTTTTGATTGCCTACTTCGCCTATCTTATCGGCAAGAAAGGCGCCTCTGTCAGAAACACTTTTGGATACAGACGTGCAGAAATCCTGGCGGCCTTGGCAAACGTGGTGATTCTCTTGGGGGCTTCGGCCTTCATAATTTATGAAGCCCTCCAGCGTTTTCAGCACTCGGAAGCTATTTCCGGAAAGATTGTTATGTTGATGGCTACTGTTGGTATAGTGGGAAACGGTTTCTCCGCTTGGCTACTCCACCGGGATTCAAAGCACAGCCTCAATGTCCGTGGAGCTTTCCTCCATATGTTAGGTGACCTTTTCACTTCTGTTGTGGTCTTGATAAACGGTGTGGTCTTGATTTTCAAACCCTGGTACTGGCTTGATCCCCTCCTTTCTATTCTCATAGTGTTCTTCATCCTAAAAAATTGTTGGTCTGTCCTGAAAGAAGCGAGTGCTATCCTGATGAACGCAACTCCCCGGGGGCTTGACCTGAAAGAGGTAAAAAACGTTCTCGAAGGAATTCCAGGTATCGTGGGTGTTCACTATCTTCATGCCTGGAATTTGAGTTCATCCAGCATTGCCTTTTCATGTCACGTGGAGATTCTGGATCAGCCTGTAAGCCAAACAGAAGCGCTTTCAAAAATAATCCGTCACGAACTCTTTAATCATTTTGGATTTGACCACCCAGTCCTACAGTTCGAAACAGCACCGTGCGGAAACGGGACCATGTTATGTGAGATTTCTGGTGTGGAGACCACTAAAGCCTGAGGACCGAATCGTCGAGCCGACATAGCTAACTCCCTAAAGGAAAGGAGATTAGCAATTGGTTCAAATGTGATTAGCCAGAAAATCATGGCAGATCTTCTTGATATTTGTTGTCTTTTCGACCTCAGATTATAGGATTTTTTCAAATCAAAAAAACTGCTTCTTACTATTGACAATTAGAAGCGCATTTAAATGTAATACCTATGAGAAACATGCATAAATATATCCGTCTCGGTATCAAGATAATCCTATCTATCTGGATCCTTGTAAGCTTTGTGGCATTAGTGGGGATGTATCATCTCTGGTGGCAACGTGAGCGGGTTCTTTATTGGGGCAGCACCGTGGCTGAACAACGTGCGGCCGTGTTCGAAAGAGCAGGTCTTCCCGCAGGGATATTAAAAACTATAAAGGCAATCGATGAAAATTGGCCTTTAAATACACATTACCAGGCTTCCGGCAAACTAGAGATTCTTTCATATGCGACCTATTTATTGATTCCACGTATCCCATCGGGGAAAGGACCACTTAAACTCATAGCTCAAGATCACGGGCTACGGTTCAAAGATGAAAAAACCTCCGCTTCTCCAATTCGACATTTTAATATAAATCCCACCTTTCGTGGGGTTTTATTTTCTTTTTTGTTGACTATTGGAGTTACAACTTTTTTACGTAAATGCCTTCGATCAGTAATGAGTGCTTGGTTGGAATTATTTGGCTTGGCTATGTTGTTGCTGATGATATTTGCTGTTCTGTCTAAATTACTATTTGGGTCAGTGAATGTAGGCTTGTGGAGTTATTCAGTAATCGGATTAATTGGATGGATTTTTACTGCGTTTGGATTCCTCCTTATTCTATTTAACTCAAGTCCAGGTATGTTTAAACCTAAAAGGCTTGTGCGCTTTGCGAAGGAATCATTATCAACATCAAGCAAGTTATTCCAAGAGGATCGATTTAAAACAG
>CAYRFN010000376.1:0-2105 GCA_964423495.1 uncultured Desulfobacteraceae bacterium
TTACGTCCTTTGGAAAAAAGACCCTCACGGTCTGTCATCTTACTCCTCAGTATTTTCAAAGCGCTAAAGTGTTACGTTTTGAGTTCATTTAAATTGATGCCTTTCCCATGTCTTCAATGATTAGGTCCTCTATGAAACCCAGATGTTCGAATGTCTTCTGTTTGGACAGGTCTGGATCTTTTCGGCTGATCGCCTCATATATCTCACGATGTTGATTCAACAGGGGGCCTTTTCTGTCGTCTCTAGTACTGATTCGTCTAAGCCTGAAGTAACTGTGAAAGCTATCTTTGAGTGCCTGCATGATATGCATGGCAATAACGTTCTTTGTAGCGGCGGCTATGGATAGGTGAAACTCCGTGTCCACCTTTTCCCACTTGCTGTCCGTAGGGACCACTTCCTCCATACGCCCCAATATCTCTCTTAGTTTTTCTAGATCCTCCTCAGTCGCCATGATCGCTGCCCTTTCAGCGCACCAGCCCTCAATAAGTTTTCTGATCTCCAAGAAGTCAAATATCTTCTCCGCCTCCTCTTCCAATAAAACCGTCATCGGTGACTTGAGGGTTTCTCGAAGTGATGAGACCACAAAACTACCTTCTCCCTGTCTGACTTCAATGAGCCCAATGCTTTCCGCCCTGTATATCGCCTCCCTGATAGATTGTCTGCTGATTCCCAGATCAGATGCCAATTCCCTCTCGGACGGCAACTTTTCGCCTGGCTTTATCTGACCGTTGTTTATGATGGCAACGAGTTGTTTATAGACCTCATCAGGTTTTTTTGTCGTCTTGATGCTTGAAAAAAGCCCTCTCTTATTTTCCTTCCTCTGCATTCAGGCCTCCCTTGAATTTCTTATCCTTTCAATCCACCGGCCCCCCATCCCGCAATAAGATATCGCTGGATAAAAACAAAGAAGATCAGGACCGGCACGGTAATCAACATACTCCCGGCCATGATCATTCCCCAATCGATAACAGTGGCGTTATAGAGATCTGCTATTCCCACAGGGAGGGTTTTGAGTTCATCTGACGTTATTAAAATTCTAACGAAAATATAATCATTCCATGCCAGTATGAAGGTAAAGATGCCTGTTGCAATGATCCCTGGGAGAGCAAGCGGTAAGATCACATAAAGGACAGCCCTGATTCTTCCTGCCCCGTCCGTCAAGGCGGCTTCCTCCAGGGCCAGCGGTATACTCTGAAAAAAGGCTCTCAAGAGCCATAGACTGAAAGGGAGACAGAAGGCGGTGTAAGCCAGTATCAACGCAAAGTGGGTGTTTGCCAGCCCTATTCTCCTTATTAGCACGTAAAAGGGAATAACAATCATAATAGGTGCAAACATGTAAGTGAAAAGAATAAGGCTGGCTATCTTTTCTCGGCCGTAGAATTTGAAACGGGTCAGGCTGTAAGCACCGGCTGTTGCAAACGTCATGGTAAGAAGAACGGCAGAGGTTGTGACAAAAACGCTATTCTTGAAATATGTCACGAAGCGTGTCTGTTCAAATAGCCGTGAGAAGTTGGCCAGAGTAAAACTCTTTGGCAAGAGATAGGGAGGAAAAACAAATATCTCTTTCAAAGGTTTGAAAGAGGTGGAAAGCATCCAGAAGAATGGAAATATCGTCAGAAGCAGCAAAACGGCTGCACACCAATAGATTGCCTGTCCTCGTAAAGAAAACATTCCGTTCTTCGAAATCAAAGCTCTTCCTCGCGCCTAAACATCTTAAAATAAATGGCCGTCGATGCAACTAAGATCCCGAACATAATTACTGCTAGCGTTGACCCAAGACCGGCTTGATAGTACATAAACGTCCTCATGTACGCGTACACAGGCAAGGTCCTTATGTATTTTTCGGCCCCTCCGCCCTGAGTGAGGAGCCAGACTGTGTCGAATTTTGTAAACATCCAGATGCTTCTCAAAAGGATGACCACAAAGAGCACGTTTCTCAATTGGGGTAAAGTGACATAAGTGAACCTCTTGAACGCCCCGGCTCCATCTACCCTGGCAGCCTCATACAGGACCGGCGGTATCGATTGCATACGGGCAAGTACGCTCAGGACCACAAATGGAAAAAACTCCCATACACTGATCAAGATCAGTGATGTCATGATGTG
>CAYRFN010000377.1:0-2104 GCA_964423495.1 uncultured Desulfobacteraceae bacterium
TGCAGGGAGAGGTGTCTTTTCACTTGACTCGCCCTTTAATGGGTGACCCCTTTATTTACATTATTCCGGATAGCTTTTGGTCGCTCGCGCCTTGCCGAGCGATCCGCTGAAGAGGCCGGTTTTCTTCTTCGCTGTTGCAGTCCATTGATAGCGATGGGAACCGCTTGGTGGGCAGGGACTCTGGTATTCGAAGGCACCAGGTTCAATGACATTTTTACCTGTGTACTCAACAGTGCCACCGCCGTGGTCGTAAGAGGGCACATCAAGGTCAGTCATCTGAAACTGAATGAATTTTGTCCCTTGCGGAATATTTGAAAGTACAAACTTTGGATTCGGGACCACATTGGGTTGTCCTGAGGTACATAGCGGTATGTTCCCCCATTCAAATGAAATGGCGAACTCGGAAGCAATCGCGGGCGATACCAATAAAATTGTGACAAAAATTAACAAACCGCTTTTTTTTACCATTTGAATTCTCCTTTCTTAGGAAGTGGGTTGTGTTAGCTTGCCATCTAAACAACATATAACTTGTAGCAAAATACTGTGATATTTTCAATTCTTGGCGGATTAGCAGGCTTGAGATAACAATATGTCAGAACTGATCGTATTCGGTGGCTTAGAATTTCATGATTAAGTCATAGCCAAAGCAAATCATTTGTTTTGCAGGATAACCGCCTGCGCCTCGGCAGGAGGCGAACCGGTTCCCATGCTGCTGGGGCCCATCCCTGCCTGTAAAAAGGCCATGGCGCGCGCCGGAAAGACCATAGACGACTTTGACATAATCGAGCCCAACGAAGCGTTTGCAAGCCCTCTGCTCGTCTATGCAAAGGAACTTGGCTATGCAGTAGACGACCCCCGGGTCAACCCGACGGGAGGGGCCATCGGAATGGGCCATCCCATCGGCGCTTCCGGAGTGCTGTGGTTCGGTGAAATGGTTCAGCACCTCAAGCGGACAAATGGTCGCGTGGGCATGCAGATGTTGTGTGGCTCTGGCGGGATAGGTATCGCCACGATCGTTGAAGCTGTCTAGCTCCCATCGGGAAATGGCTGTTTTCCACAAACTGCGATTGACCCCTGGAATGGGGCGCCTATTCCATCAGTGAGAGCGGAGCGCGGGAAGCCCTTAATATTCTAAAATTCCGTGGGTTATAAGCAGTTCTTTCCGTCTATTAAAATTTCATACAACTTGCCACGAGCACACCCATGGGAATTACGTCCTCATTGCCAATATGGTTTGGATACTTCAGGATTTAGAAATCTTAATATTTGCCAAAAGATAGCAGATATCCAAAGGCATGATTATGGTGATGATGACTGGCAAATTTTATTGTTTTTTCATTGCAATTCCTGTACGAAAATGCATCTTAAGGGCTGTATATTGGCTGGCGCGCATCCATACTAATTACTTGAGAATCAACTTCCTCATGTAACGAAACTTAGTTTCTTAGGGATGTCCGGCTTCCCTACTGACACTACTGTAAGAAAGGAGATCACTATGGACTATGAAAGCCTTCTGGAACTGGTAAAGAAGAGGCGGAGCACTTATGGTTACAAACCTGATTCCATACCTGATGAAATGGTGGACAAGATCATGGAAGTAGCCCGCTGGGCGCCTTCGGGGGCCAACTCGCAACCCTGGGAGTTTGTTGTCGTCAAGGACAAGGCCCTAAGGGAACGCATCGTTGAATACTTCAAGGAACAGGGAGAGATCTCCTACAAGGTTGAACAGACCAGGGCCCCGGATCATCGGTTTCCGAGGTATCGTAAACCCCTTAAAGGGACACCTGGTTTCGCGATAGCCCCTGTTTATATCATAGCCTGTGGTGACCCCAGGACCAAAGAGGCTTATCCCCTGAAAGCGGTGCAGGACAAGGGTGACTCTAACTTTTACTCCAGTCTCGCCAGTGTGTTTCTTTACATGCATCTTGCGGCTACCGCGCTGGGTCTCGGATCACAGTGGGTATCCGCCAGTGCCCAGGATTTGATGCAGGGCCGTCTCAAAGATCTTCTGGAGATCCCCTATGAGCTGGAGATCTATGACATGATGGCCCTTGGTTATCCCATTGCAGAAGCCAAACCACGCAATGTCAGATCGAGGGAGGAG
>CAYRFN010000378.1:0-2098 GCA_964423495.1 uncultured Desulfobacteraceae bacterium
ATGCCTAAATCCGAAGGTGCCTCAAAATAGACGATTTATGGATGGACACTAGCTACATCATTGCCATTCATGCCCGGCATACGAATATCTGTAGTTACGAGATCAAAGCCGTGAACCCTATTGAATAATTCCAATCCCTTTTTGCCATTCTCAGCAACCACCACATCATAGCCCATCTTCGTTAGTATCATTGAAAGAACGTAGCGAATATCCTTTTCATCATCGATAATCAAGACCCGGCGCATGGAATCTTAGCCTCGCTATCTCGGCCATTTATCATTCTCTTATACCAGAAACATCGGGATGGCCCTTCTTTGGCTATCTCTGATAGAAATGCAAAAGATTTGCCATGAATTAATGATAAACTAGATTCACCTAAAATACGATAAAGTATATATATAAATAATAATTTTTTTTATTTTGGTTCCGTCAATTGTCGACAAGCACTGACGAGGATTGTTAATAGGACTTTGGTAGTGATGTATACAATTCAGGTTTAGTAAGAAGTCTTGGGGATAATGTTGGGTATGACTTATTCCAAAAGTAAGAAAGGACTTACAAAATCAGGTAAGCTGTTGAAATAACTTGGTAGCGGGGGATGGATTCGAAGCACCGACCTTCGGGTTATGAGTCCGCGAAATAGATTGTTTACCGAGTAACACCAATTACCACCAATTGACATTTATAGATATGATACCAATAAGTTATTTACTATCGAGTGATACGGGATCACATCAAGAAATACCGCTGTTAGACACCTATATGGACACCTGTTTTTGCTTTGACGGCAGTTTGAAACCTCATGTTTTTTGAAACGCTTTACTAATTTTCCACTACCCCTTTTCTCTTCCCCATTTTTTCAGGTCCACTTCAAGGAGTGCCCGGCTGATAATCTTCTCAATGCTCAGCCCGGTTTCTGCCCGAAGCTCCTCAATACGCTCGGAGGCCTCCAGGCTCAGTAAAACGGTAACGGTCCGCCTCCCTTGGGCTCGCTGTTTGTCCAACCACCGGGTGTGACGCTTCTTCTGTTGTGCCCTTATCCTAGCAAGGATCTGCTCAGCGCTCTCTTCTTTCTTTGCCATTGACAAACCCTCCCTGTTCAATGATAATTGTAATATATCATTAAAACGATTGTATGTAAACATCTTTTTTTAAGGTTTCTTTGTAAACGCAAATATACCACTTTCGGCCAAAAATAGGTGGTATAAAAAATCAGTCCCCGTCCCAATTTTTTAAGCAATCTTTTCAATAAGTTATACCAATGTCTGATAAATTTCTATTATGTCAACCAAATGAGATAAGGCCTTGTTATTATTGGTTAATCATCATTTTTTGCCATTTTTGAATTGAATTGCATTCATAATTTTATGACACTTTAGCCTCTGAATACGCCCAAAAATGGGATCAGCTCGTTTTTCGCTTTACTGCATTTTAAGGGTGATTTAAGGGTTTTTACAGCCCCCCCAGGCCTGCCCGGCTAACTTGTAATCAATCTCGGAAATGAAATTTGGGGTATTAACAGAGTTGCAGCTCAGGTGAAAATTTAGAGTCTCTCAGGGATCAGAGACAGCCCTCACAGAAGATTTTGCCAGAAAAGGGATATCCTGGTATAGGGAAAGGAGTGGAAATTGACTCTGGTAAGTTTTTCGGCCTCTAAATAAGGTTTTTTTGTCAACGCTTCTTCGATAAAGATAAAGTTTGAGAGATAGGGGGTTCATTCCCCCTATCCCGAGAAAAGATTTTTTTGCGCACCCCATCTCCCTGGTTTCCCCTTACTCAACAATTCCCTTTTCCCCACCCTAAGATGGAAAAGGGATTTTGGTAGTTTTCCAACGCGGGTATCCTGTATCTGAGCTGTTAAAAAGCCAGTGAAAAGTAGCACAAATTTTGATAATATAGATTTGCTTACCATTTTATTCTCGGTCAGAAGTCGTGAAAGTCATGGATGTTATTAAATTTACTAAGTTTATTGCTGATAATTATACGTTTTTAGGCCCCGTATTTATCTGGGGTTGTTTTCAAGTTTTCAAAATCATAACTGCACGTTGAACTAAGCGCTTCGCGCAGTTAATTTCTCCCCGATTCAAGATCCCGATTC
>CAYRFN010000379.1:0-2082 GCA_964423495.1 uncultured Desulfobacteraceae bacterium
TAGCCGTGTAATCGTAAAGGGGTGAGTCAGTCAGTGCAAAATTCAGGTATTAATTAACAATCTGTTTCTCAAAATAACTTAAAAAGGAGGGTTTTGAGGGATGAAGATAAAACCACTGAATGACAGAGTGATGGTTGTAAGGATTGAGGGGGAGGAGAAGACCTCGGGTGGAATCATTATTCCTGATACGGCTAAAGAAAAGCCTCAGGAGGGTAAAGTGATCGCCGTCGGTCCCGGAAAATTGAACGAGAACGGAGAACGAATTCCCCTGGAGGTCAAGAAGAATAATCGTGTGCTTTTTGGTAAATATGCAGGCAACGAGATCAAGATTGATGGTATAGAGCACTTGATTATGCGTGAGGATGATATCCTTGGTATTATAGAAAAATGATTCAGGAGGTATTGAACTATGGCAGGCAAAGAGATTAATTACAGTGCTACGGCCAGGGAAAAAATGATGAAAGGGATAGACACCCTGACTAATGCCGTTAAAGTAACACTTGGACCGAAAGGCCGTAATGTACTTATTGAAAAATCGTTTGGCTCCCCTAAAACCACTAAGGACGGTGTGACCGTCGCAAAGGAAATCGAACTGGAAGATAAGTTTGAAAACATGGGAGCCCAGATGGTGAAGGAGGTGGCTTCCAAAACATCGGATGTAGCGGGGGATGGCACCACAACCGCAACTATCCTTGCCCAGGCTATTTATCGTGAGGGATCTAAGCTGGTAGTAGCAGGCTCCAACCCTATGGCCATTAAGCGAGGGATTGAAAAGTCCATTGATTTAGTTGTAGAAGAACTGAAGAAGTTATCCAAACCTACCAAAGAGAAAAAGGAGATTGCGCAGGTTGGGACTATTTCCGCTAACAACGATGCTACCATCGGTGATATTATTTCCGAGGCCATGGAAAAAGTTGGAAAAGAAGGTGTAATCACCGTTGAGGAAGCCAAGAGCATGGAAACAACTCTTGAGATCGTTGAAGGAATGCAGTTTGACCGTGGTTATTTGAGCCCGTATTTTGTCACTGAGCCAGAAAAGATGGAGGCCCATTTGGAGGAGCCTTATATCCTCTTGCATGAGAAGAAGATCAGCAATATGAAAGATTTACTTTCCATTCTGGAGCAAATTGCCAAGATGGGCAAACCTCTCTTAATTATCGCAGAGGAGGTTGAAGGTGAGGCCCTTGCCACGTTAGTTGTCAATAAGTTGCGAGGGACACTGAAATGTGCTGCTGTAAAGGCACCTGGTTTTGGTGACAGGCGTAAGGCTATGCTTGAAGATATTGCTGTCCTCACGGGTGGACAAGTGATTAGTGAGGATCTGGGAATAAAGTTAGAGAATGTGACACTGAATGACCTTGGAACTGCTAAACGGATTACCATAGACAAAGACAATACTACCATAATTGATGGGGGCGGCAGCCGTAATTCCTTGGAGGGTCGTGTAAAACAGATCAGGGTACAGATTGAAGAAACAACAAGTGACTATGACCGCGAAAAGCTCCAAGAGCGCCTTGCAAAATTGATTGGGGGTGTTGCTGTTATTAATGTGGGAGCTGCTACCGAGACTGAAATGAAAGAAAAGAAAGATAGAGTCGAAGATGCCCTTAATGCGACCCGTGCAGCCGTTGAGGAAGGTATCGTTCCTGGAGGTGGGGTAGCTTTCATCCGGGCTATGAAGGCGCTGGATAAGGCCCAATTTCCTGGCGATGAACATTTGGGAGTTGACCTTATAAGAAAGGCCCTTGAAGAGCCTGTCAGACAGATTGCCAACAATGCCGGTTTTGAGGGATCCGTTGTAATTCAGCGTGTCAAAGAGGGAAAAAACAATTTTGGGTTTAATGCAGAAACGGGCAAATATGAGGATCTAATGGAAGCTGGCATAATCGATCCAACCAAAGTTGCGAGATTTGCCTTGCAGAATGCATCATCTGTAGCCGGACTCCTTTTGACCACCGAGGCCATGGTTGCTGAAAAACCAGAAAAAAAGAAACCCGCAATGCCTCCTATGCCTTCTGAAGACATGTATTAATACTACAACGTTACTTAAGTTATAAGCCGCAGTCTCTTTTTACGATGAGA
>CAYRFN010000380.1:0-2071 GCA_964423495.1 uncultured Desulfobacteraceae bacterium
GAACCATAACGACGGAACGGTCAAGGCAGTTGACGTGCAAAGCCTTTTTCTCATCAATCGGGATGATAGTAGAATAGTCTTTCATTGCCTACGGTCTCAGGAATTGCAAAGAAAGAATGCGCTCGGAAAGAGGTTTGCTCGAAATTTTCTTTGAATATCCTATGCGTATAGGGCAATTTCTCGCTTAAGCAGAGATTAGGAAATTTTGCCTAAACCTCTCCCTTCTGTTTTTTTGCCAAAACAGCCTCACCCAGTAAATTGCCTCTGGCCTGCTTACTGTTTCCGATGCGTCGTGCAGTCGGCCGCGAAGTCTTTTACTTTATCAAGGTCTTTGGGGTCTTTAACCGTTTTTTTAGTGCTCTTCTCAGCCACCTCTGCCTCAGCATCCTTTTTGTCTTTGTCTGTATCCATTGTTTTTTATATAAATTATATATGAAAAAGAAAAAATGTATCTAAACATTATAAATTTATATTAGTTCATAACGAATATATAAAACAAACCTAATTTTAACATATTTTTCATTATAAACCTAAAGGACGGGAATTTCAACACCCATCAAAGGTTAAATGCCTCCCCGCTCTGTGGTTTTTCATTCGATGGTACCCAAAAAATCATGGATCCTGCAAATCTTGCCCTCTCGATCTACCGTGAAGGAACCAGCTTCCCCGCCCGATAAATGAGCCGGGTGAACTCCTGGCTGATCAAGTCTCCATTTGCATCAAATTTAACCGGGCCCGTTAATCCCTTAAATTCAAAATCGGGGGATTTCAAATACTCTTTGATCTTAGATGGCTCCTCTCCGACCTTTTCGATTGCTGCAGCCGCCAGTTTCATAGCGTCGTAGGATTTCATAACGCTGGCATCAGGGTCTTCACCGTATTTTTCCCTGAATCTAGCTACAAAGGCATCATACGCAGGCCCTTTGGCCGGAGCAGGCATGGCTACATGGACACCTTCAATAACCTCTCCGCCCGCCGAAACAAACTCCGGGGCACTGAGATTGTCCGTACCGTAAACAGGTACATCAATTCCTGCCTGTCTTAATTGCTGCATGAATACAGAAGCTTCCTGGGGATACAGCAGGAGTAAAATAGCATCAGGATTCGCCCTCCTGATCTTTTCAATCTGGGTCCTGAAATCTCGCATCCCCTTGGTGGAACCATAAACAGATATATCCATGAATCCTTTCTCTTTAAGGTACAGCAGAACAGTGTCCTTGTAACTTACTCCCCATTCGTCCTCTGCATACACTATTGCAGGCTTTTTCATGCCATTCTCAACTGCCCAATCCGCTATATACCGGCCCGCGAAGGTTTCCGAAGCCATAATGCGGAAATAATTTGGCCCCCCATGGGTTGTAAGCTTTGGCGCTGAACCCAGGGGGTCTATGATTACAACATTATCAGACTTTGATGCCTCACATACTGGCAGGGCATTGGAGCTGCCGGTTATGCCTACGATGATATGGACTTTATCTGTTCCAATAAGCTTGCGATAGGCGGAAATAGCCTTGGTAGGATTGAATTGATGATCTTCCACAATGAGATGAATCCGTCTCCCGTTAACTCCGCCGGCGGAATTGATCTCATTTACCGCGAACTCAAATCCTTGCTTCATTTTCTGTCCATATGATGCGTATTTCCCTGTAAGGCCCAGGATTGTCCCTATGTCAATCTCTTTGGCCCCGCCACTAATGGCAACTGTAAAGAGCGCAGCGCACAACAAAAATACAATAGCGAACAGTTTTTTAAGTCTTGTTTTATTCATTTTTTTCCTCCTTTAAAATTGAAGGGATTGCAATAAGATAGGTCCTGTCATCCGACGATTTTAATGCTTCTCTCAAATTTCTGAGCCCTTCTCTGTCAAGTGCGGAAAAAGGTTCGTCCATCATAAGAAAAACCGCTGATCTTCCATGTGCGCAAACCATGGCCACCTTCTGTTTCTCACCTCCACTTAACTCAGACATTCGCTTTCCCAGCAGGTAGTTTATGGGATCGGCTTCGCTAGATAAATGTGAAATGCGAAGCGTTTCTCGTACGGTCAGCCCCGGGAAGGTATGATTGCGGGCCT
>CAYRFN010000381.1:0-2070 GCA_964423495.1 uncultured Desulfobacteraceae bacterium
GGATGAGACCTTATTTTGAAAAAATGACTCCTTTTGGAAAAGCATTAACAGATAAACAAAAAACAGATAACAAAGAAAACAGAGCACAGATCAAGGAACTGGAAAAGCAGGTCTCCGATGCTATAGAAGCCGTAAAAAATGCTGGAATACCCGAGGAGGTCATCAAAAAGAGAGGCCAAACCACTGTTTGGGAGAGGATAGAATATCTCGTCGATCCTGGTTCCTGGTGTCCTCTCCACACCCTATACAACCCCCAATTCAACGAAGAGGGGACAACAGGGGTTGTTGACGGTCTTGCCAAGATAAACGGCAAATGGTGTGTAGTCATTGGATTTAACAACAAGGTCATGGCTGGTGCCTGGATTGCGGGTCAGGCAGATAATCAGCTCAGGGTCACTGACATGGCCAAGAGGCTTCATGTGCCCCTGGTATGGATTGTTAATTGCAGTGGTGTGAAGTTAACTGAACAAGAAGAAGTCTATGCTAACCGAAGAGGAAACGGTACTACCTTCTTTCGGCACGCTGAATTGGAAAAGCTCGGTGTTCCTATATTAGCTGGCATATACGGCACAAACCCTGCTGGCGGTGGATATCAAGGAATCAGTCCCACGATCCTTCTGGCCCATAAAAACGCCAATATAGCTGTTGGTGGTGGCGGTATTGTTGGCGGCATGAGCCCCAAGGGCTATTTTGATGAAGAGGGAGCTGAACAGCTTATTGAGGCCACTCGTCATTTCAAGCAGGTGCCCCCTGGCAGCGTTCCCATCCATTTCAATGAGACAGGCTTTTTCAAAGAAGTCTATGACACAGAGTTTGGCGTTCTTGATGCCCTAAAAAAATACGTAGATATGTGTCCTGCCTATGATCCGCACTTCTTCCGTGTGGCCGAGCCAAAAGAGCCCAAGTTTGCCGCAGAAGATATCAATAGTATAATAGCATTTAACCAGAAACGGAGCTATGATTTTGAAGAAATTCTTGCTCGCATTTTTGATAATAGCGAACATATGGAGTTCAGACCGGGCTATGGTCCTGAAGTATATACCGGACTGGCAAAGATCGATGGTTTTCTGGTTGGCTTTATTGGAAATCATATGGGATTTCTCGGCACGAACTATCCTGAATATGCACCCTACCCCGGCATTGGCGGGAAGCTTTATCGGCAGGGCTTGATCAAGATGAATGAATTTGTCACGCTCTGCGGCCGAGATAGAATACCTATAGTGTGGTTTCAGGACACAAGCGGTATTGACGTTGGAGACATAGCCGAAAAGGCCGAGCTTCTGGGTCTTGGACAGTCTCTGATATACTCCATCGAACAGACCGATGTACCTCAGATATGTATTGTCTTAAGAAAGGGAACAGCGGCAGCACATTATATAATGGGAGGTCCAACAGCAAACAACCATAATGCATTTACTTTGGGCACACCAACAACCGAAATTTATGTTATGCATGGTGAAACAGCCTCTGCTGCCTCCTTTTCAAGGAGGCTGGTCAAGGAAAAAGATGCGAAGCGACCTCTTGCACCCATCATTGATAAGATGAATGCCCTTGCACAAGAATATCATGATAAGTCCAGACCCATCTATTGTGCAAATAGGGGTTTCGTGGATGAGGTAGTTTCTTTCACCAACCTTAGAAAATATATAGTTGCATTTACAGGTTGTTGCTACCAAAACCCCATCTCTATTTGCCCGCACAACCATATGATGCTCCCAAGGATCATCAAAGGCTGAATTTAATGCACTGTAGAAAAAGGGGCTTAAAAAGGCCCCTTTTTCCAACACCTCAAGAACCTCACTCATTGATTAGAAACGTTCAAATGGGTTCCCATTTAGAAGGGCATGGGGTTCTCTTTTAAGAAAGTCGCAGTTTATCCATGGCAGAACATTGGGTTCTCTTTTCAAAAACGAGACGTCAACTGCAAGGCCAAAAGGACATCACTTCGCTACGGCGGGCGGAGGGTTAAGTCAATACCTTGCCTGTATGGTGGCTGTGGCATCAATCTCCGTAATTTGCCGCCCGCCTGAGAAGCAACTTAACCCTAATGTTGCATAAACAACACGCCTT
>CAYRFN010000382.1:0-2065 GCA_964423495.1 uncultured Desulfobacteraceae bacterium
GATTTCGATATAGCCAGAGAAAGGTCCTGAGGCGATCCTTCGCCGAAGTGGAAAGTCCCTGGGGAAAGATGAAGGTCAAAAAGGCCTTGAATAGCGATGGATCAAGCATATTCCTGCCCGAATACGAGGTCTGCCGGGAGATCGCCCTGAAGAACAACCGGCCCCTGAAGGAGATCTTCTCCTGGATCATGAGTTTGAACAAATAGCTGGTCCCATGCCTGCCTGATGTCAAACCCTGAAACCGACAGCCCGTCCATAAAGGGGATATTCATACGATCTGATTCTTCCGGAAAGGTCGCCATTGCCCTATCCACCTGGTTTGGGGCAGGTCTTTTTCCGTTGATTCCCGGGACCTTTGGGTCCCTGGCGGCCCTTCCTCTGGTGCTGGTCTTACACTATCTTGGCGTGTGGTGAAGTGTCCTTGTGCTCGCAATCCCCACGGGTGTAGCCATATGGGCATCAGATCGAACGTCTAAGCTGTTGGGAAAGGATGACCCAGAAGAGGTGGTGATTGACGAGGTCGCGGGGCTCCTTCTGACCACCTTCCTCTTGCCGGCCTCATGGTCAGCCATTTGTCTGGGATTTATTCTCTTCAGGGCATTTGATATCATAAAACCCTTTCCTGCAGGACAATCCGAGAAGCTACCGGGAGGGCTCGGGATCGTAATGGACGATCTGGTGGCAGGTGTATATGCATATGCGGCCATGAGGATCATCTTGTGGACCGGCATAATCAGTGTGACATGAGGCCCATGAGAGATTATAAGTTCAACCCTTCCCTTTTGCCCATAATTCCATTAGTCTCTTAGTGTGTGCTAAATTCCACGTATTGACTTGTTAATGCTATATGATAAAATATAACATTATGAATTCCTACCCCTGTTCAAGCCAGGGGCAGGCTCTTCACAGCAATGACAGAACTTTTGACTGTGTAACACAGAATGAAAACAGAAAGGATAAGAAATGGACAAAACTGCCCTAAAGAAACATGAGATATATAATAACCTGATGGAGTTCACGGAAGACGAACTAGGAGCTATCGCTGATTTCATTGATTTTATGAAGCACAAGAAGCATCTGAAGGAGAAAAAGATCATAAGGCTTGAGGGAATCCTTAAGGGTTATAATATTAATTTTTCTGATCTGAAAGAACTAAAGCAGGAAACATGGAACCACGTGGACGAGGAGTCCATCAGTGGCTAAGTACGTAACCGATACCCAGGCCCTGATTAAATTCATGATGGGCGAAAAGGTTATTAACGAGCAATGCCACCAGGCTTTCTTAGAAGCTGATCGTGGTGAAAATGTTATCATCATTCCTGCCATAGTTTTAATGGAGATCCTTTATCTTTTTGAAAAAAACAGGATCAAGATCGATCTGATTGAAACTGAAGGCCTTTTGAAAAGCAAGAATTACCAGTTTGAGCCGTTGAGCCTTGAGATATTGAAAACCGCTTCCGAAATAAATGATATCCCTGAATTACACGATCGGCTTATCACCGCCACCGCAAGATATTTCAATATCCCTCTCATTACCAATGATCCGGTTATTATAAAATCCAAGTTTGTTAAGATCTTTGGCCGTACATGATCAAAAACGGTTGGGCTCGGGTTGTCGAAAGCAACAAAGAACTTAACCTCAACGTCCTCAGCCTCTCTGTGGTGAACTATTACCCAAAACCTAGAGGAACTCCTCCCGCGCATCGGTTACGAGGTGGCCGGGGTGGCCTGGATATTGTTTTTCCAGGAAGGCTTGACAGGATCGATGCAGATAGGTTCCTAAATGGAACGAGGGGCGGGGACGTTCTTCACATTTTCACATTGTGATTGCGAAGTTGGTTTGACTATGATAGTTGTCTTACATGCCAAGACAGTCACGATTAGATACCCCGGGGGCGCTGCATCATATTATTGCCAGGGGGAACGAAAGACGAAAAATCTTTGAGGACAAAAAGGATTGCAAAGAGTTTTTAATCCGCCTCGGGGAGATTCTTTCTGGCACCGAGACCGTTTGCTACGCATGGGCGATTATTCCGAACCATTTTCATCTTTTTCTTCGGACAGG
>CAYRFN010000383.1:0-2064 GCA_964423495.1 uncultured Desulfobacteraceae bacterium
AAGTTGCCGCCCGCCTGAGAAGCAACTTAACTCAAATAACCAGCAACCAATTTTTTGTTTTCTGAAAAGAGAACTCCATGCTCTGCCTTTCTGTTCCTGATCCATGGTTAACACCTAGGGGCGTTCGATCCAGTCATAGGCGGGACGGCTTTCTTAAATGATATCACCATGTCCCTTAAATTTAATAATGATTTATTTCAAATCGCTAAGTTGTTACGTTTAGCTAAATAGAGCAGATACACATTATATGTCAAGGATTTTATGTGAATTATTCGGCTTTATCCAAGTATGAGGAAAAAAATATCAGTCGCGCGGCAGGGGTTGTCGGCTTTTTCACATTTTTAAGCCGTATATTAGGCCTGGTTCGGGATATGGTCTTGGCGAGGTTTTTCGGATCAGGCATGGCTGCTGATGCTTTTTTCGTAGCATTACGCATCCCCAATCTATTAAGACGCCTTTTTGCAGAAGGCTCTCTTACCATAGCTTTTATTCCTGTCTTTACGGAGTATTTAGCAACAAAAACAAAGAAAGATGCCTTTGAACTTGCAAGGATTGTATTAACCCTTCTTACTCTTATCCTCGCGGTTGTAACACTGCTCGGAGTTTTGTTTTCTCCTTGGATAGTAAGAATTCAGGCATTTGGTTTCGGAGGTTCTGGGTTCAAGTATGATCTGACCGTATTACTCACAAGGATAACCTTTCCGTATATCTTTTTCATAAGCATTGTGGCCTTTTTTATGGGCGTCTTAAATTCTCTAAGGCATTTTGCAGCACCAGCTGCAGCGCCCATTTTACTAAATGTGGGTATCATAGGGGCGGCCTACTTAATTTCTCCTTATTTTCCCGAGCCAATTATGGGGGTGGCAGTGGGAGTATTGATAGGCGGCATTTTGCAGGTAGGTCTCCAGATCCCTTGGGCCCTAAAAAAAGGACTCACATTATTACCTCGGTGGGATATCGGCCATCCCGCCGTCAGGAAAATCGGCCTGCTAATGCTTCCCGCCATTTTTGGATCTGCTGTATATCAGTTGAATAGCTATATAGTGACACTTCTTGCTTCGTTTCTAACAGAAGGCAGTGTGTCATGGCTTTACTATGCTGACCGTCTTGTCCAATTTCCTTTGGGGGTTTTTGCTATAGCAATAAGCACAGCAGCACTTCCATCCCTTTCAACCCAGGCAGCAAAAAAAGACCTTAAGTATTTTGAAGACACATTAAATCACACACTGCGATTAGTATTTTTTATCACCTTACCATCTATGACGGGTTTGATCATACTTGGTAGGCCAATCATTCGAATTTTCTTCGAATGGGGTGCTTTCGATGCCTTGTCAACGTCAATGACAAATCGTGCCCTTATCTTTTATGCTTTAGGCCTCTGGGCCTTTTCAGGAATTAGAGTGGTGGTTTCGGCCTTTTATGCCCTTCAGGATACAAAGACACCGGTTAAAGTGGCCGTTATGGCCTTGGTAGCCAATCTAATTTTGAGCTTGGTATTAATGGGACCTTTAAAACATGGTGGTCTCGCACTTGCTCTATCTTTAGCATCGTCACTTCAATTTTGTCTTCTTGTGTTTTTCCTGAAAAGAAAGGTTAATTTTGGAAATATGCGGCCCGTCATGATTTTTGCTATGAAGTGTACATTAGCGGCTATAGTCATGGGATTGGGAATCTTTTATTGTCATTCCAGGTGGCTAACCGCTGACTCAACTGCAGGATTGTTGAACCTGATAGTCAACCTTACAATTCTTATAATAATTGGAATGGCCGTCTATTTTGTAGCTACGTGGGTTTTTGGCTGTAATGAGATAGAATCGGTTAAGGAAATGTTCCGGTTCTTCTCCAGAAGAAGGAAAAATACATACAAAAATACATACAATTGACACTGAATATAGCTTAAGATAGATTTAAATAATTGGAAATGTTCAAAACTTTTTTCACATGGAAGGAGCATGGGGGATCTCTTTTAAAAAATTCGCAATTTAGCCATGGCAGGACATGGGGTTCTATTTTCAAAAACGAGACGTCAACTGCAAGGCCGAAGGGACATCACTGCGCTACGGC
>CAYRFN010000384.1:0-2055 GCA_964423495.1 uncultured Desulfobacteraceae bacterium
GGACTTCACAGTGTACAAGAAAGATGCTCCTAGCAATTGAACAAAAAGGGTCGCTACAGGACAGGCATACAGGGGACTTTCACCCCATAAGTTCACGCCCCCCGATAAACTCGGGATCTTCGACATGCCGGGCGTACACCAATGGGTCAACCGGACCCTCCTAACGTCGGGCCGGTTACACAAATCGTTGGCGGTATCATTAAAAATTACTTGAATTACTTGAAGCGGTTGACATACATTCCTATATGTTGTACAGTATAGCTGTACATAAAATGAGGGGGCAGATATGACAATTCAAACAACCTATACTCATGCCCGGGCACGCCTGGCTTCTTTAATCGATGAGGTAACTAAAAATCGAGAGGTGGTCATCATCCAGCGACGTGGTAGTGAAGACGTCGCCATTATAGCAGCTGACGAGTTGGCTGGCATTCTCGAAACGGCACATTTGCTTCGTTCACCCGCCAATGCAGAGCGACTCCTTACCGCACTTGAAAGGGTCCGGAAAGGATCTGGCAAACCACAAACAATCGATGAGCTTCGTACCGAGGTCGGTTTTGAGTAGGCGTTATGCGAAAACGCCCCGCACCACTAAGCAGCGAGAAGCCGTATTTCAGCCAGAGTTTAGAGAGGATTTAAGGTACTGGGTCGAGACGGATCGTCGGACAGCGCTTCGGATTTTCAAATTAATCGAGGCGGTGATGCGAGATCCGTTTCAGGGTATTGGTAAACCGGAGCCTTTGAAATTTCTCGGATCAGGTGTTTGGTCTCGCCGAATTACTCAAGAACATCGGTTGGTTTATGTCGTGGGGCATGACAGAATCGATTTTGTCCAAGGGCGTTATCATTACTGATGGTCGTCTTTGCCTTCCAGGCCGCCAACCTGCCAGTGCACCCGACCGGTGTTTCGCTGCGCTTCACGCCGGCGGATGACTTTATCGTTAGCCGAGGTACCTATTCCGGGGAGAGAGACCAAAGCAAGAGATTCCGCAGCCAAAAGGTGACAAGATGCGACGCGAAAAGAGGAGACTGCCACAGCCAATGCTGCCTAGGGGGCTTACTGGGCAGATCGCAGCCTGGTTTATGGTAATGGGTCATAAGTCGATATACAAGAACGTGTCCAAGGTGTTGGATTTACAGCCCGAAGATGATCTCCTTGAGATTGCCTGTGGCTGTGGCCATTTCCTCAAGAAGTATGCATCTCATGTGCATAGCATTGCAGGCTTGGATCTTTCCCAGCTAATGGTCAAGATGGCGACCAAGAACAATAGAGATCGTGTCGCTGCGGGAACCGCAGAATTCGTACATGGAGAAGCGTCGCGTCTTCCTTGGAAAGATAACACGTTCAGCGTTGTCACAACGATGGGTAGTTTCATCGCTTTTCCCAAGCCTTTGGAATCGCTAAAAGAAATGTATCGAGTGCTGCAGCCTGAAGGAAGAGTGGTCGTCAGCGTAGAGTGGAACGCTGAAGATGGATTAGACCATACTAAGGAGGTCAACCGATGGGGAATGGGGTTGTGGATGGAAAACGACATACGATCAATGATGATACAGGTAGGATTCTCGGATGTCTCCATCACTTATGCACAAGGATTCAAGATGCCCAGGATGATGCTAGCACATGCCGTGAAACGGGAGGAGATGAGCTCGTCATCAGATAGCGAGCAAGCAGATACTGAGAATGACTATCCAGAGCGGGCACAGTGATCGCCAAAGCCGCTGCACCGGACGGCAATTCCGCTGTGCTCCATTGCTGGCGGTGAGCTTTGTCGGCACTTGTGGGAGCTATTGATGTCATAATATTTAAAATAAGGAATAATGGATTGTATTAATGAATTTTGATATAATTGATAAAATTGCTCAGATTGAAACGATTGTAAAAGGTTCAGGAATTCGGGAACTCAGTCGTTTGCGAAAATTATACGGTCTTGGCAACTGGAAGAAAATGAAAGGTATTGCTCATATTCGGCTTTCGTCTGGAAAAATCAAATTGGCCGAGCTCCATTGGTATGAGGCTCATGGTATCGGTAAAAAAGAAATTAAACGCAAAAGGTA
>CAYRFN010000385.1:0-2053 GCA_964423495.1 uncultured Desulfobacteraceae bacterium
CAACCGGAATTATGTTTTGGCTTCGCAAAACATCAATTCTTTATTCGTTGTGGGATGGGAAGATGACCACGGCCAAAAACAGGTTAACATGTTGCTTTTCTTTAACATTTTCCGTTTCTCATAGTAAAGGTGAAAATTTCTATTTTTTCGGTGAGTTATGGCAACTCGCAACATAACTCAATATACTTCAGGAAAGACTAAGCCTGAGATATGGAATCAATATCTCAGGCTCGCTCATTCTTCCAAACTTGAACATACCACAGCTTTTTGAACTTGATGATGAGTTGGAATTTGCTTTGAAGATCTCTGGTCGGTTTTACTTGACAAAAGAGGAGCTTTGCATTTGAATTAGATTCAATATTTCTCATTTTTTTTCCTTTCCAGTAAAAAGGACAACACAACCTTAAGCTTCCGGGGTGTCTCATGAAAAGGGGTTTCCTGAAGGTGCCTATACTGACCCCAAGGGGATTTTGAATCCCTTGGGGTTGTATTCCCCGCTGCTCGCGGCGGGATAGTTTATTGAACAGACTTAAATAGACAGAGACGGCAGAGGGCTTAGTAATTTTCCCTTGCGACTTCCGCCTCTAAAAATGCAAACCCTTAATGCGAAAGGAGACTGGCGATGAAGAAGACGTTTTTATTCACGATTTTGGCTGTAGTTTTCTTGTCAATTGTCGCAACCGGCACAGCGTCGGCAGGGATACTTAATAGGTTTTTAGTTGGCCAATGGGATATGTCTTATGACTGGGGTTGTGATGGTACGACTGGGCAAACAACCTGGACCCTTAATAGTGATGGAACTTTTTCATCCAGTGGCGGCGGGACAGGGGTCTGGACTCAAAAAGGCAGATCTGTAGATCTGCAATATAATACTGGCTGCATGCCCTTATATTCTGGGAGATTGCAAAGTCTCAAAAGCATGTCAGGAAGCATGGAATGTACTGATGGTACCTCGGACAACGGCTGCTTTAACGCCACCAAAATCAAAGGGGCAACTTCTGCTGGGGAGGTATATGAGAATCAGGACGAAGGCGGTCCCGATTCCCCCTATTCCCACTGAAGTTGCAAACTCAATCATTTCTTCACCTGGAAGGCCGCTAGCAGCGACCGGCCTTCCGACCAGACTTCTCCTTCAGCGTAGCAGGCCCAAAGCCTTTCCCGTAAATGTAAATGGGGTCAGGCATAACTAAATAACCTGAATTTTCCCTTAATTTTATACACTACACTTTGACAAGAGCAGAGGATTTATTTTTTTGAGAATCTCTTCTTGTTTCTTGCTCAATGTCACTGTCTTGACAAATTTATTCTTAGACTTCTGATCTGTGAGAGGGTGTACGCCTCATATTACGTAGTTTATTGCAGTAAATAATAGGCTTGTTACGGATTCATCCTTCACAACATGACAAAATCTCGCCCTCCGGCCATATTTTGCCATATTTTTGGTTAAAGTGGTTTTGGAACCTCTTTCTGAAACGCTATCAAAGCCCATAAAATGACAGAAGAAGACATGATCTGTTTTTTCACAAAAAAACGCTTTGAAGCAGAAATAGTAGGAGTTTTGGTTTTCATTTCGGGTCTCATATAGGTCAAGATTTCATTATCAGGCTTTTCAAATTATGGCACGTAATATGAGGCGTACACCCTAAGACAACTATCATAGTCAAACCAACTTCGCAAACAAAATATGAAAATGTGAAGAACGTTATATATTGGATTAGCAAGAGAATCTATTCCCCCATATAGCATAGAAAAAAATTATGTGGGTATGCAGTTCGCTCAAGTACCCACTACATATAGTGGTTGAGGTCTGCATCGAAGGGATCGAAGTTCGAATTATCCTGCCCAATGAGGAAAGGCAGCGCTGGGCCTTTCAATGAGTAGGCAGGGGCCGGATCTACCATCATTGCTTGCTGTACCAGTCGGTAAAAGAGCTTGCCACGTGATACACTTGTACGCCGATTGAAACGAAATGTGAATTCATCGAGATAGTATGACAAATCATACGTGATCGGTTAAAACGTACCTAACGAACTCATGGAACGATATAACATAC
>CAYRFN010000386.1:0-2016 GCA_964423495.1 uncultured Desulfobacteraceae bacterium
GTATAAAGCTGTTGAATATCAAGAACAATTCCAACAGATTTACCCAACTCTCGCCCCTCAAGCAACATCGTCCGCCAAAATTCAAGTATCTGTTCTCCATTGCAAATGAATTGGCCGGTACGATTTTCTATAACTACAAATGGTGCGACTTTAAAGGCTTTTGCAAAATTGTCACGAATAGAGATTATTGAACGAACCAGATCCACATGTGTGTTTTGTCTCCCACCAGGATGAATTTCAATTGAGTGTAACCTTTTTTCGTTGGCAGGATTCTATATGTATAACTTATTGATATAATTATCAAAATAGATAACGCTGAACATCTCCCCCACCATTTTTTAAGATATTGGGGAAAAAATCTACTGATATCCAAAAGGAGGGGAAAATGCCAGCGTATTCAATGGAAGAGATGCTACTTGAAGGGCAGAGGGAAGTCAAAGAACTTTTTGAATTTGTTATCAATAATGCTGACGCGATGGATGCCTATTCAATAGAGAAGGCCATCTTTTCTCGAATAATGGGCATTGGCCTGGCAGCCATGAAAGGCTATTTTGCAAAAAAAGGTGCCGGTGACAGAGGGGATGTTTTGCAATTAGAGGATGGAACGAGCCTGAAAAAGGAAAAAAGGCTGCTTGAGAAAAACTACTTTTCGGTTTTTGGCAAATTTGCAGTTCCCCGCGCCTGCTATCGCGCCAAGGGCGTTGATGGGGTGATGCCCCTGGATGCTCAGGCAGAGCTACCGGAGAGGAGTTATTCCTATCTTCTTCAAGAATGGATGGATCTTTTGAGCATCCGGGACTCTTTCCTGGAAGGATCAGTTACCTTGGACAAGCTTTTGAGGTGTGGGGTAAGGGCGAGCCGTTTTGAAGTTGTAAGCCGAGAGTCTGCCGGAAGTTACGATGAGTTTTACGAAAACAAAGAGGTTCCAGTAGCTGAAAGTGAAGGAGAGGTACATACCATCGGCTTTGACGGAAAAGGGGTTCCCGTCATTAAAAGGGAAGCAGCTAAGATTCAATCGCGATTAGGCAAAGGGGAGAAGCGGCAAAAGACAAAGGAAGCCGTTGTAGGAGTGAGTTATAGCACGGATCCCAAGGTGCGCACCCCGGAGGAAGTAGCTGAAAACCTGGTGTACCCGGAGAAAGCGAGGGAAAGAAGGGAAGCGGCTAAAAAACAAGGGGTTAAATCGCCGCCGCCGATGCGAGCGAAGAATCCTCGTCGACTAGCCAGTTTACAACGATCCAAAGAAGAGGTGATGAGGGAGATCATAACAGAGGCAAAAAATAGGAACCGGCATAAGGGAAGACCTTTGGTGGCGGTGATGGATGGGGCATTATGCTTATGGACTTTATTGACTTCGCTGTTAAAGGGAATGAACTGGGTTGGCATTCTCGATATCATACACGTGGCAGAATACCTCTGGAAAGTTGGCAACGCTTTACATGGTGAAAACACGGAGGAAGGCAAAAAGTGGGTCTATGATCATCTAATGGTCATACTGCAAGGCCGCGTAGGCAGGGTCATTGGAGGACTAAGACAGGTTTTGAACAAACGAAAATTGAAAAAAAGCCAGCGCAAGGCCTTGCAGGATGCGATTAGTTATTTTGAAAACCATCGAGAATGGATGCGTTATGATGAATATTTGGCTTCGGGGTACCCAATTGGAAGTGGAGTTGTAGAATCTACTTGTGGACACACGGTCAAGAGTCGAATGGAAGGAACAGGCCGGAGGTGGTCAATAGAGGGAGCAGAGTCCACTCTGCTCTTGCGATCAGTTTATACGAGCAACGATTGGGATGCCTACTGGGAGGCTCATAGACAACTGGAACATAGACGCTTATATGGCAACGTATTTCCGGAATTGGGATATCCCGAGGAGTATTTCATTAAAAAGGCAGCATAACGGCCAACGAGAAAAGGTTACACCCAAACAATTTGAGGAGATGTACGGTGTAAAGGTCGAGCATGATTATATTACATCGGAGGAAGAACTGCTCACCAAACTGCGCACCGCTCCTG
>CAYRFN010000387.1:0-1976 GCA_964423495.1 uncultured Desulfobacteraceae bacterium
TCAATGAGTTTGATGATGGAGATTCGGCGTGGCTGCGCATGACCATATCTGCCTTTTTGATCATACTTGAGAACTCTTCCAGTCATTGCATGGATGAGGTTTTTCCTGATAGCTTGTAAAGAAGTTGATTGTACAGCACATTGAAAGCCGAACGCTTATCTGTTCTGTTTGCTATAGAGGAGTGGGAAGCATGACAGGAGAAAAATTAGAAAAGATATGCTGGAACTGTACCCATTTTTTTCCAGCAACCATGGAAGAGGCCACTGAATTCGGCATCTGCCTGAATCATGAAGAGTTTGAGCCATTTATCGAGGAACTCCTGGAAAATTCAGATTATAGCTGTTGTCAAGACCTAGTGGATCGTAAGAAATATGAGGGGGATCGCGAGGCATGTGAGGATTATGAAGAGACTGAGGGCATTGAAATTGATGACGACAGCCCTTTAGGTCGCGAGTTGAGGCGCCTAATTGAAGCAGGAGAACTTACCCCCGAAACGTTTGAACAAGCCTTATTGGAGGAGCAAATCAGGAACATTGACTGGACCACAATGCCTGTGGATAAGTATGAAGCAAAACTTAAAGATCCCTCACCAGGTAAGCGCCAGGAGGCAATATCCAGTCTACATGCCATGATCTCTTTGGGAAATAAACAGGCCCTTCTGGCTTTGGTCAACTTCCTTAGAGGGCTGCCTCTTCCCGAAACAATAGAGGAGGTTCATTTCAAAAAAGACATCCTAAGACGCTTAGATCGTCCAGAGACAAGAGAAGTTCTCATACCCTACCTGATTGATGAGTTATATCAAATCCCTTCAAACAACACCACCAGACAATGGATATCAGAAATCTTTCGGTTCCTGGAGTATTCGCCGATTGAACTAATCCGTGACCCACTGGAACAGATGATCAACGACAAGAGATTCTCCTATAAGCTCAAGCTAAAGATGAAGAGCATTTTGCAGCAATGATTGATCAAGAGCTGGCACAGTCGAAGAACGGTTGAGATGATTAATGCCCGCTGCCTTTGCTTGAATGGACAAATCGGATTATCGCAGGCCTTGCATGCAAGGCATTTAGAGTAGCCCGGAACTGTGAACCTTGAGACTGTGAACGCCTGCGAAATATCAGTCCCATGTGGTGAAAAAGCGGTTTAAGAGGCAACAAGATAAACCGGCCCATGTAAAGAGTAAACAACCGAAGACGAGGGAGAAAATAGCCTATGACAAAGTGTAGTTTATGTTCAAATAAGAAAGGAAAGCGATTCTGTGCCCCATTGGATAAAGTCATTTGCCCTTTATGCTGCGCCGAGAGCCGGTACGGAAAAATAGACTGCAAACCGGATTGTCGATATCTGGAGGGAGCTGTCTTTCACAAGAAACGAGAAGAAGAAAAAAGATATTCTCAATTAATGAGCGAGGTTGGGCACGGTCAATTTGATGATATTTTTCAGCAACCATCTGTGGCAGAAATGGCCTATGATATCGAATCACTTGTCCGGGACTTATATATTAGAGGGGACTTAGAACTTACAGACACCCTGGTCGGTGAAGGCTACAAGACTATTTACGCGATTCATTCGGAGCGAAAAGAGATGGAAGGACACCGATTGGATATTTTCACCAGGGCACTTTTCGATCAGTACGAAACCCATGGCCCAACCTGGAGGGAAGGGCTGGATGAAACGATGATAGGCCAGGTTTACTTAAGACTTATGATATCCATAAAGAGAATGAGTGGAGGAAGACTGGGCAATAAGGCATATCTCAACTATCTCAAGAATAATTTGGGCGCATCCCTTCCAGAGGGTAAGTTTATTGTAGAAGACAAGTTTGGTAACAAATCCATTCATGACAAGTGATAGGCAATAATATTACAGCAACGTTTCGTAGTACAATGATTCTGCTCACATTCCTGAATGACAAAAACGTGGAAACAATATGAAAAAGAAAGACAGAATAGAATCCCAAGGAAAAAAGGTCA
>CAYRFN010000388.1:0-1929 GCA_964423495.1 uncultured Desulfobacteraceae bacterium
TCATGGTCCATTTTCCAATCCCTGCTCTTGGGGCACTTCCTCATCCCTGTCAATATTATGCCCTCACTTTTAATCCCGCCTTGCGGGATCACCGCCGCCACGGACAGCTTAACGGATACCCCGGTTAAATAATCAAAATACTATGGGCTCTGTGCAACTCTCCTGCCTTTGATTATGATAGAATATGAGTTGTTGCTTTAGGGAAGCTTTGATTTAACAGGGCAGGCAAATCAATACTTTGTCAGGAAGACGCCTATCTGAGGGAATTGGTTCGCTATATTCACATGAACCCTGTTAGGGCTGGTTATGCAGTAACACATAATCGGAACCCTCCCCTTGAGTAGCTTCGCATCTTTTCTGTTGCCTTTTCCGGCCTACGATACCAGGATATGGCATCGTTTCATTATTTAATTGACAAATCCTTAAAGGAATTGTAAAGTATTTGCCTATGGATATCCCATTTCCCGAGAATCTGTTGCCAAGAAAGGTCCTTCACAGGATTGTCCCTTTTTTGGACGCGGAGAATATCATTCTCCTGACCGGCGCAAGACAGACAGGTAAGACATATCTACTGTACCTGATCATCAGGCTCTTGTGGAAAAAAGGCCTTTCTCCCTCCCAGACCGCATTTTTTGATCTTGAAAACATTCATGATTTCAATCTGATAAATAGTCTGAAGGACTTCAATAATTTCTGGCGGGTCCTCAAAGATAAGGGCGTCGACCCGAAGAGCAGAGCTTTCATCTTCATCGACGAGATACAGCACCTCGACAACCCCTCCTCGTTCTTGAAATACCTTCATGACCATAACAAACCCCGGCTCAAGTTCATTGTTACCGGTTCATCCTCCCTTGAGATCAAGAAAAAATTTACCGACCGTTTGACAGGCAGGGTGTATCGCTTCCTCATCAGGCCTCTCGATTTCCTGGAATTCCTTCAGTTCAAGAACGAAAAGGCCCTGACAGACATCGTTTCTTCCTTTGACTTCAGGTTCTGGGTCTCTTCTGAACATCCTGAGAAGGATTTCAAGGATCTTGGCTCCGATGAGATGGATCGACTTAATCATCTTTTGGAAGAATACTTGATTTATGGCGGATATCCGGCAGTTGCCCTGAAAGAAAACCCGATCATACGACAAAGAGACATCCAGGAGATCTATTCTCTATATATCAGACGCGATATCAAAGATATTGGGGAAATTGCGGATGTATCAGGGTACAACAACCTGGTCAGTCTTCTTTCCCTTCAAATCGGCAACCTGGTGATGGATCAGGAACTGGCCGTGTCATCGGGGCTCTCCCGTCCTACGGTCAAGAAGTATCTCTTCCTGTTAGAGAACACCTATGTCCTCAGCCTTGTCCCCCCCTTTTTTACCAACAAACGAACGGAGATTATCAAGACACCCAAGGTATATTTTAATGATGTGGGTATGAGGAACGGGGTTGTCAACAACTTCGTTCCCCTGAACCAGCGAACGGACGGGGGAGCAATTTTTGAGAATTTTGTCTATACCCAGCTTGGCGGAGATGATGATATTTATCAAAACATACGATTCTGGCGCAGCCACAACAAGAAGGAGGTCGATTTCATCTGGCAAGCCGGCACGGAAAAACCCTATCCCATTGAGGTAAAACTCCATCACGCCCCGAGGCAATCTCTTCCATCAGGGCTCAAGAGTTTTGTAGGTTCTTACACGCCTTCCAGGGCCTTCATTGTTCATACAGGACAATTCAACACAATTGATTTCAACCAGACCAGGATTTTCGTGATTCCCGCATGGGCAGTTTAGCGATAGTACCATTGCGAAACAGGACCATCCCCATCTTCGTGACTGGGAAGCTGCTCCCACAGTGATAAGTTTGAAGTCAAATTTATTTTTGTGGGTATGCAGTTCGCTCAAGTACCCACTACATATAGTGGTTGAGGTCT
>CAYRFN010000389.1:0-1901 GCA_964423495.1 uncultured Desulfobacteraceae bacterium
CCAATGTATGGGATAAATTGTTTTATTCTTGCCCAAAAGGATGAATCGTTGATTTACAAACCTTGAACCGTACACAATACCTGTTTGTTCTTTTAAGACTGGTTTGAGCAGAATTTTGTAATCTTCAGGGTTATATTCAAGGTCTGCGTCCTGGAAGATGACAAAGTCCCCGGCTGCGATTTTGATACCACGCTTTAAAGCAGCCCCTTTACCTTTGTTCTTTTCTTGAAAGAGTTTGATATAGTCTCCTTCAAGGCCTCTGATAAGCTCTCGGGAGCCATCTGTGGAACAATCATCGATTATAACAATCTCTTTTTCAATGCTTCCCAAATCTACAGCCTCTATCTTATTAATGATCTCTTTTAGCGTATTTGCCTCGTTGTAGACAGGTATAATAATTGAAAGCTTCATATTAGATAACCGTTAATTATATTTCTCAATAAGTTATGGGGAATTATGATTATAATATGGTCCCGACCACAGATAATAAAATTTAAATATCCGAAACTAACATGCGAAAAGAGTCAGATCTTTTACATTTTATCACCAGTGGGGTCAACCAACTTGTTAAGCGTGAAATAAAGTATACATGACAAAACTTGGGCCAACTCATTATTTAAAGGTCTGTTTATCAATAGTATAATTCAGACAAGATAAATTGAGGAAAACCGATTCGGGTTTGAGCCTGAAATAACAGCAAAGATTGCATAGAAGCAATCTATTGCATCATAAAATACAATTTCTTTATATAAATTTTTGCAAGACAAGATAATTACTATTTTATGATTACTCTTTTTCTAATCATACTTAAAAATAACTGCCAGTTTATTCCAACTTCCAAGTACCACCGCAATTATAAATAGGGGTATAGTCTGTGCCGTCAATCGATTCCAGGTCGTTCCTATTACATAGGATATATTTTCATTATGAAAAGCAATAATAATAACAAAACCAAACAACACGAAGACTGGAAAAATAAAGTGTACCCTGATACTTCTATCGCCTCGAACAAGCAGATAAAGCGAAATAATATAAATCACCCAAAGTACAATGTTCCATTGGCGGATATCTAACCATACTCTGAGAAATAGATCTGACGCTAACAGCATACGATTCAAAGCACGTTGTAGGGCTTCCATGTCAAAATTTAGACCTGCCGTGGCATGAGACCCTAAATCCAAAATTCCCCTTACCCACCAAATCCAGGGTAGATAAAGAACCACAAAAGAAAGACAGTAAATTAAAACAGGAATAAAACGCCTATTTTTCGCCACTACAAGAAGCCAGAATGGTCCTAACAACGCAAATAAGACCCCTTCATTTTTTGTATAGGCTGCTGCCGCAGCAAAAACTCCTCCCAACAGCACATTTCGCATTTGTCCTATATTTCGCCATCTTAGAAGGCAACCAAGGCTCAATGTCATCATCAACCACAAAGGCGCTTCAGCATAGCTCCAGGAAGATATCAAAGGAATAGCTGGAACCGAGATAAAAAGAGCGGCACCAAGTAGACCTAAGTCATTTCTTGATGTTGAACGTCTAAGTATTATAAATATCTCCCAAGCACAAAATAACATAAAAATTGGCCCCCAAGCCCTGCTCCATTGCTCTTCCCAGCCACCCGCGCACCAGCCGGAAAATGCCCATACAGATGGCCATAGAAGAGGATAATCTGGATGGCCAAAATATGTAACATTCTGCAAAGGTCCTCGATCCAATGCCATAACTTTGGCTTTTGCACCCCATATGGCCCAAGCATCCCAGTCGTCAGGAATAACAGCAACCGACATCAATAGGCTCCATGTAAAATTCAGAGTAATAATCAATACGAGCAGACCTAAAAAGGCTGTTTTAAATCGATCCTCTTGGAATAACTTGCTTGATGTTGATAATGATTCCTT
>CAYRFN010000390.1:0-1898 GCA_964423495.1 uncultured Desulfobacteraceae bacterium
GGGCCTTTCAAGTTCGAGAGCTTTCAGAGGGACGTTTCTCTGAAATATGTAAGGAACGATGATTACTGGGATGAGGGTAAGCCATACCTGGATGCTATTGAGTGGGTTTATATTGCCGATCCCACAGCCCAGGAACTGGCACTCAGGGCAGGTGAAGTGGATAGCCTGACAATTATCCAATTAATGAGCCTTGAGAGTCTTAAAGAGGAAGGATTCAATATCAAGAAAGTTCCTTTCGCAGTCTGGGGCTTATACCCTGATTCTATAAACGCCGATTCACCTTTTTATAAAAAAGAGGTACGTGAAGCCGTAGAATACGCGATCGACAAGCAGGCGATTGTAGACGCACTGGGATATGGGGAAAATATAATAGCTTATCAGGAATCTGATCCCGTCAGAAACAGTTACGTGCCTGATCTCGCGCCCCGTTTGTACGACCCGGCGAAAGCCAAGCAGCTTCTGGAGCAAGCCGGTTATCCCACTGGCTTCAAAACGACCCTGACAGGCCCAATCGGTTTTGCAGACAAGGATTTGATGGTCGCTCTGCAAAACGATCTAGCTGCCGTAGGAATTGAAGCGGACATAGATATAGTAGATATGGGTAAATTTCTTGACTATTTTTACAATGGATGGAATAACCGCTTGTTGTATTATAGTACCCCGTCAGAACCTCGTTCTTATGATGCCTTCAACACTGCTTTTGGGCCCAATAGCATCTACAATGCGAGTGTACTGAAAACAGCGGAAATGGGCGAGTTACTAACGCAGGGCCAAAAAGAGGTTGACCTTGACAAATTGGCCACTTATGTTCAGGGCGTCGTCAGAATACTGCATGATGAGGCTCTCACCATTCCGGTGTGGGTCAACTTTGCGACAGGCGCTGAGGCTTCATATGTCAGGGACACTGGCATGTGGGATGAAGCCCGGTGTTTCAAAGTTCACACGACTTTTGCGGATGCCTACTTCGTAAAATAGACTTCCACTACCTTATGGCCGGGGGGTATCCGGGTAAGGGAGTGAATAAATAGAGAATATCACCTATCCCCTCCCCTATAACATTCGCAGGAGGGGATAGGTGAAAATGAAGTGTATCTAAAAACTTCGAAGATGACTCTATTTACCTTTAACATCATAGGGGTAAGACCTTAGCCTAAAGTAAGCCATTATTGGTAAGAAGACATCCATGACAACATTTATTCTTCGGCGTATCATACAAGCAATTTTTGTTATTCTGATTGTCAGTGTAGTTATATTTAGTTTAATTCGGTTCTTACCCGGGGATCCCATACTCATTTATTTATCTGAACGGGAATTCTCCTCACTCACTATAGAGCAGATAGAGGCGGCCAGACATCAATATGGTATAGACCGGCCCTTGGTAGTCCAATATTTCTCCTGGTGGAATGACATTCTCCACGGTGATTTGGGAGATTCTTTGTTCTATAACGAGGACGTGACTAAACTTATGGCAGAACGCATTCCTGTTACGCTTCATCTGGGCGTTTCAGCATTTTTATTAAGTCTTATCTTGGGAATTCCCATTGGTACTATAACGGCAATAAGAAGGGCCAAAGCCTTAGACACCATTTTAACGCTTTTAGCTAATATCGGGATATGCGTTCCAGTTTTTTGGCTGGGTATACTGCTGCTTTACCTGTTTGGACTCAAGTTGCACGTTTTGCCAATATACGGGTATACATCACCGTTTACTGATTTTTGGATAAGCACTAAACAAGCTATTTTGCCAGTCGTTTGTCTGGCTATTTTTTCGGTTGCCGCTATAACCCGTCAGACTCGATCAAGTGTTTTAGAGACCATTCGGCAAGATTATATCAGGACAGCCTGGTCAAAAGGCTTTCAAGAGTCTTATATAGTTACCAAACACATGATGAAAAACA
>CAYRFN010000391.1:0-1892 GCA_964423495.1 uncultured Desulfobacteraceae bacterium
CGGGTGAGGTAGACGATGCGTGAATGGCGCTGGCCAACGCCCGGGCTGCGGATGAACTTGCCATCGCTATCCCTTTGAAAGGCAACGCCCCACCGCTCGAAGTCGTGCACCCTGTCGGTAGTCTCGCTTATCATGTTCTCTAGCCTAGCCTGGTCAACCAGCCATTGCCCACCTTCCACACATTCCCGGTAGCAGTCGTCGTAACTATCTGACTCTGGATCAAAGTAGCTGGTAACTCCTGACCATTGGTGACTCACGCCGCTCCGGCCAACATTTGCCTTATCTACCAAAGTAACATCAGCGCCGCACTCCCTGGCCCGGATAGCTGCCAGGCAACC
This sequence comes from uncultured Desulfobacteraceae bacterium, assembly GCA_964423495.1. Taxonomy (GTDB): domain Bacteria; phylum Desulfobacterota; class DSM-4660; order Desulfatiglandales; family Desulfatiglandaceae; genus CAYRFN01. Next base: position 339 of record CAYRFN010000391.1, read on the forward strand.
GGCTATGCCACCGCCAATCACCAGCACATCGGTCTCAACTACCTCTGTTTTCGTCTCATTAACAACAGACATCAGGGCCTCCTTTCGGTGGACCTAATTTAATGTAGCCAGCAAAGATAAGAATTGTAGTGTTTACTTGGGATGGCGTCAAAAGCCCTACTCGTTCGGTCGTACTTAAACATTTTATACTTTTCGTCCATTAATCTATTTTGGAGCAGGTATTAGTGTGAAGTCAAGTAATAAAGGCTTGGTGGATTGCTTTAAAAGTTGGTTATTTTTCAGTCCACCCAAAAATTTTTTTCACCAACACCAAAATTGTATTCAGCAATGTATTATGAGTGTTACCGGTGAAACACAAGCGAGAAGATATGCTACGAGTGTCTTTGATTACACTCGCAGAGAACTACCTAAAATTGTTGAGGCTGCGGGTTTTGAAGTTAATGAATACACAGTTCCTGAAGAGGAAGTGGCAAGATGGATCAATATTGCTGGCAAACCACTATGGAAAAGCTGGGTAAGTAGGATGAAGGCAAAAGGATATAAGGTTGCCTCTAAAATATTAGAAGATGCTATTAAAATGGTTAAAGAATATGGAATTCGCAATTAGCCAGGTTGTTAAATTCACTGGAATATGAATTTAGACTCAAAATTTTGCCCAGTTTAGTATTGACAAATCGAAATATCGTGTTAAAATAATAGTTCTATAACGATAAACGAATATATAAATAATCAAGCCTTTCAAAGTCTCCAATGAATTGCGGGGAGGGTCAACAAAGCTAGTCTCTTAAGAGGTATCATGATAATTGGGCCATCAGATATTGAACAGCTACTGGACGAGCATCTGGGCAAAGGTAATTTAATAGCTGAACGGAAAGTCGGATTTAAGGGGAAGCGTATTGATTATGTTTATGAAACAGATGGTGAACTGTGGCTTATCGAGCTTAAGCCTAAACTCTCGATGGAGGCGTTAGGACAGGTTTTGGTATATAGCGAACTTTTAGAACTTGAGAGCCAACTCAAGCGGTTCAAGTTCTCCCAAAAACCTAGACGCCGCATGATAATCTGCGAACAAACGGATCAAGAAACCGAAGCAGTTTGCGGTAAGCATGGTATTCAGGTATTGGTTACGGGCAAATTTTCAGTAAATGGAAATAGGCCTGTTCAAATAGGGCTCGGCGGCATACTCTGCGGAGTATGTGGAAACTCAATGTCACAAGGGAAATGTGAGACATGTAATCACTTGTTTCAAATAAACCCTATAGTCATCTCCTGTTCAGAATGTTCGCAGGGTTATGGTACATACCCTGGGGTTGAGAACATGGTGTTAGGCTTAAAGCGCTTTTTGTCGATTACCAATGAGTTTGAACGAATAATGAAGCGATGCTGTCCTCGCTGCCGATGTGCACATCTTGGTTCCGGTGAGCTTTCACGTGTTTATATGACTTCAGATACAGAATGGGATGGTAGCTGGCTGGGACTATTAGAAACGAGATTAGGTCAAGGGCAGGTACTACCTGCCTATTTGATGCACGGTGGCTTCACGCAAGACGTAAT
>CAYRFN010000392.1:0-1880 GCA_964423495.1 uncultured Desulfobacteraceae bacterium
TGAGTCCGACTAAAAACTAAATATTTTGATAATCAATAACTTGACAAAAACCTTATTTTATTCTAATGGTTCCAATATGAAAAGGACGAGATGCAACAGTGCAAGAATTCCTTAGTTAAAGGCTGAAGACATGTCAGATAAACTTATATTGAAAGAATTGTGCCGTTACAGTAGAGGAACTTTTGCTGACATTGTTTATAGAAATGCACTTTTGCATTCCGATGATGAGGCCTTTGTATGCGGACCAAAAAGAATAACTTTCGCCCAGTTCAATTTAAGGGTCAACAGTTTGATCCATGCCCTTTGCTCATTAGGGGTTAAAAAAGGAGATGTCATAGGCATTCTGTCATGGAATTGTCTTGAGTACGTTGATGTTTATGGGGCTACAATGAAAGGAGGATTTATTGCTTCACCCTTCAACCCCAGACTCCACAGCGAAGAGATCGAATATCTCATCAATTATTCAGAGGCAAATACAATTTTTATCGGCCCTGAACTTAAAAAAACTGTTAAAAGCCTAAGATCCCGTCTTCCTAAAGTAAAACACTATATTTCTTTAGGGGGTTCTGATCATGACATGGTTTCTCATGACGCGTTGCTCGCAAAACATCCATCGGATGAGCCTGACGTGAATGTGAACAAAGACGACCCCCTTCTCATTCTTTATACAAGTGGTACCACAGGCGTCCCTCGCGGTGCCCTCTATACGCATCGTCGCAAGTTGGATAACACCCGAATAAAAGCCCTGGAGATGGGCACGAAGCCCGGAGACAGGCATATAATGGTTTTGCCATTTTTTCACATCGGTGGAGACAGTCATGTGTGGCCTTTTTTCATTGTCGGGGGATGTAATGTGATCATGCCTCAAAAATCTTTTGATCCGGCTGCTGTTCTTGAGGCCATTCAAAATGAGAAGGCGACGGATATACAAATTGTCCCAACACAGCTAAATGCTATGATGTCCCACAAAAATTTCAAAGAGTATGACCTAAGCAGTTTAAATAGAGTCTATTATGCAGCATCTCCGATGCCGGTTGAGTTATTGAGAAAGGGACTTGAGAAATTTGGCCTAATTTTTTCACAGGGCTATGGCCAGACCGAATCAGGACCACAAATTAGTTCACTTCCTAGGAAGGCTCATCAAGTTTTAGACAGGCCGTTGGAAGAACAAAAAATATTAAGTTCCTGCGGGCAACCCAGTCTTGGTGTTCACGTCAGAGTGGTCGATGAAATGAATAATGATGTTGAACCCGGAACAGTAGGCGAGATAATCGTACAGAGTGATTCCATCATGGTTGAATACTGGAACAAACCAAAAGAAACCCGTGAGGTTCTCATTGATGGGTGGCTCCATACCGGCGACCTGGGATACTATGATAAAAATGGATTTATATATATTGTAGACAGAAAAAAGGAAATGATTGTAACTGGCGGGGAAAATGTATATTCCAGAGAAGTAGAAGACGTCCTCTATATGCATCCTGCGGTCTCTGAGGCGGCTGTTATCGGAATATCTGATCCCGTATGGGTGGAGCGCGTACATGCAGTGGTCATCTTGAAAAAAGGCGCTGCTTCAACCCAGGATGAAATCATTACCTTTTGCAAAGAACACATGGCTTCCTACAAGGCACCTAAGTCAGTAGAGTTTCTCGAATCCCTACCTGAAAATCCTCAGGGGAAGATACTCAAAAAGGATATCCGGTTGAAATACAGGGAACAGCAAGCCCCGGATTCAGAAGGGGGCAACCGGAAAAACTGAATGCTTTCTCGATTACATAATTATTTGGTAACGTTCAAAAGAGTTCGCAACTGGAAGGACATGAGGCTCTCTTTTAAGAAAGTCGCAGTTTAGCCATGGCAGAACATGGGGCTCTCTTTTC
>CAYRFN010000393.1:0-1852 GCA_964423495.1 uncultured Desulfobacteraceae bacterium
TATCTCTCATATCTTTCTTCTGGGGACTGAGGATCTCAACCATGGGCCTTGGATGACTGACAAGATAGACAATGAAGGCCTCCCTTATTTCGGGCTTAAGACCTTCGCTTTTTAGAAGCAAATGGACATCGAAGAGATCCCTTGGGTGCTGGCGATCAAGGGCTGCACAGATTTTGCTGGCATACAAATCATAGGGTGAAAGGATACGGCTTTGGAGAGACAACTCAAAGAGATTTTGAGCCTTTTTCGATAGCGGTTTTATTTCGGGCGGGTACACAGATCCCCTGAGCACCAGGTTTGGCTCTATCTTGATAGTTACACCCTCGCTATCGACGACTAGGCCTCTTACGACCTCAGTCCCATGGATTATCTTCGGTATGATTCTTGCCCCGGCTATCCTCCTCTTGATTCCCTCGGAAATCAGGAGCAAGCTGCTGCGGATTTCATTCAGAGCAGAATCCCTATCGTTTACGGGCAGATAAGTCAGGTCAATGTCCACGGATATACGAGGGAGATCCCGTACGAAGAAGTTGATTGCAGTACCTCCTTTCAAGGCAAACACGTCTTCTTCGTATATCAAAGGCAGAATTCTCAGGAGTAATTCCGCCTGTTTGAAGAAGACCGTGTCCTTCATCCCGCGCCCTCTTCATAGCGGTCTCGGGGGACGGTGATCCGATATTTTGTGTCAAAATGTCCTCTTGGGACGACCATTCGCTTGCCCTTGCCCAGATCAAGCCTCGAAACGTCCAGTTCTGATACCCACGAATGCCCATGCTTTTCCGCCATAAACATGAAAAGCCTTTTGACCTTGATGGACCGGCACTTGACTAATAGTCTCTGGAGCATTTCCGCTCGGAGAGTAGCAAGGTTTTCCATGATCAGGAATGCTTCGTCAAAACCGACCTTTCCCGGCACCAGGTGAAGCATCTCCATGGCTGCCAGTTCCGGTGCAGATATCTTCAGGATGAGATCCTTTTCCTTGAATTCCGAGAAACCCAGTCCACTGGCTACGGGAAATAAGTTGGTACGGATCAGAGCGATTTCCACCCCTAACCGGTCCCCTTTGAACCAGGTGGGCAAAACCAGCCCTTGAGTTCCATAAAGAAATATTTTTCTTTTGCCGGAGGGTAAATAATGGGCATATCCTTTCAGTTCAAGGGCAGTCTTTCCTCCCGGGTGTACATTCAAGCCCAGTTGGTTTTGAAGGGCATAAAGGGCTCCGGGCCATTCCACTTTGTCTCCATTAAGGATATAAGCGCCTCTTCCGAAGGACTGTATCCAACCGCTCTGTTTGTATTTCGTAAGGAGATCATGGCTGAAACCCTGTGTGTTCAAGTAGGACGCGGTAGCGGGCGTCCCTCTTGGCCACTGACTGATGAGGCGGTTTATTTTTGATTTTGTTTCATTACGCATACTCATTAAAAAACCATATTTTTAAACTAAAGTCAAGAAATGGTTTAGATATATTCCTGTTTCATAACTCACAGTCATCAAATAAGAACATTTTTTAAACCAGGAAAGGGATGTTACGGTTCTGCCATCTGTTTTTCCAGCTCCTTTTCATACCTCTCGATTTCCCATGCCGGAATCCTCAAACAGCCACGGATCTTGGTGCGGTTCAGCTCCCCCTCGTCAATGATACGGTAGACGGTCCTCACTGAAATGGCGAAGTAATCTGCTACTTCATCCACTCTATAATATTCCTTGAACAGGCTATTCGACATCAGACGAAACCGCTATCCTATAGAACCCACAAGTTCCCAAACCGCTCAGAATGGGATATCACCAGACACAAAGATATTGCCAAGGATGAAAAAGTACCCCAATTTCAGGGATAAGAAAGTAAGCCATC
>CAYRFN010000394.1:0-1844 GCA_964423495.1 uncultured Desulfobacteraceae bacterium
ACGTAATCATGAGACAGTGTGTCGTTAAGACCTTTTCTTTGGTTCCGAGTCTCCCAGCCTGGTCTTTTCTACGACTTATCCACGGGGGATTCTTGCCCCCTCCGCATTCCCCCGACAAGTCGTGGGCTGCGGTTTCCCCCGCTGATAAGTCGTGAAAAGCACGGCGGCCTCCCGCCAGTCACTCAGAAAAGGTCTCAAAGCCACACTGCATATATTAGTGCCACGGGTGTAAGCCCGTGGGTATCTTCTATATTTCGGATAATTTCAAGAGTGGTGTTCTTCATTATAAAAAGGAATCTTAGATTGGCTTGCCTTTGGGCATATTTATTGACTATTACTTCTCCAGTCCGGGCAGATGATCTTTTTTTCGGTAAACTATTCCCTGACAGGAAGCAACTCGCTTGCCCTTATCTGCAATAACATCAATCTGGTAAGTAGCTGTATGATTTGAACGGAATATTTCTTTTGCTTCCGCGGTTAGTACATCGCCGGGATTAGTAGGGGCAAAAAAAGTAATATTCATGTTAAGTGCCAATGCCACGGTCCCGTGTGAGTTTGATGCCAGCTCAAAGGCCTCATCAACCAGGCCAAAGAGCGCCCCACCGTGCGTGATGCCGTGGATATTGAGCATTTCTTCTTTCACCTTTGCCTGGACCCTGGCATGACCTTCCGTGATTTCCAGGACTTTGATATCCATCAGATTAGCAAAGGGTTCTCTGGCCGCCATTGCTTTTAACAATGAGTAAGTGCTTTCCTTTTTCATTGAAATGTCCTTAAATCTCTACTTATGAGGAATAATGTATTGATCAGGGGAATCCTTAAGCGGTAAGTGTTTGCCAAATTTATGGAGAAGGGGATAAAACCACTAACGCATCCACAGCAATTGGTTTGCTCCCGCTAATGATCACAGGGTTGATGTCAATTTCGTTGATTTCATTATTCTCTATGCCGATACGTCCCACATTGATCAATATTTCGGCAAGCATTTCAAGGTCCACTTTCTCCATTCCTCGAACAGCCTCCAGAATCTTATATCCTTTGATCTCCTGCATCATCTCTAAGGCATCTCGCCTTTCCAAAGGGGCTATGCGAAATGTTATATCTTCTAATATCTCGGTAAATATTCCCCCTAAACCAAACATGACACTGGGACCAAACTGGGCATCACGGATCATGCCGACAACAAGTTCTCGTTTTCCCTTGACCATCTCCTGGACCAAAACCGCTTTATCTGTCGAATTCATGTTGGTAATAATATCATTGAAAGCTGAATTAGCCTCATTGTCATTTCTGACGTCTACTTTGATCAGGTCTTTTTCGGTCTTGTGGGTGATCTTGGATGAGCATCCTTTTATGACGAGAGGATAACCAATCTCCTGTGCGGCCTTGTTAAGATCCTTAATATCATTAACGAGGATTTCCCTTGTAGTAGGGATCTGATAAGCAGCCAGCACCTGTTTGGCCTCATACTCTGAAAGCGTAGTCCTTCCTTCCTTTAATGCATTTTCTATGATTTTCACTTTTCCCTCCAAATTTGCTTAATTCCTGCTCTATCCTTATATTCAACTACACTTTAAGAAGTGTTTTAATAGCTGATCATATATTGGTCAAGTTTATTAGTTCAATGACCCTACTTTTTGGTAATGTTCAAAAGTATTTACATTCAGTTTGTGCTTAAAAAGTTTATGTGCCTTTCGATTTCTTTAAGAAGGGCATGGAATTCTCTTTTAAGAAATCCGCAGTTTAGCCATGGCAGAACATGGGACTCTCTTTTCAAAAACGAGACGTCAACCGCAAGGCCAAAGGGACATCACTGCGCTACGGCGGGCGGAGGGTTAAGTCAG
>CAYRFN010000395.1:0-1838 GCA_964423495.1 uncultured Desulfobacteraceae bacterium
CCAAAGGGACATCACTGCGCTATGGCGGGCGGAGGGTTAAGTCAGTACCTTGCCTTTATGGTGGCTATGGCATTAACCTCAGTAAGTTGCCGCCCGCCTGAGAAGCAACTTAACTCAAATAACCAGCAACTAATTTTTCGTTTTCTGAAAAGAGAGCCCTATGCCCTGCCTTTCTGTTCCTGATCCATGGTTAACACCCAGGGGTTTTAGATCCAGTCGTAGGCGGGACGGGTTTCTTAAAAGAGAGTCCCATGTCCTTCTAAATGCGAAGCCTTTTGAACATTACCAAATTATTTGTAACAAATTAACGCTTTGAAAGAAATCATTAGCTAATTATAAGAGGCATGGGATCTCTTTCAGTAAGGCATTTTGAGATAGGCCTTCCACAAAATAGACCCAATGCCCATTCATGCCTTATTTTCAAAGAGCAAACAGTTACATTTAAATTATTCATATGCAGGAGAAACATGTTTGATTTTCAAATCATACAATAATACGATCAGATTTTCAAATTACAGATGTTGATCAAAATCACAAATCAATAGTCATAAAACCCTTTTCCTGTTTTTCTTCCAAGCCATCCAGCATCTACATATTTCCTTAATAGAGGGCATGGTCGGTATTTATCATCACCTAACCCTCGATGCAGTACTTCCAAAATGGCCAAACAAGTATCCAGCCCGATCAAATCAGCTAATGCAATCGGGCCCATGGGATGGTTCATACCCAGTTTCATAACCTCATCAATATCCTCTGCTTTGCCTACTCCCTCAAAAAGGGCATAAATGGCTTCATTTATCATAGGCAGAAGCACCCTGTTACTAATAAAACCTGGGAAGTCGTTGGCAGGTACAGGTGTCTTCCCCAATTTTAATGCCAGATCCTTTGTCACCTGGAATGTCTCATCAGAGGTGGCCAGCCCGTTAATGATTTCTACAAGCTTCATCATAGGGACAGGGTTCATAAAATGCATACCAATCACCTTTTCAGGCCTTTTTGTAGCTGCCGCAATCTTGGTAATTGAAATGGAAGATGTGTTTGAAGAAAGGATAACACCTTCCTTGCAATATGCTTCCAAATCCTCGAAAATTTGTTGTTTTAAAGATTCATTCTCTATCGCAGCTTCAACCACAAAATCGGCTTTGACCATATCTTTAAAAGAGGTTGAGCCCTCTATCCTATCCAAAACGGCTTTCTGATCTTCCTGACTGATCTTTTCCTTCTTGACCATCCGTGCAAGACTATTTTCAATACCCGAAAATCCCTTTTCCACAAATTCATCCTTTATGTCATTCATAATAACTGATAGTCCACTAGCTGATGCAACCTGCGCTATTCCTGAGCCCATTTGCCCAGCACCAACAATACCTAATGTCTTTATCTCCATGCTCAACAATCCTCCCTAAATTCTATCAATGTTATACATTATTTTAAGCCTTCCCACTGTTGGAGCTATCTTAACCCTAACAGCGGGACATGATGTTTTGTGTGAATTAAAACAGATACATAAATTTTACACTGAAGTCTGAAAGATCACAACTAAAAATTTACATCTTTACTAAATGTATCTTTAGTCTTGAAAAATTTCGCCAAATAAACGAAAAAATAAAAAAGACTTATCGTCCTGGGAGGAAATCCAGTTTGTACCAGGCCAGTTTATTATCTTGATCTCTTAAATATGAGTTACATAATTTTGGATTTAAAAGTTATGATTGATAAGAAGGGCATTGAACTCTCTTTTAAGAAATTTGCAGTGTAGCCCTGGCAGGACATGGGACTCTCTTTTTCAAAAACGAGACGTCAACTGCAAGGCCGAAGGGACATCACTGCGCTACGGC
>CAYRFN010000396.1:0-1785 GCA_964423495.1 uncultured Desulfobacteraceae bacterium
TCCCTGTTCAGCATTTTCCTTTAACGTATCGAAATCAGTTGAAATAGCATCAGCAATAATTTGTTGTGGAATGATGGCTATTAAACATACGGAATATGTCAATGGAAATGAGACACCCATGTTTATAAATTAGACTCTGATTCTTCTGTCTTGGGCTTGTTAATCCACGCAGCCTCCGGCAGTGGAATGGGTTTTGGTAATCTGCCCTTAAATCTTAACGGGTTTTTTACGAACGCTTCGGTAAGGACCCGGGAGCGCAAGTCAAAAACATTTTGCGCCTTGCCATAGTGGACTTGCTCCGGCGTCATCAGTGCAATGCCTGAATGGCGATGCTCTTTGTTATACCAGTTAAAGAAAGGCCCACAAAAATCCCTTGCATCCTGAATGGAACCAAACCGAGCCGGAAATTCCGGGCAATATTTCAGGGTCTTAAATTGTGATTCTGAGTAAGGGTTGTCATTACTCACGTGAGGACGGCTATGGGTTTTCGTAATGCCCAAGTCCGAAAGCAGATGGGCGACGACCTTCGATTTCATACTGGATCCCCGGTCGGCATGAACGATCAATTGCCCGGGTTCGATACCCTGCTTGATGGATGTTTCTTCGATGAGGCGTTTGGCCAGAACATTCTGTTCCCGATGAGCGACCATCCATCCGACGACGTATCGGCTGAAGATGTCCAGAATGACATAAAGGTAGAAGTAGGTCCACTTGACCGGGCCCTTGAGTTTCGTGATATCCCAGGACCACACTTGGTTGGGAGTTGTAGCAAGGAGTTCGGGCTTCTCATAGTGATTCCGTTGATGCCCCCTCCGTCGCTCTTTGACATCGCCATGAACGGATTTGAGGATTCGATACATGGTCCTGATTGAACAGTGATATTGTCCCTCATCCAGAAGCGTGGCATAGATTTCATGGGGAGCCTTATCCTGAAATCTCTCCAAGTGCAGGATGTCGATCATGTTCTGCCTTTCTGCAAAGGTAAGGGATAAAGGAGGATCTGGCCGGGAGCCATTATCAGTGCACGGGTTCTGTTCTCTGTCAAGATGACGATAAAATGTTGCCCTGGGCACTCCCAGAGACTCACAGGCCGGTTTCCTTCCAACATCTTGGCTCAGATCAGAGGCGGCTTTCATGAGCTGCTCCTTTCGTCGTGATCCTGAGCAATGCCCAGGATCTCGGATACTTTTTTTTGAACATCGATGATGGTCTCGGCCTGTTTGAGCCTGCGTTTGAGACGTTCATTGTCTTTTTGAAGCCGGGCAACTTCTTGGGAAAGGGGGTTGATCTCTTGTTTTTTTCGTCCTCGCTTCTTGGGGGACATCGCATCCAGAAGACCCTGTGCCCTTTGTCTTCTCCAGGTGGTCAGGTTAGAGGAGAAAAGCCCCTCCCTACGAAGAAGGGCACCTATCTGGCCAAATCCGGTGCAGGCATCAGCCTTTTTAAGTATTTCGAGTTTGTATTTAGCCGTAAACTTCCTCCGGGGCTTGTTCTCCAGGACCTCGGGATTCGGTTCGGCTTTCACTGTTAACGATGTGCCAAGCAATTTCATTCTTTCTCTTTCCATGATTCACCTACCTACTCGCCCTACACTAATTTATCAAGGGGTAGGTGTCTCACTCATATTGGCACAGAGGGTAAAGGATAATTTTATTTAGCTTTTGTAATTTCATTTAGTTTTTTCAGAGCTATTGCAGCTCCGACCTCGCCTGAAAGAAGCATCGCCCCAAAGGTTGGCCCCATTCTCGGCAATCCATAGGTTGTGGATACTGCCATGCCGATAAC
>CAYRFN010000397.1:0-1701 GCA_964423495.1 uncultured Desulfobacteraceae bacterium
TGAAATCACTACATATTCCCCTTATTTTTATCAACTAATCTGGAGATGATCCGATTTTAAAAACAGGCAGAAATGATCTTTGCCCTTGCGGGAGTGGAATTAAATACAAAAAGTGTTGTCTCAATAAGGAGAAACAGGAGTTTATGGGCACAAAAGAGTTGTATTATCAACGATACAGAATCCGGCTTAAGAATAGAGATGACATCGAAGGTATCAGGTTGGCTGGACGTCTTGCCCTGGATACACTCGATCTGGTGGAATCTGAAATAAGGCCGGGCATTACCACCGATGAAATTAATATTATGGTACATGAATTTACCGTCAAAAATCGGGCCATTCCTGCTCCTTTGAACTACCGCGGTTTTCCAAAGAGTGTATGTGTGTCCATCAATGAAGAGATTTGTCATGGCATCCCAGGGAATAGGGTTTTGAAGCAGGGTGATATTGCAAATGTAGATGTCACTCCCATTTTAAATGGCTATTATGCTGATGCAAGCAAGACATTCTTCGTGGGAACACCGGATGCGGATACACGTAAGATAGTTAGTGTTGCCCGAGAAAGCCTGAAAGTGGGAATGTCCGAGGTCCGCTCTGGCAATACAATAGGAGATATAGGTTGGGCTATTCAGAATTATGCAGAAAAGGAAGGGTGTTCAGTGGTAAGGGAGTTTGTGGGACACGGTGTGGGATATAAATTCCATGAGCCTCCTCAGGTTCCCCATTTTGGCCAAAAAGGGGAGGGGATAGTCCTGGTTCCGGGTATGGTATTTACGATTGAACCTATGATCAATTTAGGAAAGAAGGAACTTAGCATTCTTGAGGATAACTGGACGGCCGTTACCGAGGATGGCTCCTTTTCAGCACAGTTTGAGCAAACCATTCTTGTTACTAAAGACGGTTTTGAAAGCCTGACACCCTTTTGATGTCCATGTAATGTCCATAGAATTTAGCGCCTTGGAAAACATTATTGGGGCATCGGTTATAGGTCTCCTTAAGAGACACAATCCAGAATTCGTTATCAGTTGTTTTAATGCCTCTAACACCTGTAATATATTGAGATCTTTGCACAACTGGGTGAAAATCACCCTTATGAATGATTCCAACAATATTGACCTTTTAAAATCAAAAAAAATCAGTGAGAAATAGTAGTCAAAATCAGAAGTCATTGAAACTCTTTAACGAACGGGAATATTAGGTTTGGCAAAAAAGTGATTTAACATGCTGATTTTCTTTGCAAATAGCCTTTTATTCATGCTATATTTTTCCTCAGATTGTGACTAATAACAAAGGAGGAAGACATGCCGTGCCCCGTGAAATGCAGAGCATATTTCACTGGGGGGATATAAAAGGATAGGAGAGACAATGAGTTTTGCGGCCTCCGGCTCGGAGAGAGCATATAGAGCCAGGTTTACCACGATTCTAAAGAACATTTGGGATACCATGTGCAGGCAAATGGCGTTCAATATATTTAGGGGGTCTAAGTTGTTGGCTTATGCATAATGATAAGGGAGAGGTATGCCCAAACACAAAAAGTGGGCATACCGAGACGAGGAAAAGCCCATATAGGGTTATTAAACAGAGTTATAAGCAGAAGAAAATCTCATTAATAGATTTACACTGAAAAATTAATCGACAATTTTTCCTGAAAATTATCATTTCAAGGATATTTTGCTCATTACATGGAAAATTCAAAGGTCTCAT
>CAYRFN010000398.1:0-1655 GCA_964423495.1 uncultured Desulfobacteraceae bacterium
CCATAGACGTCCTTGATGGATCTATTGACTTTGTTGGTTTGGTCGTTTTTGCCCCTTCCGGTAGTTTTCCCTAACAGGATCCAATTGGCGGCCCGATAACAGGTTCCCTTAAACCAGGACCCACCAAAATACCATAGGTTCAGAAATTGAGGTTAATTACCCATTTCATCCGCTTTTTGGGAAAAAGCTAAGAGTAGTTTGTAATTCTATAGCTAAAAATGGAACGATTTTCGTTGATGCGCCAAAGGGATTTTGCAAAGAAATTCCAGGCTGGATGACGCAGCAGGAATGTACGGATTATCATATTTCAGAATTTCCTCATATTAACCTAAAGGCCATTTTAAGAGCAATTGAACTACTTGAGAATTCAATAGACGACCTGTTACTCTGATGTCCTTCAATTATTTTGCAATAGGATTTTCACCTATTCAAAAAAGAGAGGAGGGCAGGATGAAACAGCGTGGTTTTGAGTTCATGAAGGAGATTAGCAAGGAAGTCGATATTGAATTAAGTAGTGAGATTGAGGACAAATTGATCGGACAAATGGCTGTGGTACTGATCCAGGTTAATAAAGGAGGAAAATCAGAAAATGATAATCTCCCAACAAAATAATAAGATAAAAGAAGGCCACTTAAATCGTAAGGCAATTATTTATATACGCCAATCTACAGATAGACAAGTTCAAAAAAACAAGGAAAGCCAAAGACTTCAGTACGCTTTACAAGATAAAGCCAAACAGTGGGGATGGAATGATATTGAAATCATTGACAGTGATTTAGGCTCCAGTGCGGCTGTAGGCGCCCCCGAGCGTCGTGGATTTGAAAGAATAACATCTCTAGTGGCCGTGGGAGAGGCCGGTATAATATTCAGCCGAGAAGCGAGCAGGTTGTCAAGAACAGATAAGGATTGGTGTCGGCTATTGGAAGTATGTAGTGTTTTTGATACCTTAATCAGCGATGGCGACCAGGTTTATGATTGTAATTGTATGGACGATCAGCTAATCTTAGGGATTAAGGGTACAATAAGCAGTGTTGAGCTGAAAATATTGCGTGCAAGGCTAATAGCTGGTATGGAAGAAAAAGCAAAAAGAGGGAAGTTTAAGAGACAGGTTCCACCAGGATATATTTGGGATGCAAGTGATACTGTCGTCAAAGATCCTAATAGAAGGACTCGGGATACAATTGAATTGGTCTTTAAAAAATTCAGAGAAATACAAAGCATAAGGCAAACCTATCTCTGGTTTCAATCCGAAAATATTGAGGTTCCGGTATCAAAGGATATAGCAGGTAAAAAGGAGATTGTTTGGAAGCTACCCGAAAAAAGCTACTTAACAGAAATGCTAAAGAATCCTTTTTATGCTGGCGTATATGTATGGGGTCGGGAAACCACAAAGTTGGAATATAGGGACGGGAAGGTAGTAAAGCACAAAGTAAGAATAAATGATGGAAGAGAAGCGAAAGTGTTTATAGAAGATCATCATGATGGATATATTGATTTAGAAAGATTTGAAGAAAATCAGATTCTCATCAGAAGCAATTGCCTTAGCCAAACGCAGGTTGAAAGACGAGGGGCTGCAAGAAATGGACAAGGATTGTTAAGTGGCATACTTCGCTGTGGGAGATGCGGTAGAAAGCTCTATGTTGCCTATTATGGCA
>CAYRFN010000399.1:0-1604 GCA_964423495.1 uncultured Desulfobacteraceae bacterium
ACAACATTCAATTCAAGGCATCAAGTACCGGCTGGGGATTCTTCAGCGACCCTCCCGGTCCAGGGGTTATCCAGCTGGACTTAAGGCGGATGAACCACATCCTGGAAATCAATGAAAAAAACATGTATGCGGTGGTTGAGCCCTATGTGATTGGTGCTCAGCTACACGCTGAGCTAATGAAGAGAGGCCTGACATGCAACATCACGGGGGCGGGGGCCAATTGCTCGGCACACCCTCTGGTCGCTCATGCCGGCTCAGGTCAAATGGGGCAGACCACAGGTATTGGTGACCGCAATATCCTAGCTGTAGAGTGGGTAACCCCCGAAGGAGACATAATCGAACTGGGCTCCCTTGCCTCCTTAAATGAGTGGTTCTGCGGTGATGGGCCAGGACCGTCACTAAGAGGCGTGATTAGGGGAGGTACCTCGCCCCTAGGAGGGATGGGAGTATTTACCAAGGCCGCCACCAAAATTTTTCACTGGCCGGGGCCCTCAGTATTTCCTCTTGAAGGCGTATCGCCACAATATGCCCCAAGCCAGATACCTCCGGGTTTTATGGCACGATATCTTTCCTTCCCCTCAATTGAAAAGAGATTTGAGGCGGCGCGCAAGATTGGTGAAAGTGAGATAGCCTACGAGTTGATGGCCTTTGATATTGCTATGGTAGCCGCGAATTCGGCGACAAGCAATGAGGAAGAACTTGCACTCTTCAAACATCTAAAGAAATTTTCACAGGGGCCAGGCTTCTTCCTCATATTAATCGGCAACTCCGAAGGCGAATTCGAATATAAAAAGAGAGTCTTAGAGCAGATTATCGAGGAAACCGAGGGGAAATCCCTGGAACCGGTGGAGGACCCCAAGTTTGGCGGCAGCATGATGTGGCGTTGCATCAGGCCTACCGCTTCTATCAGGGAAACACTTCGAGCTACCGGAGCCTTTGGCGGGGCTCAGGCAGGCAACGACATGTTTGACTACATGGTTAATTTTATGCAAGAAGTGAACAAAACCAAGCAGGACCTAATAGATAGAGACCTGATATTAAATGATGGTGGGGAAGTGATGGGCTGGACTCATGAGCACGGACATTTAGGCCATGGGGAAATACTAATTCGTTATTTCCCTAACAACCCTGCCTCGGTCGAGGGTGCCCATGAACTCAAGGTGGCGCAAGAAAGGATAGCTCTGGAGAGGTATTACGGAGTGCCCCATGGGGTACTGGGTGATAAAGCACATGACCTGTTCGGGCCAAGCAGTTCCAATTATCATGTGTGGTTAAGGAAGCTCAAGAAGACCTTTGACCACAACGGAGCATCAGAAGCTACCTATCATATCACGGCAAAAGAGTAGTTTGCAAAAAGTAGGAAATAAAATATGAAATTAAGCAAAGAATGTCGTTACTTCATTGCTTCCCCAGAGGAGAGACTTTTATGAATTCTTCTGGTGAGACTGCCGAAAAAAAGCTCTTCGTGATATGTTCAAAGAGGCGCAAGAATCCGAAAAACTGCCGGAACTTACAGGATATGGAATGGGTACTTCCATCTTACCAAGGTGGTGGAAAAGATAAGTATGAGTCAAATGGAAGAATGGATGATTCAAAACCCTGAT
>CAYRFN010000400.1:0-1530 GCA_964423495.1 uncultured Desulfobacteraceae bacterium
TATTTCCTGGAACGTTTACTGATCTAACAAGAGTCAAACGAAGATTTGACCCGTTTCTTTAAGGCCTTAATATCCTGAGATATCCAAACCATATCGACAATCATAATTTAAAAGGGATTTGCTCCTGGCAAGGTATCTGCAACTTTGATTACAATAATTTCGATTTGTTGAATTAATCGTGTTTTTGATGTATGTTTACTACAAATCAAGTTTTCGTGATGATGGAACAAAAACACGCCGGATAGTTAATATCAATGTTATATGAGAGTGCTCTATGAGTAACAATTACAAGAAAGGAGGTATTAATAATGTCTCAAAATAACAATGTCCGATGGGGTTGGCTTAAAGGAATGTATATTTATACTATCGTTGGCGCAGGTGGATTCGGGTTGGGAATAATTATCATACCTGATGTCATGCGATCAATATTCGGCTGGCCAGCCCAAGATCCGATCGTTTTCGGTGTTTTTGGTAGCGTCTATGTGGCATTTGGACTTTTGTCGATCTTGGGCCTGCGTTCTCCTCTGAAATTTACCCCTGTTTTATTGTTACAGTTGTGTTACAAGGTCGTCTGGTTCATTGGAGTGCTTCTGCCTATTCTATTTGCGGATAAATTTCAGGCTTATGCCTTACTGTATGTGGTGATTTTTGCCACCTACATCATCGGAGATCTGATCGCAATACCTTTTTCATTTGTCTTCGCCAAACAATCAGATTAATAGAACAACTTTAGATCAGGCTCGGAATGATCATAACAAGAAAACCCATATAACGCGTCATTCCAGCCGACTCGTTATACTCGCGGCTGAATTCTTTGTTATCTTTGATGGTTTCATAAAAATCATCATAACATATATTTTTTAATTGCGCAATTAATTATGACGTTTCTGTTCATACTCCAATATTGACAAATATACTCTGAGGCGTATAATGACTCAGTACGTGGCGGGGGATTGGTCCGCAATATTTCTACTGACGGTTAAGCCTTAGAGAGACTATATCCCAGAATTTTAAATATAGGGAGGGTAAATCATGTATGCGACATTGGCAACTTTTCAACTTGGCCCCGGAATGCGCTCGGCAGGAGAAAAGGCGGCTGACCAGGCAGCCTCACTTCTTAAAACCCTAAAGGGATTTAAAAATGCAACCTTTTTTGGCGATGTTGAAATCGGTGAATATATGACTTTGGCTATATGGGATACCAAAGAAGATGCTGAGGCGGCCCAGGCCGTTATAGCTCCCAAAACACAAGAAGCGATAGGTAGCATATTGAAAGCACCGCCAACACGGAAACACTTTGAAGTTTACGAGCCAAAAAGTTAAATTAGTAAGCCTTCCTCCGCCACTTGAATGAGATAGACAAGAAGTATTACGTTTAAAGATTGTTTGTAATAAAGGGGTCGAATCCTCGGTTGACTTATGTGTGAAAGAGGGGACATTCGTGCATAGCATGCTTTGCCCAAAATCTCAAAGCCTTCTCATCTTGGGATATCTGCTATCGTCCTGCAAATATCAACTGCTTGAAATTTT
>CAYRFN010000401.1:0-1513 GCA_964423495.1 uncultured Desulfobacteraceae bacterium
TTTCAACCAACTGGATCTCGCAGGCTTTGCCTGGCGCACTAAGAAGTCGCTTTTTTTGAGGCGAAAATATAGGGAAATTTGACTTGTGTGTCAATGGAAAAGTCGCCTCATCATGTAGCGGTCTTTCTTTTTAGGCCGACATTAGATCGAAAGGTTAAGGCATACGCATGTTTGGAATCTGAGTACAAAACCATTTATTCGTGGATAAGGCGACAATTGGGTGGAAAAAGGTCATATGTCTCCCTTTAAGTTACCTCTTGTTTTGAAAAATTAGCCGGTGTAGACCTCTGGATACTGAGGATCTGCATAAAGCCACTTATCAGACACGCCAGCAGGACGGCGAGCAAGCACTGGGAGCTGGGAGAATGCCTCCGGCCCATATGGGCCTACGCCCCCCCGGTGGGAGTCGTCTAATAGCAGGGTTGAGCTGAAAAGATATCGCCATTGAAATGGATGGATTTTTGGCCTGTAATATGTCAAGCGAATCCCTTCGCAAAGCAGGTCACTAAAAAATATCACATGCTTTTTGGGCCTTTAAGATGTGGTGATTACTCCAACGTACATGGCATTCGGACGATCCTGAGATATCTGCTATCTTTTGGCAAATATTAAGATTTCTAAATCCTGAGGTATCCAAACCATATCGTCAATCATATTATAATTTAAAAGGGATTTGCTCCTGGCAAGGTATCTGCACACTTGAGTAGTCATAAGCAGGCAGAAGTGGTGGCTTAATGCAACACCATTGCATTTTTCATTTTCTTGTTTCCGGCAATTGCAGTATAGTCGGAATATAATCAAAATAATTAGTCCGAATTCCATTTTTGTCTGCTATATTTCGTCATTTAATTACAATTTTAGCTTACTTTTTCTTAACTAACCCATTAAGAAAAGGAGAGGAATAAAATGAGATTAGACAATTTAGAAATAGAAAACTTTAAATGCTTTAGCAAATTCAAACTAAATACTTCTAATTTCAACGTAGTAATTGGTGTTAATAACTCCGGGAAAACCTCAATTTTACAAGCCATAATTTTTGGGCACTACTTATTAAGAAAGTGTTTTTGGATAGAAAGAAATAGGGTGATGTCTGCAAATCGGACGGATTATGTTTTTGACCTTATACCCAACATGTTTGTTAAGGACCTTTGGTATAACCAAAAGACAAGAGGAAAGGGAAATGTAAGTATTCCTATCAGATTTTATCTCAACTATGAAAATGCTCTATCTTTCGAATTCGAAACCCACTACCGTTATGGAGGCCTTAATCACAAAGTTTCAAAATCCCCTGATAATTTATCGGTGAAGCACCTTGAAGAACTTATTGAAAATGTTCCCCTTTTTATTCCTGCATCAACAGGGATCGTTGTAAGGGAAGAATATAGAGCCTCAGGTGTTAGAGATTATCTGATTTCATCAGGAAGAAGCTCCGAGCTTATAAGAAGTTATCTATATGATATTATATATCCTTGCATAAATAAAGCGACATGCATCTTTCTTATTGATAGGGCCG